>JBMNOD010000054.1:0-24213 GCA_050942875.1 Kiritimatiellia bacterium
CCCTGTTTTGCGGGAGATTTTTTTGCGAGGTTTTCCGAAGTGCTGGAATGAAGCGGAAAAACGGCGATAATTTTCCGCTTGCCTTATCAAGACCGTCTTGATGGAACATGCGTCCCATGAGACCGAAAACCCCTGCACAATGGAAAATCCCCTACGAAATCTCCCCGGACCCCATTCCCGGCACCGTGACCGGCCTTGGCGGCATGGCGGTGGCCTCCCGCGTCTTCCGCGGCATGGAGCTTCCCGGCGCGTGCGACGCGAACCTCGGCGCCCTGCGCCGCATCAAGCTCGGCTTCACGGCGGGCGAGTTCGTCGAGTCGACGGCGTGCGCGCTGATGCTCGGCGCGGGATGCGTGGAGGACGTGGATCGGCTGAGGGAGGATCCGGCGGTGTCGAAGATGCTGGGCTTCAAGGCGCCGAGCTCCCGCGCCCTTCTCGACTGGCTCGAGCGCTTCCACGACGCGGAGGCGGCCCGCGGGGCAGGATCGACTACGCGATCAGCGTCCGGATGGTCCCGGAAGTGGCGACCGCCGCGCGCCGCGTCCCCGAGGCCGCGTGGAAGACGTTCGACCGCGAATCGGACGGCACGCTCAAGCAGTGGGCCGAGCTCGACTACGTGCCCGGCCTGCGCTCGGAGGACAAGCACGCCCGCCCCCGGCGCTGCATCGGGCTTCGCTTCCTCAAGCCCCAGGGCGATCTCTTCGACGACGGGAACGACCGCAGGCACTTCGCCGTGGCGACCAACCGGGCGGAGTCGGGCGAAAAAGTCGTCGAGTGGCACCGCGGGAAGGCGGGCACGGTCGAGCACGTCCATGACGAAATGAAGAACGATCTGGCGGCGGCCCGCCCGCCCAGCCAGAAGTTCGGGGCCAACGCGGCCTGGTTCGCGCTCAACGCGGTGGCCTACAACATGGCCGCCGCGCTCCGGGCGGCCGACCCGGAGCCTGAGAGCCGCGTGCGGCGCGTGCGCAGCGTGCGCTTCCACGTGCTGACGGTCGGCGCGCGCCTGTCGCGGCTCAGCCGCAAGATCGTCCTGCGCTTCGCCGCCCCGAAGGATTGGGTGAAGCGCATCCTGGAACTGCTCGAGGCGTTCCCCTGCCGGGTGCAGCCGACCGAATCGCCGTAGCGCAAGGCGAAGGCCGGAACCGAACGGCTCCAGACGGACGGGCGACAGCCCGGCCGCGGCGGAGCCTGCCTGGATTTCGCCTGGGAAGGGCGTCCGACGCCCTCCCCAAGGCTGGAAACGCCTGAAAAGACGCAACCAAGGCGTCGATGGAGAGTCGGCGTCCTTCGATTCCCCTCTCGGCAGCCGTCAAACCACGCTTCCGGCTCCTCGGAACGCTCTCGCGCCAAATCTTCCGCAATTTAGGGTGTCACGAAAGAGCTTGCCCTCTTCCGCAAAAACAGAGTATAGTAGTGCCTTAGATCGCACGCGTGGGGACACATCGGGTGATCCCCTCCCTCAACATGCGAAAGGAAAAACGACACATGAAATCGATCAAAGGAACGCAGACCGAGAAGAACCTCCTCACGAGCTTTGCAGGAGAGTCCCAGGCGCGCAACCGCTACACGTTTTTTGCCAGCACCGCCAAGAAGGAAGGCTACGTGCTGATTTCGGAAATCTTCGCCGAAACGGCTCAGCAGGAAAAAGAGCATGCCGAGCGCATGTTCAAGTGGCTCAAGGGCGGCGACCTCGAAATCACCGCGACCTTCCCCGCCGGCAAGATCGGCACCACGGCCGAGAACCTCGAGGCCGCCGCCTGCGGCGAGCGCGAAGAGTGGGCCGATCTCTACCCCGCCTTCGCCAAGGTCGCCGACGACGAGGGCTTCCCCGAAATCGCCTTGATGTACCGCAAGATCGCCATCGCCGAGAAGTACCACGAAGAGCGCTACCTCAAGCTCCTCGAGCGCGTGAAGAACGGCACGATGTTCGTGAACGGCGCGCCGACCGTCTGGCGCTGCCGCAACTGCGGCTACCTCCACGAAGGCGCCGAAGCGCCGGACATCTGCCCGGCCTGCCTCCACGAAAAGGCGCACTTCGAACGCCTCGCCGAGGCGTTCTAATGCGAATCGCCGGCGGCCAGATCCTCGGCAGAAGTGTAAAGACTCCTGCCGCAGGACACGTGCGGCCGACGCAAGATGCAGTCCGGGAAGCCGTCTTCTCCATGCTGGCGAACATCCTTCCCGACTGCGCCTTTCTCGATCTCTTCGCCGGCTCCGGCTGCGTCGGGATCGAAGCGTGGAGCCGAGGCGCCGCCCGCGTCGTCTGGATCGAGCAAAAGCCCGCCGTCGCCGCCGTGCTGAGACGCAACGTCGAAACACTCTGCGGCAAGGAAGTCGGCTCCATCCTGCAAACCGACGCCATCGCCTGGCTGGCGAGGTCTGCGCTCGGCAGCGAATCATTCGACATCATCTATGTCGACCCGCCATATGACGAGGCACCCGGCTTCGTCCGCCGAGTCCTCGACCTGCTGCCCGCATCCGGGCGCCTCGCCCCCGGTGGCTTTCTCGTCATCGAGCAACGCGCCACCGCCCCCGCCCCGGAAGCCCCGGGCTGGAAACTCATCACCCAACGCCGATACGGTCAAACCGGAATTTTGATTCTTCGCAGGCTCAAGGAGGCCTGACGCCATGCTCAAACCCAACAGCATCGTCTATCCCGGCACCTTCGACCCACTCACCCTGGGGCATCTCGACCTGCTCGAACGCGCCCGGGGGCTCTTCGATCACGTCATTGTGGCCATCTCCGCCAACACCACCAAGGCCGGCTGGATGTTCTCCGCCGCCGAGCGTCTGGAAATGGTGAACGAGGTCATCGAAGGCATGGACAACGTCTCCGCCATGGTCATGGATGGCCTGCTCGTCGACTTCGTCCGCCGTTGCGGCGCACGCGTCGTCCTGCGCGGCCTGCGGGCGTACAGCGACTTCGAATACGAATTCCAGATGGCGCTCACCAACCGCAAGCTGGCTCCGGAAATCGAAACGATCTTCATGATGCCCAAGGAAAACCACAGCTACGTGAGCTCCAGCACCGTCCGCGAGGTCTCCCGCTACGCCGGCGACACGAGCATCTTCGTCCCGCCCGCCGTCCAGCGCCACCTCGAGCGCCGGGTCGTGATCGACTGCCTCAACACAAAAACGCCATGATCCTGCAGACGGCCAACCTCACCGAAACCGCCGCAAGTTTTTCCGGCGAAGAGCCCATCGACGTCTTCGACTGGAAAGACGACGGATCGGAGATCGTCCACCCGGCAACCCCCCTGCGCTGGAGCTTCGACGCCCGGGTCTTCGGAGACGAACTGCTGATCGACGGGCATGCCTCGGCTCGCTTCGAAGGGGTGTGCGCTCGATGCGGACGCCCCATCGCACTGGAACTCTCGGAACCGCTCTGCTTTTCAAGGCAGCTCCCGGAGGAAAGCGCGGAAGTTGACTTGACTTCCGACCTCAGAGAAGCTATCCTACTTGCCCTTCCAAACCACCCGGTCTGCGACCCCGAATGCAAAGGCCTGTGCCCCCGCTGCGGAACATCGCTGGCCGCAGGCCCCTGCCCGTGCGTCGATGCCGTGGCCGCCGGAGCCTGGGATGTCCTCGACCGCCTGATTTCACAGAAACCCTCAACACAAACGAATACGGAGCCCTCCCATGGCCGTACCCAAACGCAAAAAATCAAAAATGCGCGTCCGCATGCGCCGCGCACAGAAAAAGGCCGAAATCGCCAGCGTGAGCACCTGCCCTGAGTGCAACGCACCGGCGGAATCCCACCGCGCCTGCAAGCAATGCGGCATGTACCGCGGTCGCAAGGTCCTGACGATCAAGACCAAGGACGAGGATTAGGCAGGATCCGTCCATGCGGATCGCGGTCGATGCCATGGGCGGCGATTTCGCCCCCCGCGAAATCGTCAAAGGCGCTGTCGAGGCCTCTCGGAAACTCCCCGAGGACCTCGTCATTATATTGGTTGGCGACGAAACCGCCATCCTGGCGGAGCTTGCCGCAAATCGCGCCAAGCCCTCCGAGCGAATCCGCATCGTCCACACCACGCAGGTAATCGCCATGGGCGAGCCCCCGGCCCAGGCCGTCCGCGCCAAGCGCGACTCGTCGATCTACCGCGGCATGGAGCTGGTCAAAAACGGCGAAGCAGATGCATTCCTCTCCGCCGGAAGCACCGGCGCCATGGTCGCCGCCGCAATTTTCGTCCTGAGGCGCATCCCCGGCGTCAAACGCCCCGCCATCGGCACCATCCTGCCCACGCTCGGGCGCCCCGTCCTGCTCATCGACGCAGGAGCGAACATCGATTGCGACGAAATCGAACTCGAACAGTTCGCCCTGATGGGAAGCCTCTACTCCCAAGCCATTCTCGGGCAGGACACCCCCGCCGTGGGCCTGCTGAGCATCGGCGAAGAGGAGCTCAAAGGCAACGACGTCACCCGAAAGACCTTCGACCGCCTCCGCGGCAACGAGAAAATCAACTTCCGCGGCAACGTCGAAGGCCACGACATCCTCAAGGGGGAAACCGACGTCGTCGTCTGCGACGGTTTCGTCGGCAACGTGCTGCTCAAGACGGTCGAAAGCGCAGCCCGCACCATCACCCACTGGATGAAACAGGAATTCAAGGCCAACCCCCTCAGACTTCTCGGCACCGTCTGCCTCTCCGGCGCATTGCGCAGCATGAAGAAGCGCCTCGATCCAAACATCTACGGCGGCGCCCCGCTCCTCGGCGTCAACGGCACCGTCATCATCACCCACGGCTCGTCGTCCCACAAGGCCATCTTCCATGCCATCCGGGTCTCCGCCGAAGCCACCCGGACGCACGTGCATTCCAAAATCTCAGACCAACTGGCATCCATCGCACGCCAGCCCTAGGCTGACGCGCACTCCGGCGCAGCCCTTGGGAGACGCAACATGACCTCCTCTCTTTCCATTTCCAACAAAACCGCCGTCATCTCCGGAATCGGCATCTGGGTTCCGGAAAAGACGATCACCAACGACGACCTCTCCAAGATCGTCGACACAACCGACGAGTGGATCACCACCCGCACCGGCATCCGCGAACGCCGCATCGCCGCCCCCGACGAAACCTGCTCGGAAATGGCCGCCAAGGCCGCCGAGAACGCCCTCCGCAATGCCGGCGCCGCGCCGGACGAAATCGACCTGCTCGTCGTCGCCACCATCACGGCCGACCACAGCACCCCCTCCACCGCCTGCCTCGTGCAACCCAAGGTCGGCCTCGTCAACGCGACCTGCTTCGACATCTCCGCCGCCTGCTCGGGCTTCGTCTTCGCCCTCGACATCGCCCGCCAGTACATCCTCACCGGCGCGGCCCGAAAAGCCATGGTCGTCGGCGCCGAAAAAATGAGCGCCATCCTCGACTGGCAGGATCGCAGCACGTGCGTGATCTTCGGCGACGGCGCAGGCGCCGTCGTCCTCGAAGCCGGCTCCGGCAACAGCCGCGGCGTCATTTCCAACTGCATGGGCTCGGACGGCACCCTCGCAAACCTCATCCGCGTCGAAGCCGGCGGCTCCACCCTTCCCGCCTCCGCCGACACCGTCCAGAACCGCCAGCATTTCATCAAGATGGAAGGCAACCAGGTCTTCAAGTCCGCCGTCCGCGGCATGGCCGAAATCGCCGAAAAGGCCGTCGCCCAGGCCGGCATCGCAATGGCCGACGTCAAGGCCGTCGTCCCACACCAGGCCAACGTGCGCATCATCAGCGCCATCGCCGACAAGCTCGCGCTCCCGATGGACAAGGTCGTCCTCAACCTCGACCGCTACGGCAACACCACCGCCGCCTCCATCCCCCTCGCCCTCGACGAGGCCGTTCGCGACGGCCGCATCCAGGACGGCGACTTCATCCTCCTCGTCGCCTTCGGCGCCGGCCTCACCTGGGGCGCCACCGTCGTCCAGTGGGGACTGTAGCTTCAAGCTTTACAGCACCATCAAAAGCGTGCCGGCTCCAATCAGGACGCAGCCGATGATGGATTGAAGGGAGACTTGTTCGCCCAGAAAAACGAAGGCCAGCACAATGGTGATCACGATGCTCAGCTTGTCGATGGGCACGACCTTCGACACATCGCCCATTTGCAACGCCGCGTAATAGCAGAGCCACGATCCACCGGTGGCAAGCCCGGAGAGGATCAAGAACAGCCAGCTCTTCTGCGCGATTTGCCCAATCCCGCCCTGGGCCTGCGCGATGAAAACCATGCCCCACGCCATGACCAGCACGACCGTTGTGCGGATGGCCGTGGCCAGGTTGGAATTGACGCCTTCGATGCCAATCTTGGCGAGGATCGACGTCAGCGCGGCAAAAATCGCTGAAAGAAATGCGAGAACCAACCACGTCATGTTTTGGCCTTTTGTTTGAAATGATTTGGACGCCAACCCCTAGAACCCATGCACACCCGACTCACGCAATCACGCGGCTACGACAACCGCCCCTTGAAGTCTTCGTACCCGAAGCTTTTGACCCGCTTGATCTCGCCATTCGTTCGGCGCAGGACGATCGACGGCAGGTTGACGCCGTTGAACGTGTTGTTCTTGACCATGGTGTAGTGCGCCATGTCCGTGAACACGAGCCGGTCGCCCTCCTGGAGCTTCCGGTCGAAGGAATACGCGCCGATCACATCGCCCGCCAGGCAGGTCGGCCCGCCGAGGCGGTACGTGTGCGCCTTCTCCCCCTCCCGCCCCGAGCCAATGATCATGGGCCGGTACGGCATCTCCAGGACGTCCGGCATGTGGCAGGCGGCCGACGTGTCGAGGATCGCCACCGGGATGTCGTATTCATTGACGTCCAGGACGGACGCCACCAGGAAGCCCGTGTCGAGCGCGATCGCCTCGCCCGGCTCCAGATAGACCTGCACGTGGTACGTGTCCTGGATGCGGCGGATGCACGCCACCAGCTTGTCGATGTCGTAGCCCGGGCGCGTGATGTGGTGCCCGCCCCCGAAGTTGATCCAGTCCATGCGGTGCATCAGGTCGCCGAACCGGGCCTCCAGATGCGGGAGCGTCCGCTCCAGCACATCCGCCCCCTGCTCGCACATCGTGTGGAAGTGCAGCCCGCTGATGCCGTCCAGCTCGGCCTCGTCGAGGTGCTCCCGCCGGATGCCCAGGCGCGACCCGGGCGCGCACGGGTTGTAAAGCTCCGTCTCGACCTCCGAATAGCCGTGGTTGACGCGCAGCCCGCACGCGATCCGCCGTGGCGCCGTCTTCACCCTGCCCCGGAACTTGCGCCACTGGTTCATGGAGTTGAACACGATGCAGTCGCAAATCTCCAGAATCTCGCCGAAGTCGGCGTCGTCGAAGGCGGGGTTGAAGATGTGCACTTCGCCCCCCATCTCCTCGCGCCCCAGCCGCGCCTCGAACAGCGAGCTCGCCGTCGTCCCCGCCAAATACCGGCCGATCAGCGGATACACGCTGAACATCGAAAAGCCCTTCTGCGCCAGCAGAATCTTGCACCCCGACCTCAAGCTCACCGACTCCAGCGTCTCAAGATTGCGGATGAGAAGCCGTTCATCGACGATGTAAAACGGCGTTTTTATTGCTTCGCATCCAACAATGCCCTGTTCATAGTTGATGTCCATTGAGTCTATCCCGGTTTTTCATGTGGATGTGGTGCGTCTTCCGCTTTTGCATAGACAATCTCAAGCTTTCTCTTTCCTCTTTCGAACGCAATCAACACCCCGGGAATGTGCATGACGACAAAAGACATGTCCGAATCATCTGCGCGAAAAATCACCGAACCGCATCTGGATTGCTGGAAGCAGTACACATCCGGCCAACTAAACTCAACAATCCAATAATAACCGCACCGATTTTGCTTTGCAAACTCCTTGCGTAATGGATCGGCAAATTCGTGCCCTCCATACACGGACGGCACTTGGCTGGAATCCCTCAAAAAAGGGCGAAGCACAAGTCCGCTTCCGCATCGAACCTCCAATTGCCGAGCAAACACCTCAAGCCACGACCGATTTTGCGGCAAGAGTTCATCAGAATCCAAAAAATACTGGATTAAATCCGTAAAACTTTCGGAAACAAGAGTTTGCTCCGCAAAAAGCTGTACAGCTTCATGCGGGCGCAGCATCTTGGCAACCGGCAATGGAACAAACATGGCCACAATCATGCTTTCGAGGTCGCACGAAGGAAAGAAATGGTATGGCCCAAAATTATCGTCAACGACAACAAGGTTTTCGACCCATGTCACATTGGGCAAAAACACAGGTTTGGCGGAATCAGTCATGGTGAAATATCCTACATCAGCCATGGCTCGCCAACTGTTCTTGTCAAAAGTATGCCCTATGATGGTGATTGCGTGCAATCCGCGATCAGTCTTGATGGCGGCGACAACTGGCAACCCGGATTCAATGAAACCGTAAACATCCTGAAGAACATGCTCAGCACTCACGGCATTTGCTGACATGTAGGCATAATTACGCATCCAAAATGGCACATTGTTCGAAGCAAAAAACCTTTGCATCTCTTCAATGTTCAAGCCGCGACCATCCATGCAGTCCGAAGGATTGACCAGCCCAGCCTGAATGTTGATGTCTATTGTTGTCTTGACCTTTTCAAAACGCTTGGCTTGATGTCGCCAATACTTTGCGACTCCATAGAGCAAAGCTTGCGCACACATGGTTTCGCGGTTGTTTTTCTCTATGTAATAAAACCCCGAAATATCGTAAGTTCGCTTTGTGCCATCATTGTTTATAGACACGTCAAAGGATGTCTCTATCACACAAGGGAAAAATGCATAGCTCTCTGACTGGGCGTTTTTTACCGTCTTAATTGTTATGAAGGCCTCGGCCACGCTTCCATCGGGACGCAAATCGCAATAACCACCGTACTCTGGCTCGCCAGCACAGGGATCGCCATCGAAGAAATGCAAACGACGACAACGCCCCTCCTCTTTCTTTTGCCACCGACATTCGGCAGAAAATTGATCCGACACAACATCCTCGAACACAAGAACATGTTTCAAAAAACCCTTTCGTTTTAATGAAAACAGTATCTTGTATATCGGAATCTTGTCTCTGTCTGCTATCTCCAGATACCGAAGCAAATCCCAGAGGTCGCTTATGGAGCCGACATGCTTTACATCCATGAGTCCAACAACTTAAAAATCTGGGATTTCTAAAACACGGTTAAAAACGGAAGGAAGCCCAGTTTTTCTGGTCCATGGCTTCACGCTTCTTGCGTTCCTCGACTCCCTTTTTGAGTGCCGATCGCCCTTCGTCGATTGCCGCTGCAAAGAGAACCATGACTTCCCTGTCAAAGTCAGGCTGCGAGTCAGACGCCGTCTTCGACTTAGGCTTTGATTTTGAGTTTGTCTTCCCGGCCATCACATTAACCTCATTTCATTATGGACAATTAGGGGCAAACCTAGGGATGAACAATTCACCCGACTAAACGCCTCACACATTACATGAACCTTTTCGTGCTGTCAACCAAAACTTGATGAATGACGGATTGCGAATGAATTACGAATGACGAATGACGGGGCTGGATGGACGTAGGTGAATGAGCGTAGGTGGCGGGGTTTTAACTACGAAAGACACGAAAAGGGGTGGGTGGCTTGAGGGTCTCCGGTCTCGTTCTTGTCTCTTGTCTCTCGTCTCGCGCCCTCTTCGATAGTCCATAGTCCATGGACCATAGTCCTGAAGAACCTTGGCGTCCTTGGCATGAGTTTTTCACGCAAAGGCCGCGAAGACCGCAAGGGCTTTGGCGGCTTCGCCGAGTGGGGAATAGCCACGAAAAACAGAAACCAATCCTGTAAATCCTGTAATCCTGTCTTGAAAAATGAAGGGAATTTTAGACTTGTGATTTGTGATTTGCCGGAGAGCAGCTTTGTCACGTTGTCGATTTTAGCGGCTTGCGGCTAGGGAGCCGGAGGGCAGCTTTGTCGCGAGCGTTGTCGTGAGCTTTGTCGACGTCACCGACGCCAGCCCAGGCTCAAGACCCGCGGAGGCAACTTTGTCGCGGGCTTTGGCGAGTCGTTAGGATCGGTCTGATCGGTCGGATCGGTCGGATTGGTCAGATCAATGTGTGAGAGCAAGTGTGGGAGCAAGTGTTTCGCCTTTCGGCACTAGCCACTAGCGACTAGCGACTAGCGACTCATGAGAGCAAGTGCAGGCGAGATTTCAGTCCACTAAAACGGGATCGAAGCTCTCCTTCCACGGCAGGCCCCACTGGTTCAGGGCGTCCATGAAGGGATCGGGATCGAATTCCTCGACGTTGAAGACGCCGGGGCGCTTCCACTTGCCGGTGAGCATCATCATGCCGCCGATCATCGCCGGGACGCCGGTCGTGTACGAAATCGCCTGGGAGCCGACTTCGCGGTAGCATTCCTGGTGGTCGCAGATGTTGTAGACGTAGTAGCGCTTCGGCTTGCCGTCCTTGAGGCCCGTGAAGATGCAGCCGATGTTCGTCTTGCCCTGGGTGCGCGGCCCCAGCGACGCGGGATCGGGCAGCACGGCCTTGAGGAACTGCAGCGGAACGATCTGCCGGCCCTCGAACTCGATCGGCTCGATCGACGTCATGCCGACGTTCTCCAGGCACTTCAGGTGCGTCAGGTAGCTCTGCCCGAAGGTCATGAAGAAGCGGATGCGCTTGACGCCCTTGATGTTCAGCGCCAGCGACTCGATCTCCTCGTGGTGGAGCAGGTACATGTCCTTCGGGCCGACGCCGTCGAAGTCGTACACGCGCTTGATCTCCATCGGCTCCGTCTCGACCCACTCGCCGTTCTCCCAGTAGCTCCCCTTGGCGGTGACCTCGCGGATGTTGATCTCGGGGTTGAAGTTGGTGGCGAAGGGGTAGCCGTGGTCGCCGCCGTTGCAGTCGAGGATGTCGATCGTCTCGATGGCGTCGAAGTGGTGCTTCTGCGCATGGGCGCTGAACACGCCCGTGACGCCGGGGTCGAACCCGCACCCGAGCAGGGCCATGATGCCGGCCTTCTCGAAGCGGTCGCGGTAGTCCCACTGCCACTTGTACTCGAACTTCGCCGTGTCTGGCGGCTCGTAGTTGGCGGTGTCCAGGTAGTCGACGCCCGTCGCGAGGCACGCGTCCATGATCGTCAAGTCCTGGTACGGCAGCGCGATGTTCATCACGAGATCGGGCCGGTAGTCCTTGATCAGCGCAACCAGCTCCTCCACGCTGTCGGCGTCCACCCGGGCGGTGGAGATCGCCGTCTTGCCGCCGTCGAGCTTTTCCTTGAGCGCGTCGCACTTCGACTTCGTGCGGCTCGCGATGCAGATGTCCGGAAACACCTCGTGGTTCTGGCAGCACTTGTGGACGACCACGCCGGCGACGCCGCCGGCTCCAATGATCAATGTTCGGCTCATGTGTTTCTCCCTCCAAGCAGGAGGAGCGCCTCCCGCAGGATTTTGCAAGCCAGCGCCGTGGACGCCCCGGAGGCGTCGCAGGCTGGCGAAAGTTCGGTGAAGTCCATCGCGACGACGTTCAGCCGAAGCGCCGTCTTCAGCGCCCGGAGCAGGCCGGCGAACGAGACGCCGCCCGCCTCGGGCGTGCCCGTGCCCGGGAAGCACGAGGGATCGAGGACGTCGAGATCGACCGTGACGTAGACCGGCGCCTCGCCAATCTCGCGCACGGCGTCGGGCAGGCGGCTGAACCCGAAGCGGCACGTCTTCACGTGCCGGGCGCCCCATTCGAATTCGGCGCCGTCGCCGCTGCGAATCCCGAACTGGAAAATCCGCCCGTCGCCCACCAGCTCGTGGCACCGGCGCATCACGCAGGCGTGCGACAGCTTGACGCCGAGGTACTCGTCGCGCAGGTCGGCGTGGGCGTCGAAATGGACGATGCGCAGATCGGGGTGGCGGCGGACGGCGCTGCGCACGGCGCCGAGGGTGACGAGGTGCTCGCCGCCGAGCATGACGGGGATCTTGCCGTCGCCGAGGATGTCGTCCGTCTGCTCGGCGATCATGTCCAGCGCCGCCTCGGGGCTGCCGAAGGGCAGTTCGAGGTCGCCGCCGTCGAAGATGCGCAGACAGGCAAGATCGCGATCCTGGTACGGGCTGAACGTCTCGATGCCGAAGCTCTCGTTGCGCATCGCCGAGCAGCCGAAGCGCGCGCCCGGCCGAAACGAGGTCGTGCTGTCGAAGGGCGCTCCGAAAAGCACGATGTCGCTTTCGTCGTACGAGGCATCGCAGCCAATGAAGGTATGTTCAGTTCGCGTCATAGGCAAGCTAGTCTACCATCTTCCGCCCCCCATTGCAAAAACACATTTTTTTGAGGGGCGTCCCTAATGGATTTACCCCACACGTGCACGTTCTTAGACTTGCTCCCACACGCGCTCTCCCGCCCTTGCCCTCACGCTCACTGATCCGTCTGATCCGAACCAATTGAACTTTGGATCCAGCTCCCCCTGTCCGCCCTTCGACGTTTTCTTGACTCCAACGATCCCGCAGCGGTATAATGCCGACATTTAATCCCAATCAACCCACTAAGGAGCAATATGCCTGCCAAAGTCGTCTTCATCGGTGCCGGTAGCCTCGGCTTCACCCGCAATCTCGTCCGCGACATCCTCACCTTCCCCACGATGCGCGATGCCGACATCGCACTCGTGGACATCAACAAAGAGCGTCTGCGCATGGCCAAGGCCTCGTGCGAACGCGTCATCTCCGCCGGCAAATACCCCGCGCGCCTCACCGCGACGACAGACCGCAGAAAGGCGCTCGAAGGCGCCGACGCCGTGCTCACGACCATCCTCTGCGGCGACGTGGACACGTGGCAGTACGACATCCTGATCCCCAAGGAATATGGCGTTGACATCAACGTCGGCGACACGCGCGGCCCCTCCGGCATCTTCCGGGCGCTCCGCACAATCCCCGAGATGATCGCCATCTGCCGCGACATCGAGGAACTCTGCCCCGACGCGCTGATGCTCAACTACACCAACCCCATGGCCATGCTCTGCCAGGCCATGCAGAAGACGACCGCCGTGAACGTCACGGGCCTCTGCCACAGCGTGCAGGGCACCGCGCACATGCTCGCCAACTGGGCCGGCGTCCCCTTCGAGGGAGTCGACTACGTCTGCGGCGGCATCAACCACCTCGCCTGGTATATCTCCTTCACCCACAAGGGCAATGACCTCTACCCCATCCTGCGCCAGAAAGTCAGGGAGGACAAGGCGATCTACAACGCCGAGCAGGTGCGCAACGAGCTCTTCATCGCCTTCGACTACTACGTCACCGAATCCAGCGGACACAACTCCGAATACAACTGGTGGTTCCGCAAGCGTCCCGAGCTGATCGAAAAATACTGCACGCATGGCACGGGCTGGAACCCCGGGCACTACGCCTACATCCTCAACGAGTATCGCAACCGCACCAACTGGAAGCAGGACGTGCGCAACTGGATCGACAACCCGGACTGGGGAAAGCCCGCCAAGCGCAAGGCGATGCTCCAGCGCGGCCAGGAATACGCGTCCTACATCATCAACGCCTGGCTCGGCGGCGAGATCTTCCGCTTCAACGGCAACGTCCTCAACACCGCCGGCCTCGTCGGCAACCTCCCCTCCGACTGCTGCGTGGAAGTTCCCGTGCTTGCCTCGCGCCTCAAGATGCAGCCGATCCCCGTCGGCGACCTCCCGCGCCAGGTCGTGCCGCTGACCTCGCTCAACGCCACGTGCGAAACGCTGGCCGTCGAGGCCGCCCTCGAAGGCGACCCGCGCAAGGTCTATCAGGCCATCGCCTCGGATCCCCTGACCGCCGCCGTCCTCTCGCTGGACGAAATTCGCGACATGGTCAACGCCATGCTCGCGAAGAACAAGCCGCACCTGCCCCAGTTCAAGCACTTCAAGGCCTGATCCCCCGCCCCGCCCGCCGCCTCTCCCGTGGGCGGGCGCCGAGTGCCCGCCCAAACCATTCGCCCCGGCGGCGCCCGGGGAAGGACACGCCTCGACGACCCATGAAAGTCCTCATCGGCCTCAGCGGTGGCGTCGACTCCTCGGTCGCCGCGCTCCTCCTCAAACATCGTGGCGCCGACCTCGTCGGCGCCACGATGGCAATCTGGCGCAACGGCAAATACGCCGGCGGCGACCGCGCCGCCTGCTTCGGCGCCGGCGAGGCGGACGACATCGCCGCCGCCGAAGCCTTCTGCCGACGCTTCGGCATCCCCTACCGCGCCTTCGACTGCTCCGCCGAATACGACGCCGAGATCGTCGCCCACTTCCGCGCCGAACACCTCGCCGGCCGCACCCCCAACCCCTGCGTGCGCTGCAACGCCATGATGAAGTTCGGCCTCCTCCCGCGCCTCGCCGAACAAGCCGGCATCGCCTTCGACCACTTCGCCACCGGCCACTACGCGCGCAACGACGTCGCCAACGGACGCCACCGGCTCCTGCGCGCCGCCGACGCCGCCAAGGACCAATCCTACTTCCTCTACCGCCTCTCCCAGGCGCAAATCGCCCGCCACCTCTTCCCCCTCGGCGACATGGCCAAGGCCGACGTCCGCGCCTTCGCCCGCGAACACGGCCTCGACGCCGCCGACAGGCCCGACAGCCAGGACTTCTACAGCGGCGACACCGCGGAGCTCATCGGAGCACCCGACCGCCCCGGCGATTTCGTGGACGAGTCCGGACGCGTCCTCGGCCGCCACACCGGCCACTGGAAATACACGGTCGGCCAGCGCAAGGGCATCGGCATCGCCGCCGCCGAACCGCTCTACGTCGTCGCGCTCGACGCCTGCCGCAACCGGGTCGTCGTCGCCCCCGGCGCACGCGCCATCCGCCACTCGCTCGTCGCCGCATCCTGCAACTGGGTCTCCATCCCGCCCCCCGAAACGGAAATCCACGTCTCCATCAAAGTCCGCTCCGCCGGCCGCCCCGCGCCCGGCGCCACCGTCCGCCCCCTCGGCGACGGCCGCGTCGCCGCGCGCTTCGACGACGGCATCCGCGGCGTCGCGCCCGGACAATCCGCCGTCTTCTACGACGGCGACGTCCTGCTCGGCGGCGGCATCATCGAAAGCGCGCAATGAACCCCCTCAAGGACATCCTCGAACGCGCCTCCGACCGCCCCCACGCCCTCGCCCGCGACGAGCTCGCCGCGCTGCTCGCGCTGGCCGACCCTGCGGAAATCGCCGCGCTGCACGCCGCCGCCTACGCCGTCAAGATCCGCCACTCCGGCAAGCTCGTGAGCCTGCGCGGCATCATCGAGATGGGCAACCGCTGCGCCAAGGACTGCTACTACTGCGGCATCCGCAAAGGCAACGCCAACATCGACCGCTTCGAGCTCGACGAAGCCGCCATCCTGCGCGCCGCGCGCCGCAGCCTCGACCTGCGCGACGGCTCGCTCGTGCTCCAATCCGGCGAAATCGAATCCGAAAAGCACACCGCCTGCATCGAACGCCTCCTCCGCAAAATCCGCGACCTCGACGGCGGCAAGACCGGCATCACCCTCTCGCTTGGCGAACAGTCACAGGAGACATACGCCCGCTGGCGCGCGGCGGGCGCGCACCGCTACCTCCTGCGCATCGAAACCTCCAACCCCGCCTTCTACGCCACGCTCCACCCCGAAGGCCACAGCTTCGAACGCCGCGTCAATTGCCTCCGCCTGCTCCGCAAATATGATTACCAAGTCGGCACCGGCGTCATGATCGGCCTGCCCGGCCAGACCCTCGACGACCTCGCCGGCGACATCCTCTTCTTCCGCGACCTCGACATCGACATGATCGGCATGGGTCCCTACATCCCGCACCGCGACACCCCGCTCGGGCGCGACATCCCCTTCACCCCGGACTACGCCGTCGGCCGGCTCCGCCTCGGCCTCAACATGATCGCCGCCACGCGCCTCTTCCTCCACGACGTCAACATCGCCGCCACCACGGCGCTCCACGCCCTGGCGGACGACGGCCGCGAGCGCGGCGTCCTCGCCGGCGCCAACGTGATCATGCCCAACATCACCGACACCGAATACCGCCGCAGCTACCAGCTCTACGAAAACAAGCCCGGCCTCGACGAAAGCGCCGAATCCAGCCGCCACGACCTCGAACGCCGCCTCGCCGCCATCGGCGAATCCATCAACTGGGGCGCCCGCGGCGACTCCCCCCGCTACGCTGCACGAACGACTCTACTTCCCGGCACTGAGCGATGATGATTTTTCCATCAGCATGCCCCCAAGACGATTCCCGATCGCCTTCGTCTATGCCATTTTCGGGGTCTGTCCCCAAAAATGCCTTTAGAGCGACTTGAGAAATAGTATAGCCGCACGATTTGAACTAGGATTCGGCGTTTGGAGCTGGAGGATAGAATGTGGACACGGATTTTCTTAAACCGCTCTAGCGGCATAGAAGCAGCAAACTAAAACAAAAAAAGCCGCCGATCCGTTAAGATCGGCGGCCTGGCAAAGGGCGACGATGACGCTACTTCGCGTAGACCTTGCGCTTGCGATACGTGGTGTGGAGGAGATGCTCGGCCTTCTCGCTGCCCGGCTCGCCGAGGTAGTCGTCGTAGAGCGCCTGGACTTGCGGGTTCTTGTGCGACAGGCGGATCATGCTCTTTTCGTCGTCCGCGTAGAGGCCGGCCGTGCGCTGCGCGCGGATTTCATCCGTCGCGCCGGTGGGCTGGCCGCCGCCGCCGACGCAGCCGCCGCGGCAGGCCATGACCTCGATGAAGTCGTAGCGCGGGCGCTTGCCGGCCTTGAGGTCTTCGCGCACGGCGTTGAGCACCTGCTCGACGTTGCCCATCTGGTGGGCGACGGCGATGCTGACCTTCGTGCCCTTGATGTCGATCTGGGCGGACTTGACGCCGTCCATGCCGCGGACGCAGTCGAACTCGATCGAGGGAGGTGCGTCCTCGCCGGCGACCCAGCAGTAGGCGGTGCGAAGCGCCGCCTCCATGACGCCGCCGGTGACGCCGAAGATCGTGGCCGCGCCCGTGTAGGCGCCGAGAAGCTCGTCGGCCTCCTCTTCCGGCAGGTCGACGATGTCGATGCCGGCGCTCTTGATCAGGCGGGCCAGCTCGCGCGTGGTGAGCACGAGGTCGGTGTCCTGCTGGCCGGTGGAGGCCATTTCCTCGGAGCGGGTGATCTCGAACTTCTTCGCCGTGCAGGGCATGATGGAGATGACGGCGATCTTCTTCGGATCGACGTCGTTCTTCTCGGCCCAGTAGGACTTGACGAGCGCGCTGAGCATCTGCTGGGGGGACTTGGCGGTCGAGAAGTTGTCGGCGAAGTCCGGCGCGTACTTCTCCATCCAGTCGGTCCAGGCGGGGCAGCAGGAGGTGATCAGCGGGAGCGTGCCGCCGGTGGTGAAGCGCTTCACGAACTCGGTGGCCTCCTCCATGATCGTCACGTCGGCGCTGTAGTTGGTGTCGAACACCTTCTCGAAGCCGAGGCGGCGCAGGGCGGCGTAGATCTTGCCCGTCATGAGTTCGCCGGGCTTGAGGCCGAAGGCCTCGCCGAGGGCGACGCGGACGGCCGGGGCGATCTGGGCGACGGCGATGACGTCGGGGTCGCGCAGCAAATCCCAGGCCTTGGCGGTCTCGTCGTTCTCGTAGATGGCGCCGACGGGGCAGTGCGCGGAGCACTGGCCGCACTTGATGCAGGGCGACTCGCTGAGCTTGACGTCCGCGGCGGGCATCATGCGCGTCTTCTCGCCGCGGCCGATGAACTCGAGCGCCCAGACGTTCTGCATGTTCTGGCAGACGTCGACGCAGCGGCCGCACTTGATGCACTTCTCGGGGTTGAGCACAAGCGACGGCGTGGAGTTGTCGACGGGAAGCGGCATGACTTCACGCGGATAGGGATTGTCGCGCAGGCCGAAGTCGGCGGCGAGCTTCTGCAGCTCGCAGCTTCCGGAGCGCGGGCACTGCAGGCAGTCGTTGGGGTGGTTGGCGAGGATGAGCTCGAGCACGGTGCGGCGGACTTTGACAATGTCCGCATCGTGCGTCGTGATGCTCATGCCGGGCGCGGCTTCCGTGCAGCAGGCGCGCAGCAGCTTGGGGGAGCCGGCGTTGCGCACCACGCAAATGCCGCACGACGCGCCGGCTTTGAGGTCGGGATGGTAGCAAAGCGTGGGGATCTTGACGTGCACGGCCTTCGCCGCATTGAGGATGGACGTGCCCTGGGGCACTTCCACGGGGATGCCGTTGATTTCCAGTTTGATCATGTTGGCCATGGTATTAAGACCTTTCAAATTACTCGCGGACGATGGCGCCGAACTTGCACTTTTCGAAACAGAGGCCGCACTTGATGCACTTCGACTGATCGATCGCATGCGGCTTCTTGACGGAGCCTGAAATGCAGGAGACCGGGCAGTTGCGCGCGCAGAGGGTGCAACCCACGCACTTGTCCTCGCGGATGGTGTACTTGACGAGCTTCTTGCACTTGCCCGCACGGCACTTCTTCTCGTTGATGTGCTCGAGATACTCGTCCATGAAGTAGCGCAGGCTGGACTGGACGGGGTTGGAGGCCGTCTGGCCGAGACCGCAGAGCGAGGCGCGCGTCATGGCGTCGCTGATGTTCTTCATGTCCTCGATGTCCTTGCGCTGGCCGTGACCCTCGGTGATGCGCGTGAGGTACGTGAGCAGCTTGCGCCCGCCAATGCGGCAGGGGGAGCACTTGCCGCAGGACTCGTCGACCGTGAAGTCGAGGTAGAACTTGGCGATGTCGACGATGCAGTCCGTGTCGTCCATCACGATGAGGCCGCCGGAGCCCATGATCGAGCCAACCTTGGCAAGGCTGCCGTAGTCGATCGGGGTGTCGAGGTACTCGGGCGGGATGATGCCGCCGGAAGGACCGCCCGTCTGAGCCGCCTTGAACTCGCGCCCGTCCTTGATGCCGCCGCCAATCTCGAAGATGATCTCGCGCAGCGTCGTGCCCATGGGCACTTCGATGAGGCCGGAGTTGTTGACCTTGCCCGTGAGCGCGAACACCTTCGTGCCCTTGGTGTCGGCCGTGCCGATCTTGTTGAACCAATCGGCGCCGCGGTGGATGATGACGGGGATGTTGGCGAGCGTCTCGACATTGTTGATGACCGTCGGCTTGCCCCAGAGGCCCTTGACCGCCGGGAACGGCGGACGGGGACGCGGCATGCCGCGGCTGCCCTCGATGGAGGCGAGCAACGCCGTCTCTTCGCCGCAGACGAACGCGCCGGCGCCGAGGCGCAGCTCGATGTCGAAGCTGAAGCCGCTGCCGAGGATGTTCTCGCCCAGCAGCCCGTACTCGTGCGCCGCGGCGATCGCCGTCTCAAGGCGCTGAATGGCGAGCGGATACTCCGCGCGGATGTAGATGTAGCCCTTGGCGGCGCCGATGGCGTAGCCGGCGATGACCATCGCCTCGAGGACGGAATGCGGATCGCCTTCGAGCGTGGAGCGGTCCATGTACGCGCCGGGGTCGCCCTCGTCCGCGTTGCAGACCATGTACTTCTCGCCCTTCGGCATGGCCGCGCAAAACTCCCACTTCTTGCCCGTGGGGAAGCCCGCGCCGCCGCGGCCGCGCAGGCCGGACTTGAGGACTTCGGCCACGACGTCGGCCGGCTTCATGGCGAAGAGCGCCTTCTCCAGCGCCTGGTAGCCCTCGCGCGCGATGTAGTCGTCGATTTTGTCGGGGTCGATCACGCCGCAGTTGCGCAGCACGATGCGGAACTGCTTTTGATAGAAGTCGATGCCCTCGATGTCCACCAGGGACTTGCCCTGATTGTGATTGTAAAGGAGACGGTCCACGACGCGCCCCTTGACGAGATGCTCCTGGACGATCTCGTGGGCGTCGTCGGGGCCGACGCAGACGTAGAAGGTGTCTTCGGGGAGGATCTTGACGATCGGCCCCTTTTCGCAGAAGCCCAGGCAGCCGGTGCGGACGATCTGGACGTCGTCCTTGAGACCGGCCGCCTCGACTTCGCGCTTGAGCGCCTTGGACAGCTCGATGCCGCGATTGGAGTCGCAGGCCGTGCCGCCGCAGACGAGGATGTAATGTTTGAAGGCCATGATGTGCTCTCCGTTATTTGACGATGTCGATCGCCGGCTTGTCGCAGATGTGGTTGTCGAGCAGCGCGCGGCCGACGATGTGCTTTTCAACGATTTCCCGGGCGACCTTCGTGTCGACGTTTCCGTAAATCACCACGGGCATGTCCGGAACGACGACCTCGACGGTCGGTTCGGAATGGCAGAGCCCCATGCAGCCGGTCTGCCGAACGAGGACGTTGACGATCCCCTTCTCGGCGAGGACGTCGACGAGCGTCCCGAAGGTGTCCTTCGCCCCGGCGGCGATGCCGCAGGTTCCCATGCCAACGACGATCTGGATGTTTTTGTTGTCCGAGTCTCGCAGATCCATCGCCTGCTTCTTCTCCTCGCGCAACTTGCGCAAACCTTCTAACGTGAGCTTTGCCATGACTTCTCCTTATCGGCGGATCTCGGCCGAACCCGGCCATGCGCCGCCGCGCACTGTTCATAAATCTGTTTCCTGGCTCCTCAGAAAATCCCGCGTCAACACGAGATTCCCCGATTCGGCGAGTTCGCCCAGCACCTCCTGGAGCTCGCGCCGGCGAACCTCATACGATTGGTCGCCAAGCGAGCGACTGAAGACGAGGTCGAAATCGCCGTCGTAGCAAAAAAGCGTGAGCAACGTGCCGGGAAGGTCGCCAAGCGGTGGCGTGTCGAGGTGCTTCGCATCGAAGCTGAAGGCCAGCGTCGTGCCGACGCCGGACTCCGATTCGAGCGAAAAATCGCCATCGGCCGCCTCCACCATCTGACGCAGCAGCGGAAGCCCCAGGCCAACGCGACGACGGTCGTGCTTGCCAGGCTCGGTGAAGAAAGGATCCCACACACGCGCCAGCGTGGCATCGTCCATCCCTTTTCCGTTGTCCTTGACCCAAAGCTTCACCGCGTCGTCATTCTCCTCGAGCTTCGCCTCGACGAGCGTGGCGCCCGCTTCGATTGCGTTCTGGACCACATCGGCCAGACAATCGCAGATCGTTGCATGCACCGCGCCCCTCCGTCGTCCTAGGCGTCCGTGCCGCAACAATGGCTGATGATGTCGGCGACCTGAGCCGTCACCAGCTTGCCATGCACTTCGCCATTGACGACCACGACCGGCGCGAGACCGCAACAGCCAAGGCAGCGAACCGCCTCGACCGTGAACTCGCCATCGGGCGTCGTCGCATTGACGCCCACGCCAAGCTGCTTCTCAAGCTCCAGCAGAATGTCCTCGCCGCCCCGCAGGTAGCAGGCCGTGCCCATGCACACCTGAATGATGTTGCGACCGGACTTCTCGGTCTTGAAGAAATTGTAAAACGTAATCACGCCGTAGATCTTCGCCAACGGCACGTCAAGCAGTGCGGCGATCTCGAAGGCAATCTCGCGCGGCACATAGCCATACGTCTGTTGCACGCGATGGAGCACCATGATCAGATTGCCTGGCTTGTCCTTCCATTCCTCGATGAACGCCGCCAGTTCGGGCGTCACCGTCAGCTTTTCCGTTGCTTGCTTTGCTGTCTCGCTCAAGGATTCCTCCCCGGTTGTCGTTACATGAAAGATTGAAAGATTGCTGCGCCCTCTTCGGGACGACTGAAGGCTCTTCATTATGCCTTTTTTCCTCCGCTGGCTCAAGCCGAAAAATCCCGCGCTTGTTTCTGTTTGATTTAATCCCGCCGCCGGACTATACTCTGCTCAGCTTTTCTACCAATGAAACGCTTGTTTTGTGCGCGCGCCGCGCATGTCACCCTCCCCCAACACGGACAAGGCTACGCTGTCACATGAAATCCCCGGACAAGATCCTCGTCATCAATTCAGGCTCCTCCTCGCTGAAGTTCACCCTCTACGCCATCGCCGATGGCAACAAGCGCCTCGCCAACGGCCTCGTCGAGCGCATCGGCACCGCCAGCGCCAACATGGCCTACCGCCGCGGCGACGAACCCAAGTCCGAGCGCATCGTCTCGGCCGAGGACCACGCCGCCGCCCTCAAGCTGCTCACCGAATGCCTCGTCGACCCCGAACGCGGCGTCCTCGAATCCCTCGACGAGGTCGACGCCATCGGCCACCGCATGCTCCACGGCGGCGAGATCTTCAAGACCGCGACGGCGATCGACGCCAACGTCATGACGCAGCTCAAGTCGCTCGTCCCCCTCGGCCCGCTCCACATGCCCGCCAACATCGGCGGCGTCGAAGCGTGCGAGAAGATCTTCCCCGGCGCCCCCAACGTGGCCGTCTTCGACACCGCCTTCCACCAGACCATGCCGGAACACGTCAGCCACTACGCCATCCCGCGCGAGTACTACGAAAAGTACGGCATCCGCAAGTACGGCTTCCACGGCACCTCCCACCACTTCGTGACGCTCGCCGCCGCCCAGTACCTCGGCCGCAGGCCGGAGGATCTCAAGCTCATCACCTGCCACCTCGGCAACGGCTCCAGCCTCGCCGCCATCAAGAACGGCAAGGTCTACGACACCACCATGGGCCTCACCCCGCTCGCCGGTCTCGTCATGGGCTCCCGCTGCGGCGACCTCGACCCCGCCGTCGTCCTCACCCTCGTCCGCCTCGGCATGAGCGCCGACGAAATCGACGACCTCCTCAACAAGAAGAGCGGCCTCCTCGGCGTCGGCGGCATCAACTCCGGCGACATGCGCGACATGGTCAACAACGCCGCCAAAGGCGTCAAGTCCGCCGAAACCGCCCTCGCCATGTGGGCGCACCGCATCGTCCTCTACATCGGCGGCTACAGCACGCTCATCGGCGGCGCCGACGCCATCGTCTTCACCGGCGGCATCGGCGAAAACAGCTTCCAGGCGCGCGAACGCGTCCTCGCCCAGCTCGCCCCGCTCGGCTGCATGATCGACCGCGAGGCCAACAACACCCGCCGCGGCCCCTGCACCATCTCCACCCCCGAATCCAAGGTCGCCGCCATCGTCATCCCCACCGACGAAGAGCTCATGATCGCCAAGGAAACCTTCGAAATAGTCGCGAGTCGCTAGTCGCTAGTAATTCCAAAGTCCAAGGTCCAAGGTCCAAGGTCCAAAGTCCAAAGTTGCCCTTCGGCACTAGCGACTAGCCCCTAGCGACTAGCGACTCAAAAAAGTTTCCCTCCGGCTCAAATTTCAAATTTCAAATTTCAAGTGTCAAATTTCAAATTTCAAAAAAACTCACCACTCATCACTCACCACTCATCACTCATCACTCATCACTCATCACTCCATGAACTTCCTCTCCAGCATCCTCCCCAAAGCCAAGGCCGCCAACAAGCACATCGTCTTCCCCGAAGGCCAGGACCCCCGCATCGCCAAGGCCGCGCACCTCCTCGCCTCCCAGGGCGTCTGCCAGGTCTCCATCCTCGCCACCCCCGCCGAGGCCGCCGCCGCCTGCGAAAAGGCCGGCGTCTCCTTCGACGGCCTCGCCGTGAACCTCATCGACTACACCGCCGACCCGCTCGCCGACCGCCTCGCCGCCGCCTTCCACGAACGCCGCAAGGCCAAGGGCATGACCGAGGAGGAAGCCGCCAGGACCGTCCGCGGCAAGCGCCTCTACTTCGGCGGCATGATGCTCTCCATCGGCCTCGTCGACGGCCTCGTCGCCGGCTCCATCGCCTCGACCCCGGATCTGCTGCGCGCCGCCTTCCACTGCGTCGGCACGGCCAAGGGCATCAAGCTCGGCAGCTCCTGCTTCGTCATGGATCTGCGCGAACCCACCCCCGCCGGCGAAGGCACGCTCATCTACGCCGACTGCGCCGTCATCCCCTGCCCCACCGCCGAGGAGCTTGTGGACATCGCCCAGGCCGCCGCCGGAAGCTGCCGCACCCTGCTCGGCAGGAAGCCCCGCGTCGCCTTCCTCAGCTTCTCCACGAAGGGCAGCGCCTCGCACGACCTGGTCGCCAAGGTCCAGCAAGCCGCCGCGCTCGCCAAGACCCGCTTCGCCGAACTCGGCCTCGACGCCGACGTCGATGGCGAGATGCAGGCCGACGCCGCGATCGTCCCCGCCGTCGGCGCCACGAAGGCCCCGGGCAGCGCCGTCGCCGGCCATGCCAACGTGCTCGTCTTCCCCGACCTCCAGGCCGGCAACATCTGCTACAAGCTCACCGAGCGCCTCGCCGGCGCCACCGCCTTCGGCCCCGTGCTCCAGGGCCTCGCCAAGCCCGTCAACGACCTCTCCCGCGGCTGCTCCGCCGACGACATCTTCGGCGTCGCCGTGATCACCATCTGCCAGAGCCTGTAGGCAGGCCTACAGGCTCTTATCTCGTAGGGGCGGGGCTTCGTCCCCGCCCACTCTCGTACGGGCGGGGCTTGGT
>JBMNOD010000055.1:0-22984 GCA_050942875.1 Kiritimatiellia bacterium
GCTCAATGAAAAAAAGGAAGGTGGAAACTGGAAACTGGAAACTGGAAACTGGAAACTTGGCTGGGGCGGCTGCGCCGAGTGGGGAATGGCCACGAAAAACACAAGGAAGCACAAAAAGTGGGTGGCGGTGGTGGGGGTTTGGACAGGATTACAAGATTGACAAGATTGTCTTTGTGAATGGAATCCTGCAAATCCTGTCCAAAAAACGGGGTCTGGGGTGTCCCCGGCCTGAACTACGCTCTACGCTCTTCTCACTCCTCACTATGCGAAGGGTGGCGCGGCGTGGGTGGTGGGGGTTTGGACAGGATTACAAGATTGACAAGATTATCTTTGTGAATGGAATCCTGTCCAAAAAACGGGGTCTGGGGCGTCCCCGGCCTGAACTACGCTCTACGCTCTTCTCACTCCTCACTATGCGAAGGGTGGCGCGGCGTGGGTGGTGGGGGTTTGGACAGGATTACAAGATTGACAAGATTGTTTTGGTGAATGGAGTCCTGTCCAAAAAACGGGGTCTGGGGCGTCCCCGGCCTGAACTACGCTCTACGCTCTTCTCACTCCTCACTATGCGAAGGGTGGCGCGGCGTGGGTGGTGGGGTTTGGACAGGATTATTGGACAGGATTGCAAGATTGACAAGATTGTTTTGGTGGATGGAATCCTGCAAATCCTGTCCAAAAAACGGGGTCCGGGGCGTCCCCGGCCTGAACTACGCTCTGCGCTCTTCTCACTCCTCACTATGCGAAGGGTGGCGCGGCGTGGGTGGGGGTTTGGACAGGATTACAGGATTGACAAGATTGTTTTGGTGGATGGAATCCTGTAATCCTGTAATCCTGTCTAAAAAGAATCCGCAGCTTTGTCGTGAGAACTGCAGGGCTGCCCGCTTCCATCCTCCCGTTGAACCCGCAACGCCATTCTGCTAAAATCCACAACCATACAGCACCGCCCCCAATGTCGCACGGGCGGGGCTTCGTCCCCGCCCCCGGCCCACAGGAACCCCGCAATGGTTGTCATCGGACTCACCCCCACCCAAGACCCAAAGACCGGCCACGCCAACATGCGTTGGAGCTATGCGCTTTCCGTGCTTCGCGCCGGCGCCCTGCCCGTCATCTTGCCCATGTTTCCGGAAGACCAGGAAAACTACGACGGCCATCTAAGGCAATGCCTCGACCTGGCGGACGGCTTCGTGTTCATCGGCGGCGGGGACGTCCACCCCGAGCATTACAGCGAAGCGCTGCATCCGCGCTGCGGGGAAGTCGATCCCATCCGCGACAAAATGGATCTGGCGCTCATGGAAATGGCGCTCGACGCCCGCAAACCCCTCCTGTGCATCTGCCGCGGCATGCAGGCGCTCAATGTGGCGGCCGGCGGCACGCTGTACCAGGACCTGGCCAGCCAACGCCCGGACAGCCTGCAACACGCCAAGTCGAACGCCGAGGAAATCCACCCGGTAAAAATTGAAAAAGGCAGCCTGCTCCACCAGATTGTCGGCCAGGACGCCCTGATGGTCTCCAGCAGCCACCACCAAGCCGTGAAACAGCTCGCGCCGGGCATGAAGGCGACAGCCTGGGCGGAGGACGGCGTCGTCGAGGCGATCGAATTCGAGGACGGACGCCCCGTCCTGGGCGTCCAATGGCATCCCGAGACCCTGACCGCCACCCGCCCCGCCCACCTTGCCCTGTTTCAATGGCTCGTCGGGGAAGCGGGAAAACGCGCCCGCATCGGCATCAGCGGACGATGATGGTCGTTGCCGGCGCGCCGACCCGGAGCCTCACGACGCCGCCAGCGGCCCAAACCGAATAGGCGAGATCGGAGTCGGGCGTCGTTCCGACCTCCATGCCGTTGTCGACAAGCGTTCCGGTGTAGGTCATGAGCGTATGGATCCCCGTGCCGAAGCCCT
This sequence comes from Kiritimatiellia bacterium, assembly GCA_050942875.1. GTDB lineage: Bacteria > Verrucomicrobiota > Kiritimatiellia > RFP12 > UBA3636 > JAAZAI01. The sequence continues at coordinate 1,896 of JBMNOD010000055.1, forward strand.
CAAGCCCCGTCACGTTCACCACGCCGTCCAGCGTGAGGTCGCCCGCCACCGCGACGCGGTCGGTTCCGCTCGCGCCCACCTCGACCTCGAGCGCCGCGCCGGGCTCGAACGTCAGCGCGCCGGTGTTCAGCGCGCCCACGCCGCCGCTGCCCGGGGCGATGGCGCCGCCGTTCTGGACGGTCACCGCGCCGTTGACCGTTCCCGTGCCGCCGAGCGCGCCGCCCTGCACGGCGACGTCGCTGGCCGCGGCCAGCGACCCGTTGACCTCAAGGACGCCGCCGAGCACCGTGGTGGGGCCCGTGTAGGTGTTTTCGCCCGTGAGCTTGAGAGGCAGGCCGCCGCCTTTCACAAGGCCCAGCGTGCCGGCGTCGCCGTCGCGGAGCGTGCCGGCGAAGGTGTTGACGGCGCCGTTATAGACGGCAAGCGTGGCGTCGCCTGAGGCGCCGTTCTCGATCACGGCCGTGGTCGAGGCGGATTTCAGCCCGGCCACGTTGACCGTGCGGGCTCCATTGATCTGCAGCATCTGCGTCGGAGCCGTCCCGAAGTCCAGCGTGTTGTAGCCGTAGGTGTTCACGGCGGAATTGTTGCCGAGCTTCAGAATGCCGCCGTTGATTTCAATCCCGCTCGAGAACGAGTTCCCCCCGCTCAGCACCAGCGTTCCGCTGCCGGCGTCGCGGTTCTCCAGAATCAGCCGCCCGCCGGAGACTGCGCCGCTGATCGTCAGCGTCTTGCCGTCGGCAATGTCGAACCTCGCGCCGCCGCCGCCGAGAGAGACCGCCCGCCCCGTCGAGAACGTTTCGGTCGCCCGCAGCGTGGCATTGTAGAGGTTCAGCGCCGTTTTCGCCCCGTTGTTGAGCTGGTTGTCGCTGGAGAGGATCAAGGTGCCCCCGCTGACAAACGTCGCTCCCGTGTTGCGATTCGTGCCGACGAGCTCGGTCGTGCCGGGTCCTGCGATCGTGAGCGTGGAGGCGCCGAGCCCGTTGGTGATCGTCGAGTCGATGGTGAGCTTGCCGGCGCCATGGTGGTGGAGCAGCAGATCCGCATGCGCTCCCGCCGCCATCGAACCCGCCAGGGATCCGCCCGTGATCGCGTAGTCGTGGTCGCCCGTGAACAGCAACGCGCCCGCCGTCAGGACCTGCCCGTCGCCGATGGCGAGCGACTGCCCGTCGGCCGTCGTGCCCAGCTTGAGCGTGTTGACGCTCTCGCCCGCCGTGACGACGGCGCCGCCCGCATGGCTGTAGTTCGCCGCGCCGTCCGCGCCGGACGATGGCAGGCCGACGGCGTAGTTGGTGAAGGCGCCGATCGTCGTGTCGTCCGCCACGGCGGCCCAGTCGGCGCCGTTGAAGACGATGCGACCGCCAGAAAGGATGCCGGACACGTCATTGGTGTCCGTCGTCGTGACGGCGACGGAACCGGAGCCGGGGTTGACGGCCTGGATGTTGAGCGAGCTGCCCGCCGCAGGCTTCGCCAGCGCCGAGAAGCCGCCCAGATTGACGCGCATCGCGCCGGTGCCGGCGTTGTTGTCGGCGACGAGCGCGCCGCCGCCCGTCTCCAGCTTGATTTTCTGGAACGTCTGGGCGGTGTCGGCATCGGTCTTGCCGAGCAGATGCAACGTGCCCGAGGCGAACCCCAGATTGTTCTGGTCGTTTCTCAGGCTGCCGCCGGCGGCATAGTCCACTTTGAGAACGCCCCCGCCGGCCCGCGTCACCACCTTGTTGTTCTTATCGCTGTTCTTATACGTCTGTGGGACTGTGACGACCATCGTGCCGAGGCCTTCCTTGCCGAACGTGGGCTCGGACGCGCCGTTGACTCCGGAGTCGTAGTTCTTGTCCCACGTGAAGAGGTTGTCCGGATCCTGGATGTCGATTCTCAGGCCGGTGTTCGAAGCGAAGGAGAACACATGCTCCGAGAGGTCGCTGACTTCCGAACCCATGACCGCGATGGGTCCCGCGTTGTACGCCAGCGTCGTCAGCGCCGAATCGACGCCCCCAAGGTTCGCATGGGAGCTGAAGCGCAACGCGCCCGAGAACAGGATCCCGCCCGTGAACGTGTTGTTGCCCGACAGCCAGAGCGAGAGTTCGGCCTTTAGCTTCACGGCGTCGCCGATGTCGCCATGAAGAATGAAGCTGGGCGTGTCCCAGTCTTCACTCTTGGTGAGCAGCAATTGCCCGCTGCCCGAGATCGGCCCGCCAAGGGTGAACAACCCCTTGCTTCGATAGCCGCGGATCGTGCCGCCTGCAAGACCGACCATGATGGGGTGCGGCACGGCGGCGCTGCCGCCTGAAAGACCAAGCCGCAAGGTGCCGCCGTTGATGGCGACGGCGCTGGAGACATCCCCGAGGGGCGCGCCCGAGTTGGCGTCGGAGACGAGTTTGCCGCCGTTGATCGTCGTGCCGCCCGCGTAGGCGTTGGCGCCGCCGAGCACCAAGGTGCCGGCTCCGGCGAAATCCACCCCGCCATTGGCGACCGTGTTTTGCAGCGTGAGCGTCCGCCCGGAGGCCACCGTGAACGTCCGGGTCGCGCCGCCGAGATCCAGATTCAGATTCTGGCTGGCCGTGGCGCTGCCGAGCGTGACGTTCGCCGCCTTCCCCCCTGTCGTGGCCAGATCCACGTCGCCGCCGAGCGTCAGCGTCTTGGCGCCGGCGCCGTCGGAACGAAGCGCCAGCCCGTAGTTGCCGCCGTGGAGAAAGCCCATGCCGCCGGTCGTGGCGTGGTTCGTGGCGAACGTCGCGGTCTGCGCTCCGAGCAGCGCAATCGTCGCCGGGAACGTGTCGTCCACCGTTCCGCCGTCCCAGTTGGCGGGATCGAGGTAGTCGTAGGTTCCCGCCGCCGTCTGGTTCCAGCCGGCCCGCGCATGGCCTGGAACCGACACGACGAGAACGACCGCGATGAAAAGAGGCGGAAGCCCGCGGACAAGAAAACCGGGCGTGAATCTGATGCTTGCTTTCATGATGCTTCTCCTGTTTCGTTTGTCAACTTCATCCGACCTGCAGCAGCGTGCGCGTTTCGCGGCGCTGGAGGCAACGCGTCGTGTCTTCGACGAAAACGCGCCATTGCCCGGAACCGCATGCGCTTGGGGCAACGGCAGGCTGGACTGGCAACTAGTATGCCACCAAAGGCATCAGGTTGGCAAGTCGAAGTTTAGACGCCCGACACTTGAAGCCTGGCCGGGGCGGCTGCGCCATGTGGGTTGCCGTCCACAACGTCCACGCCGTCCGCAAAACAGACAGCGCCAAAGGCGCCGGCTACAGGGGCATGGACTTCCGTCCATGCCACGGGCTGGAAAATCCACGCCCCTGTTTCCGAGGCGCCCTTCGTCAAGTTCAGGGCGGCGCCCTCTCCGGCTAACGGACGGTGATGACCGTCCTCGGCTCGTTGAACGTGAGCGCGATGGAGGTGGGCGTCTTGACGAGGCGCCAAGCGGGATCGGCGTCGGGACTCAGTTCAAGCCCGTCGTCGATGATCTCGGGCGCCGTCAGGATCACGCCGCCGACGCCGTCATGGACGCCGTCGGCCAGCAAGGGCCAGACCGTGGTCCCGGCTTCGAACGTGGCGCGGGTCTCGAACGTCGCCGGCACGGGCGCCGTGTGATCCAGCACGGCGGAAATGCCGTTTCCGGTCTTGACGTTGAGCGTCTTCGCCGCAATGCGGCCGCCGGCCATGACGATTCGGTTGCCCGTGGAACGGGCGTCGCCCACGTCAATGCTGTTTCGCACCCAAACCGCGCCGCCCGAAGCGGCGACGAGGCTGTTGCTCCACGACTCCTGGGTCGTGCCCGAAACGCGCCCGACGTAGAGGTTCGGCACATTGGTGATCACGCCGCCGTCCTCGACCGCGACGCGGTTCCACCTGCCGGTGGCGTTGGCGGCCTGCATGTGGCCGATGCTGAAATTGCAGTCGCCAAGGATGAGCGCGGAGCCTTCGCCGGTCACCCGCAGCGTGTTGTCATCAGTCAACAGCGAGGCGTCGCCCGTCACGCCGACGCCGCCGCCATCGCTGAGGCCTTGGTTTTTCGTGGAATGGACTTTCGCCCCGCCGGAAACGACCACGCTGTTTCCAGAGCCGCCTTTGGCCGAATCGTATCCATGGCGTCCGGCGACGAGGAGAAGGCAGTTCGTGACGACCGCGCCGTTGGAGATTTCCGCCGCGTTGTCATTGCCGCCCAACCCGATGCAGACGTTCCCGTCGGCATTCCACAAGGTGTCCGTTCCGGAGATCGTGATCGACGCCCGGGAACCGCGCACCGTCAAATGGGCCTTGTCCACCGCGCCCCCCTGGGCGACGACGAGCTGGTTGCTCGTTCCGGCGATGCGGACATCCGCATTGTTGAAATCCCAGGCCGAGCCGGCTCCCGTGATGGTCGCGCGATTGCGGTATCCGTTGAAAATCGGGCCGGAAGCCGACGAGCTTGTGACCATCCGCGCGCCGTTCTTGATCGTGAGCGATGCGTCGTGATGGCCGGAGTAGGTCCACGAGGCGCGGCTTGACGTGGTGATGTTCGAGACCACGGTGCCCTCGCCGTCCAGCACGAGCCGCGCGCCCGTTGACAGCGCGCTGTTCTCCGCCCAGGTGCCCCAGAACGCGACGGTGTTCGCCCCCCGGAGCGTCGTGCTCCCCGAGCCGCCGATGCTGAGGTACGACGTGTTGGACAAGGCGGCGAGCTTGCCGTCCAGCACGATGTCCTTCGCCGGGGCGAGGTGGATGCGCGCCCCAGGCTGCTGGACCAGCCTTCCCGGCCCCGTGACGCCGCCGAACAAACTGACCGGCCAGGCTTCGGTGGCGCTGACGCTCACATCCTCGTTCAAGACCAGATCGGGCCAGATGCGATACGACGCGCGTCCGCCGACGTCCGCATTGATGATCGCCTCGCCGCCGGGATTGTCGAAGACGAGCCGCGCATTCGGATTCGCATTGGTGATGACGACCGGACCGCTCGCGTAGGGGCCGGAAAGCGTGAGCCCGCCGAGGGTTGCGGACGGCGCGTTCAGCGCAAGGGTGCGGATGGTGTTGACGAAAACCATGTCGCCCGGCGCATCCGGCGAACGGACGCCCTGAGACCAGTTGGACGCATCCTCCCAGTTTCCGGAGGCGCCGATCCACGTGAACTGGTCGCTTTCCGCGACGAAAGACAACGGCGCCCCTTCGAGCTCGGCTCGGCCTTCCGAGTTGACGGCGACGATGGTGTAGTAATAGGTCTGGTAAACCGTCAATCCCGACAGCGGAATCCCGAACGTCCCCGTGAAGACCGTGTCGATGGCGTTCGTGTTGGACAAGTTTCCGGGGCTGTCCCCCCAGGCGGCGAAAACCTCCGCGGAGCCGCCCGCCAAAAGACGCCCCTTGAGGGTTACGGTGCCCTTCGCCGTCTGCTCGACGCCTTCGGATGCGAGATCCGGCGGCTCGACGTAGGCGGGAAGACCGAAGAGCTCGAGCTCGTTGAGTCCCGAATAGTCGGTCGCGCCGTTGTTGGCGACGATGTTGAAGCGGTAGTGGTCGTAGGTGGAAGCCGCGGTCACGGCGAACATCCGCTGCTCCCCGCCCGTCCAGCCGGTCTGGCCAGCCTGCGTGTCGATGACCGTCCAGTCCGTTCCGTTGGTGGAGCCCAGAATCGTCCACTCCCGGGGATTGCGGTCGAGATAGTTGATGAGCGCCGTGGTCCGGTACGCCTTGAGCAGGTAGGGGCCGTCCGCGAACTGGTATTGAACATAGGCGTTGGGGAGGTTGGCGGCATCCGACAGCCAGCGGGAGGAATCAGTCAAATCGCCGTCGTCGAAAACCTTCTCGACGCCGTATTTCGAATGGGTGCTGGAACCGGAAATGATGCCGTCGGGACGGGTGATGTCGGGCCCCGTCCAGGAGACGAAAACGTTCGTGCTGGACGCCCAGGCGCTCCCGTACGCGTTCTCGGCATGCACGGTCCAATAGTAGGTCTGATAAGGCTCCAAGTCCGCGATGTCGGCGGAACAAAAGACGGGGGCGACGTCCTCGAAGGTCAGCGAGTCCGTCCAGACCCCCGGCGACGTCCCCCAAAAGAACGTCAGATCCGAAACGCCCCCCACCTGCAGCTCCGCGTCGAGGGTGGCCGTTGCGGCCCCGGTTGACGTCGCCGTCTTCGCGGCAACGACCGGGACGCCCGGAATGTTCGGGCTGCCGTAGAATTCAAGCTCCAGGACGCCGGTGTAATCGGTTGCCCCATTGTTGGCGGTGATGGTGAACTTGTAGTGCGTGTAGCTGTCGTCGTTGTCGAAGTAGAAGGTGCGGGTCTCGAAACTCGTCCAGTCGACTTGCCCCGTCCGCGTGTCCAGCAACGTCCACGCGGCGCCGTCGTTCGACCCTTCGAAGGTCCAGGCCTTGGGGTCGCGAGCCAACCCGCCGTGGGTTGGTGCGAACCCGAAGATCTTGTAGCCGCCCACGCAGGTGGCGGTCGGGAACTCATAGCAGACCCACGCATCCGGCAGGGCGCCCGCGTTGGCGAGCCAGCGCGAGCCGTCTCCGGCGCCCCCGTCGTCGAAGGCCTTCGTGCCGGGGTACGAGCCGTGGCTGGCGCAGCATGTGATGGTTCCGTCAGGAACCGTCAGATCGGTTTGCGCAAAAACATGGGCCGCCAAAACGGCAAGAACGAGCAACAGTGTTTTTTTCATAAGATCAGCCTTCTCTGGCAAGTTTTTAGGTGTACCGCTTTTCCGCCTTGCCCGGAACCGCGTGCGCTTGGATTTCGACCCGCCTCCCTGCGGACTGCGCGACTCGGGCAGGAAGACGCTTCAAAAACCGGCAGGGAAACCAAGAGGCAACGGCAGGCTGAACCGGCAACTAGTATGCCACCAAAGGCATCAGGTTGGCAAGTCGAAGTTTAGACGCCCGACACTTGAAGCCTGGCCGGGGCGGCTGCGCGATGTGGGTTGCCGTCCACAACGTCCACGCCGTCCGCAAAACAAACGGCGCAAAAGGCGCCGCCGGCGCCGTCATGGACGCCGTCGGCCAGCAAGGGCCAGACCGTGGTCCCGGCTTCGAACGTGGCGCGGGTCTCGAACGTCGCCGGCACGGGCGCCGTGTGATCCAGCACGGCGGAAATGCCGTTTCCGGTCTTGACGTTGAGCGTCTTCGCCGCAATGCGGCCGCCGGCCATGACGATTCGGTTGCCCGTGGAACGGGCGTCGCCCACGTCAATGCTGTTTCGCGCACCCGATTGCGTTTGCACAAAAGCGTCCTTGAAAGAAGGCGCCGATTCCTGTAGACTAAAGCGAAAGAAAAAGCCGTTTCCAATCAATTACGAGGTGACCCATGAACGCGACCCGCATCATGAACCCCAGCGCCAGATGGAAATTCCTTCTGGCGGTTGCAGTGCTGCTTTTCCACGCGTGTCCGTCGGAGGCGTTCGCGCAGACCGAAAAGTTGCGGTCGTCCGCGGAACGCCAGACGGATGCGCAGGCGGACGGCCTGACGGATTTGGGCCGAAACGCATCCGTGAAACCAGACAGTCCCGTCGGGCAAACGGAGGATCTCGAAAAAACCGCCATCGAGTTTTGGCGGCGAGGCGTCCTGGATCGGCTGTGCGAGATGGGAGGAGCCCTCCCCTCCCTCGACCAGGCGACAACGATCACGAATTTCCCGGCGCTCCCGGCGAACGACCCCTGCAACCCGTCGTACTGGACACTGCCCGTGGTGATGTGGACGACGTCCCACTACGCGACCGTGCGCGGCGAGACCCTGCCGGATGTGAAGGCGACCGCCCCCATTCCACCCGAGCTGACGCTCGATTCCATAGCGGACTACCAGAAGACCCTCCTGCGCGCCATTGCGGGCATGCGCCTGATTTGCGGGATCCCGGACAGCGGCCCGGGCGCCGACGCCTTCGACGCCCTTTGGGGGCCGTTTGTCGAAAACCCGTCCACCGAAGGGCATCTGTACTTTGCGCGGCTCAACGTACTGCTCGACGGCTATTTCGTCCTGCTGGCGCAAATCGAGGGCGACCTCGAGGCGGCACGCGAAACCTGGCGGCTGGCGGCCAACGCCGCCGTCTTCCAGGACGAAGCGAGCGCGCGCGAGCTGCTGGACACGGGCTTCATCATCGCGCAACGACTGAAGGATCTGAAACGCCGGGCCGAGGCACAGGTCGCGCGCATCGTCGCGCTGGGCAACCCGCCCAATCCCCTCCAAGCGCAATGCAGGGCGCGCAAACGGCACCAGGGCGCGCTGGCACTCGTCAACGACAAGAAGAAGGCAGGCGGACGATGGACGCTGGTCAACGTGGATTTCAACGACCGGTTCACCAGCGGAAAATGCATGGAGCCAGCACCCACCTCCGTGCTGTATGTCCGGCCCAAAGAGGGGCAGTTCTACAAGTACGACTACGAGGCCGCCTGGCAGCATCCGCCCCTCGTCGTCCGCCCAGGCGACAACGTCATCCTCAAGGGGACCCTGACACGCACCTCGCTGGATGCCCATCCGTTCGAATGCAACATCGCCATCCCCCGCATGCTGCGCCAAGGGCCCAAGGACTCGCGCCCCCGGCTCTCCCGCTATTACAACGTCGCGTTCCGACAGGAGCAGGACTTCTTCTTCGCCATGGAAGGCGCCGTCGTGGGCGAGGGCGACGAACAGGCGCCACGCATGCGCCTCGTGCTGGAGCCTTTCGCCGGCACGCATGTGGACGAGAGCAGCTACGACCAGACCAAAGCCCGCTGGATTGGAAAACGGGACTACATCTATGCCTGGGATGCGGGGGAGCGGATGACGCCCCTTGCCCTTGAGGGCGCCCCCCAGACGGTGGCCGACGCGGCGGCGCGCGCCACGCCGGAACGGCCGGCCGACGAACCGAAGCCGCCAGCCGACGCGCCCATCATGACGGCGGAGGAAATCAAGAGCGCCATCGAGCACCATGAGTCGGTGATAGCCGGCATCTCCCGCCACCTCGAACGCACCCGCGAGGAACATGCCAGGGAAGCCAATGCGGAACGCAAACAGGCGCTCGACGAGATCATCGTCATGCATGTCACGAACATCCAGATTGAGCAGGACCGCATTCGTTCGCTGCAACTGGGGCGAACCGTCCGAACCCGCACCGCGTGGGAAGAGCGCGCCCAACAGAAATTCATCGAACGCATCGAACGGGAAATGGACGACGTCGCCCACGAAAGCAAGCTGATCAAAGGGCTGCCGCGCATGGCGGAGAATCGCGTCGAAGGCGGAACCGCGGCGCGCAAAAAAATGATGAACGACATCGCCGACATCTACCAGTCCCCCCTCCCGCGTGAAGAAAGGATCAAACGCCTGAGGGCCTTGCGAACGGCGGCCCAGCAGGCGACCCTCGGCGAACAGAAGCACGCGCACGCCGAAAAGGCCTCGGCCGAGAACAAGCTTTGGTATGCCGAGAAAGTGCAGACCGCGAGCCGCCTTTCGTTGATGTTGGGCGCGCTCTTCGTCCCGGGCGGCGGATATGTCGCCATGGCCTACAGCGTCGGCACCGGGTACGTCGAAGGCGGGCCGGCCAAGGCGGCGGAGAATGCCGTGCGAATCATCGATGCCGTGGACGTGGCCTGGGCCGCCTACGATGGCTATTACGCGCAGGAATTCAATCCCGAGACCGGGAGGCTGGAGTATCGCGGCTGGCAGGGGGCCGCCGAAAACGCGGCCATCACCTTCGTGGTGAACAAGGCCTTTCGGAAGATCGGCGAACGAACCATGCCCAAGGCCGACATCCCGCCGAAAACCAGGCCCGATCCAGGCAAGCGCGTGGTCGACGCCACGCCGACGACCTCGACCGGGGCACGCAAGGGCGGGATCGGCCCGGCAGGCAAGCCGGTCGGCGACGAGCCCAAATTCGACGCCTTCGTCGAAAACGTCGACCGCATGAAGATCCGGGCCAACGAGATCGACGCGGCCTATTCCCGCGACGTGCCGCGCCGTCCCGACGGATCGATCAACACGGCCGATCCGACCTACCCGGCCATCCGCCAGAAATACACCAAGCAGCGGCAGGCGCTGGAAGCCGACTTCGGCGTGATCGCCCGCCGCGAGCGTCTCAAGCAGGATCTCGCCGACTGCACGAAGAAGCACGAGGCGCGCATCCCCCCCGACGCGCGAAATTCCGACGGCTCCGTCAATCCCGGCCACCCTGCCTACCGGCAGGTCAAACAGGAATGGGAAGCCGACATGGCGGGCTTGCGCAAACAGCACAACGAGGGCTACCGGCAGCGCATGGAGGAGCAGAAAGCGATCATCAGGCAATGCGGCCTTGAAAACTCCATCACACTTTCCGGCGGCGAACCCAAAAGCATCATGAGCGACATCGACCATACCGCCGCAGACATGGCCAGTGGCAGACGCTTCGTGCAGGCCATGCGCGACAAGGGCCACGACGTGATCGATTGCGACGACCGCTGGATCATTCCCGGCGCCGACACCGTCGTCTGGAAACCGCCTGCCAGGCCGGACGTCATCGGCAGCGCCGCCCAATCGGCCTCCGCCTACCACGGCACGGTGCGAGGAAGCGACAAGTTTGCGACCGAAGGCGGCGTCCACTACACGACCCAGGGCAAGGCCGGCGTCGAAGACCCCGTCGGCGCCGTGATCGCCAATGTGAAGAAGGCCACCGAGGCCGGGATCGGCGGAACCCACGAACCCGATTTCCACGTCATCGGCAAGAGCGTGGACAAGGCCGTCGGCATTGCCAACAGCCACGGCGCGAACATCGACGATCCGGCCTTTGCCCAGAAAGCGAGACTGGCGCGCGAACACAAGATTCCGGAGGAGGCGGGCATCATGACGTTCGGCAATCCCGACGCCATCAAGCGACAGGAGAGCGGGGTTTTCCTGAAACAGGCGCGCCGGCACATGACCGACTCGATGGTGGCCGGCGAAAAGGCGTCGCTGGAACTCAACGCGAAGCGCATCGCGGCGATACGCAAAGCCGAGGCGGCCGGCGATCGCGCGACGGCAAAGCGCATGCGCGAAGAACTGGTGCGGGCCCGCACCTCCAACGAGGCGTCCATGCAATCCCTTGCCGCGCAAGACCCCGCCTTCATCCAACAGATACACCAGGCGGTCAACAGCGTGCCGCCGTCCACGGCGGCGCCGAAATCGGCGGGGTCGGCGAAATTGCCGGGCTCGGCGAGCCCGCAGGGGGCAACAGGAACGACGGACTCGCCGGACGTGATGGGCGGGCCACGCAGCCTCGGCTATGGCGCGATCCTGAAGAAACTGGGCATCACGGCCGACCCGGACAAACTGCCCGCGACGCCGACCCCGCCCGCCGTCGCGGCCGCCGCCAAGGCGCTGTCCAAACAAATCGTCCCGTCCCTGCCCCCGGGCAGCTCGGCAAGCGCCTATTTCAGCGCGCTCGACGACGCCTTCCAGCAGGCCGACAGCCGACCCGCCGAAGCCGCGCGCGCCGTGCAGGCCCTCAGCGGATACGACATGGGCAAGGTCGCCAACGACCTCGTAAAGGCCGCCGGGGGCGGCACGTCCATCACGGCAGGGCCCAAGGCCGACGTCCCGGCGCCGAAAAGCGGCGAGTTGCGCGGCATGTCCCAAGCCTGGATCTTCATCCGCATCCCCGTCGTCCACGTCGAGCGCGGACCGCTGGGGTTCTCGAACGAAAAAGCCACACGCAAGGACTTGGTGAAACGCACGGCCTGCTCGTCCGAACCTTTCAGGTGGAAAGGCGACTCCTTCGGGTTAAAGGTCATGGCAGGGTGGGCCGAGGGCAAACAGAATCGCTACACGAACGAAAAAGCCATGATCAAGGCGTGCAGTTACTGGACCAAGACCGAATTCGAATGCGTCTTGGCGCCCGGCGGAACTGAAATCGCCCAATTCATCTATCGCGAAATCGGGAAATCCGAGCGGCAGGAGTCCTACGACACCCTGGAACTCCACGGCATTCCCCTGACGGAACGCAAAGTGTTCGACGGCAAAAAACCCCTGACGATGCTCATGTACAGCATGACCGGAGCCAACCTGCATCGGCACTTCAAGGATTACGAATCCGGCTCCGAACACACGTGGCCGGAAGGGCGCTGGAAACACGAGGTGGAAGACATCCGATGGGATGCAACCGACGCAACGCCGCGGTTTGTGCTGATCCTGTCGCCCCCCTGGCCCAAATCCATGACGTCCGACCAGCAAGCCGCCATCGAGAGCTGGCTGAACGAGCAACGCGACGGCCCGAAGAAATAGAGTCGAGAAAAAACGTTGCCGGTTTAGCGACTGGCGACGACCGAAATCCGCCCCTCCCGAAGGACCAGCGACCTCCCGGCCACCCGCGCCCGGGCGATGTCGTCGTCCTCCGTGCCGAACGGCAAGACACCGCTCGACGCGCACATGTCGCCCAGCAACGCGACCATCGTGCCGGCATCGGCGAAACAGGCCTCGGCGTCGCGCACGAAGGAAACGGGGCCGCAATACAAGACCGTCTGCCCCCGGGGGGCGAAGACATGCTCCTTGCCGTTGTTGATGGCGAAGCGGGGGGAGTAGTCGTATGTATTGGCCGCCGACCAGCCCAAGCCCCCGCCGTCGAAGACGATGGAGCCGGCGGGCGTCGCCGGGACGCCGAACGGACCCGAGACGCCGGGATTTTCCTCGACACCCGCCACAAGCGTGCCAGGGCCGAAGCAGCCGCGTTGAAGCGTGGCGACGCCGGCATACGTGTTCGGCCCCGCCAGAATCAGGTTGCTGTTCCCCAGCTTGGTGAGGTTTTCCGGCTTGCCGCCGATCGCCGCGCTGACGAGGATGTCCCCGATGCCGCCGAACAGAATGTCGCCGGACAAGCACGTGTCGCGGTCGCCGGTGTGCCAGACCACCAGGTCATCGGCGAGGGAAATGGATCCCGAGATCCGCCGTCCGTCCGCGCTGCTGCTCCGCAACGTGCCGGGACTCGTCGCGCCACCCTGCACGACGATGGCGTTCGTGATGTTCGCGGCCACATGGAGCGTCGCGGCATCGGTTCCGGCGCTGTCGCCCAAGGTGATCGCCCCGGAGCCGGCGGCGGCGGCGTGATGGAGCAGAAGCGTTCCGCCCTTGATCCACGACCCCCCGGGATAGGTGTTGGCGTTGCTGAGGCGGAGCGTTCCCGTGCCAGACTTGACAAGCGCGCCGGAATCGATCGGCCCGCCAATGAACTGATGATGGCCGGAAGAATTGACGGTGGTGCTGAGTGGCGACATGTTGGGATCAATGGTGATCGTGCCGCCGCCGGCATTCGTAAAGGCCACATTCACCGTGCCGTCATCGGCAAAGGTCGTGGCATCCCCCCGCCCAGTTGGCGGAAGCGGCGTCCCAATGGCCGTCAGCAGGCAAGTTCCAGAAGATGGAAGCCGCCAAGGCGGACGACGCGACAAGGAGCAGCGACGCGCAAGCGGAGGCCGCCCACATGGCGAGACGAACGGATTTTCTGATGCGGAAGCCCTTCATGACACTCGTTCCTTCCTGTTTTCCAATTTCCAACCTCATCTAGCCCCCAACCCCTGATCCCTCCCCGCCCCCGCTCGTCAACGCCTCGACGATGGCCACGGCGTTTTCAGTGGGCGTTTCGGGCTGAAGCGGCTTGGCCGACGAAAGAATGTAGCCGCCGCCCTTGCCCATTTCCGTCTGCAGTTTGTTGATTTCCGCCTTGATCGCCTCGGGCGTGCCGAACGGAATGATGCTCTGGCTTCCCAGGCATCCCCAGAAGGTGATCTTGTCCCCCCACTTGCGCTTCAGCTCGTAGGGGTTCATGTTCGCGGCCTCGGGCTGCACGCTCTCCAGCACGTCGAGCCCGATCTCGATGAGGTCGGGAATGATGTCGGCAACGGAACCGCAGGAGTGCGTCATCACGATCTTGCCATGCCGACGCACCGCCGCGTAGATCTTCGCCCAGCGCGGCTTCAGAAATTCGCGCCACCGATCCGGCCCGAGGATGACGCCCCGCTGATCGCCCCAATCGTCGCCGAAAAGAATGCCGTCGATCGGCAGATCGGCCGTGTATTCCACAAACTGCAGGTAGAGGGCCGTCAGACGATCCAGCACCTCGGCGAAGAAGTCCGGCTCCGCGATCGAATCCATCAGGATGTTCTCGAATCCGCGAAGATTCCAGCTTCGCTCGAACAGCCCCCAGCCAAGGTTGCCGATCAGAAAACCGTCCTTTTTCTCGGCGCACGTCTTCAGGGCCGCCGCCTTCCAGTCGGGACGGAAGAAATCCTCGGCCTTCGGAAACGCATAGCCATCGAAGGAGGGCGCCGACAGCGGCGGCTTCTCCAAATGCCACGGCCGGACGTCCTGACGCCAGACGCCACCGTAGCCGTCGCGGACATGCACATCGTCGATCGGCACTTTCAGGTCGGTATCGACCGCCCCGACGCCGACAATGTAGGGCACCAGACGGCTTCGCCAATCCCGATTCCCGTAGTAGGCGTCCAGCCGCTCCCCCACCGAATCCTCGAAGGAAAGGGTATAGGGAACTTCACTGCACTCTTGATGCCTGATCTGCGCTAAAACAATGTCGCGAGGCTTGGTCATGTTGATGCTCCGCCGCCAAAAAAAGCCTAATCGGGATTGAATCGACTTTATCATACTCCAAAGAACAGTCGCAAGCATAATCCAAGAAGAATCCAAGAAACAGAATCCAAGAAACATCGTGCCAATATCGTATGGACGGGGCTTCGTCCCCGCCCTTGAACCCTCGGAAATCTTCTGCTAGAATCGAGCGCAATTCTTCCACCTTTCCCTTCACCCCCAATGTCGTACGGGCGGGGCTTCGTCCCCGCCCTGCCCTTCCCCCATGAATAAATTCCAAACCGAATTCAAACTCACCCCCGTCGGAACCATGCCCGCCCGCAACAGCCGCGACATTCCGGCCTCGTATTGCGGCGTAGGCTGCGAAACGCTCGACCGCGACTACTTCGACCCCGCCCCCGTCTTCCCCCAGCTTGCAGACCTCGGCGTGAAATGGGCTCGCCTCCAGACAGGCTGGTTCAAATGCGAGCGCGAGCCGGGACAATACAATTTCGCCTGGCTCGACAAGCAGGTCGACACACTGCTTGAACTCGGCATCGAGCCGTGGTTCAACCTCGGCTATGGCAACAACTTGTACACGCCAACAGCCGGCAGCACCGCCGCCGAGGCGGTCGGACACGTGCCGCTCAACTCCCCCGAGGCGCTGGAAGCCTGGGTGCGCTACGTGACGGCCCTGACGGAGCACTTCCGCGACCGCATCCAGGTTTACGAAATCTGGAACGAACCAGACCACCCAAATTTCTGGTGCAACGCCCCGATGACCGGCGAACGCTACGCCGCGCTCTTCACCCCCACGGCAACCGCCATCCGTCGCGTCAAGCCGGACGCCCGGATCGCCGCGCCCGCCATGACCTCCGGCCTGCTCGACTATCGAGGGCAGCGTTACTTGTCCGAAATCTTCAAGCATGCCGACCCAGCCCTGCTCGACATCGTCTCCTTCCACATGTACTGGTACCCGCCAGACTGGCGCTATGTGGAGGAAGTGGGCAAGATCAGGGCGTTGCTCGCCCGCATCGCGCCCCACGCCGAACTCTGGCAGGGCGAAGGCGGCTACCCGTCCGAAGGCGGCGGCACCGGCGCCGGAGCGCACAACAATTTCTCCACCGACAACATCCAGGCCAAATGGCTCACGCGCTACATCCTCTGCAATCTCGGCATCGGCATCCGGCACGTCTCCTGGTTCCACGCGATCGACCTGCTCGGCTACCGCGAAGACAAAGCCACGAAAAACCCCAAAGGCCTTCTCCGCGCACCTTGCGGCACGCGCAAGCCGTCCTTCGACACCTACCAGCGCCTGTGCGGCATGTTCGACGCCACCCTGCAACCGGTGGCGCGACGATGGAGCAGCCGCATCGACGTCCCCACAACCGCGCACATCATGCACAACATCAAGGCCTTCCACTTCGAAAACGAAACGCGCCGCTGCGTCGCCTACTGGCGCGAAGGCGGCATCGAAGACGAAAACGCCTACCTGCACGCCAGCCTGTGGATCGAAGGCGCGTGGAACAACGCCACCCTCCAGGACCCCATCAGCGGCACCGTCCACGCCGTCGCCGGCACCCCCGAAGCCGACGGCACCCGCTTCGACCTCCCCCTCGGCGACTACGCGCTCATCCTCAACACCGCCCCTTCTCCGTAGGGGCGGCGCTATCGTAGAGGCGGCTCTATCGCAGGGGCGGCTCTATCGCAGGGGCGGGGCTTCGTCCCCGCCTAAAACCCCAAAAGCCCAGCCTCAAGCTGGCGCAACACTTCGGCAACAGCCCGCCCCGCAGCGGCGGCAATGTCGGCTGGCGCCTCGGACGCCACCGACTCCGTCACGACGCAATCGTAGCGGGCGCGGCCTGGCGAAGCGCCGCCGCCCCCCTCCGGCACAAGCCAGAAGCTGACGGCAAGCCGGAACAACGGCTTGCCGTCAGCATCAAGAACGACGCCAGCCTGGTCGATCCACGCATCAAGCGTGGCATGCCCGCCGCGCGGCATCGCGGCAGGATCGACGACATCGGCGAACCCGCCGGAAGCCGCGAGCCAGGCGCGGGCAAGGTCGGTCAAAGCCGCCGCCGGCGCCACGGCGAACTGCCCGCCCTCCGCCGGCTTGATCGAACGGGTCTTCGAATCAAGCACCATCATCCGGCGCGAATCATACGGCTCCGCTGCGCGGAAGCGCTTGATCCGAAGCACCGTCTGGGCCAGGGCGGATTGTGCGGGCGGAGCGTCGTCCGGACGGACGGCGCCCACCACGAACGACTCGCGCCACGTCGGTTGCGGCGCGTTCACCGAGATGCAACCGTGGAGCCAGGCGGCGGACGCCACCGCAAACGCCAGAAAAACTGTCTTCGCATACATCTTCATTTCGTCTCCTTGCCTCGCCGCCTGTTCATTCGTCGCTGGAATCCCGCAGGATGAGCGACGGCCTGTCCTTGAGCCTTTCGAGCAATTCGTTGAGCGTATCGGTCGCGCGCCGGATGTTCTCGAGGCTTTCGAGCACGGAGGCGCGGGACTCGCTCGCGACCGCGTTGATTTCGCCCGTTGCGGCGCCGGCGGTTTTCAGCAGGCCGGGAAGCGACGCCTCCAGCTCGCGCGTGACGGCGGCGAGCGACTTGAGCGCCTCGGCGGCCGTCGCAGGCACCCCTGCCAGATCCTCCGACCGAACCATGGCCTCGACGTTCGCCGTGATGGTGTCGAGGCGCGTGACCACCGAATTGATCTTGTTGCCCGTGTCGCCGATGCGCGCCTGCGTGATTTCATTGGTCACGGTGGAGAAGATCTCGTTGACCATGCTGATCGTATGCTCCAGATCCATTTTCGAGAGCTGGTCGCTGATGTTCTGGATGATGTCCGAGATCGCCTGCGTCAAGCCGCGTTCCGACGGCATGTAGAAGTGCTCCGGCGTCCACGGCACCGGCAGCGTGGCCGTGTCGGGCGACGACACATAGTCGATGTTGAGGTACATCATGCCCGTCACGCCCTGGTTCTTCTTGGAAATGCGCAGCCTGTCCTGCACGAACCCGCCAAAGGAAATGTCGCCGCTTGTTTCATCGACAAAACGCGAATCGACGGAGAAGACGATTCGCGCATACCGCATCGAGCGTCGCCCCTCGGGCGTGTCCGGCGCGGAATACGTCGGACACACGAACGTGATGTCATGTATCCTCCCGATCGGGATGCCACGGAACTTGACAGCCCCGCCGACATCCAGCCCCTGCACCGACTCCTCCATGTACGTCTCCATGAGGACTTCGCTCTTGTCGAACGCACTGGAGCCAAGCACAATCACCGCGATGGTGCCGAGCGCCACCGCCGCGAGGACAAACGCCCCGACTTTGATGTACTCCGATTTTGCAACCGCCATTTCAGCCGCCTTTCCTGCCATTTTCGGGGGCGCGCCCCCTGTTGAAAAAGTTCCGGACTTCCCGGTGGGCGCTTGAATCGCGCAAGTCGCGCGGATCGCCCTCGTCGAGAATCCCCATGGTGGCACGGTCGAGATACACCGCGCGATCGGCCACGGTGAAAATGCTCGGCAGCTCGTGCGTCACCATCACGACCGTCGTGCCGAACGCCTCCCGGATGGCGAGGATCAGCTCGTCAAGCCCCGCCGACGTCAGCGGATCAAGCCCGGCCGACGGCTCGTCGAGGAAAAGCACCTCCGGATCGAGCGCCATCGCCCGCGCGATGGCCGCGCGCTTCTGCATGCCCCCGCTGATTTCCGACGGGAAGTAGTCGGCAAAGGCCCCCAGCCCCACCTGCTCCAGCTTCAGCCGCGCGATTTCGTCCATCAACCCGCGCGGCAAGTCCGCCAGCTCCTCGAGCGGCAGCCGCACGTTTTCCAGCAGCGTCATCGCGCCGAACAGCGCGCCGCCCTGGTACATCACGCCGATGTGCGGCAGAATCCGGTTCCGCACCTCGTCGGGCGTTTCCACGCCCGCCTCGGCGAACACTTCGCCCAGCACCTTCACCCGCCCCGCAAGCGGCGGGTTCAGGCCGATCATGTGCCGCATCAGCGTGCTCTTGCCGCACCCCGAACCGCCAAGCAGCACCAGCACCTCGCCGCGCCGCACCGCAAGGTTGACATCGCGGAGGATGGCGCGCGCCTCGTAGCCCGCGTCAAGCCCCTCGACCTCGATGACCGCCCCGACTCGTTCCACCGCTAAATCCCCAAAACGTAGAACACCACCGCGAACACGCCGTCGGCGACGGCGACCGCCACGATGCTGGTCACGACCGCGCTCGTCGCCGAACGCCCCACCGCATCCGCGCCGTCCCCGGTCTGCAGCCCCCGCAAGCACCCGATCGACGCCACCAGCACGCCGAACACGACCGTCTTGAACACGCTCCCGTAGAAATCGCCCGCATCCACGAACAGCATCGTGTACTTGTGGAACGCCTGGAAGGAATACCCCATGATCCTCAGCACCACGTACCCGCCGAAAATCCCCGCGATGTTGGCGAACAACGACAGCACCGGCAGCGCCAAAGCCGCCGCCAGCACCCGCGGAACCGCCAGGAACCGCACCGGCGACAGCCCCATCGTCCGCAACGCATCCACCTCCTCGTTGACGACCATCGTGCCGATCTCCGCCGCGAACGCCGACGCCGTCCGCCCCGCCATCATGATCGCCGCCACGATGCCGCCAAGCTCCCGAACGATCGACACGCCCAGAATCGACGCCACGTAGATCTCCGCCCCGAACAGCTTCAGCGGTATCGACGACTGGAACGCCAGGATCAGCCCGAGCAGAAAGCTCACCAGCATCACCACCGGAATCGCATGGACGCCCGTCTCCACCACGGCCCGCACAAAGTCGCCCCACCGCACGCTCCGCGGACGCATCGCCACGCGACAAATGTCGAGCGTGACCTCGCCCGTGAACGACAACGTCTCCAGCGTCCGCCGCCAAGCCGCCACCGCGCGCCGCCCCAGCATGGAAAGCGGCGTGCAGCCCGGGTCGCGGTCGCCCGGCTCCGTCCGCCCCGCCACCATCCCCTCGTAAAGCGACATCGCCCCCGGCTCAAGCCCGACGACCTCCAGCCTCGCGCCCTTTTCCGCCGCCGCGGCATTCAGCAGCACCAGCCACGCCAGCCCGGCGCTGTCGCACGCGCCCACCCCCGACGCATCCAGCGTGACCTTGCCGCCCACCGCCTCCACATCCTTCGGAATCGGCCACAGCCCCTTCACCCCGTCCCGCGTCAAATCCCCCTCGATTTTGAACCCGCCGGAAACCGGCTCAAGCCGCGGCGCATCATCCCGCGTCAACCCTCCATCATGCTTGCCGCCCCCAGAAATCGGATCCAGACGTGGAGCGGCATTGTCATGCCGATCTGATTTGCCACCACCAATCTCTTCCATGCTCTAGCCGTCCCCCAAAAACAAAACGCGCCAATCCTACCATTTCCCCTCAAATCCCGTCCAGCCCATTTTCTTTCCCTAAACTGCGGGAGTTCCTGCGCGAGAGCGTTCCGAAGTACGAAGTATCTTTCCATTATCTTTTTTTAGCATTTTAGGGGACAGACCCTATTACTACTAAAACAGGGGGAAAAAAGACCTCACCAAACATTGTTCATTCATGCAGCATCTGTCGTTTCAGTTGTTCCGAGCTGAAATATGTGTCAAAATCCAGTTCGCTGAAAATGGATTTTCGAGCCCTTGCCATAAATGACGATCATTCCAGCTGGAGAACAACAAGTTTCGAGTTGTTTTGCCAAAGTCCTATATGTTTTCTGTGCTTTGGCAGGTTTCAGCCGTATTTTTACCCAGCAGGAAATGGATCCCACGTCCGTGGTCTCTGTTCTGGGGTATCCGCCGCTGGCTTTTTTGGTCTTCAGGCTAGGCTGTTTGACGTTGAGCTAAGCGATGTGGCTTTTAGGTACGCTCATCTCGCCGCCGCCGCGTAGCGGTCGCGCCGTGTAAAGCTCCAAATCATCGCACCCGGCACATTTTCGCTTGGTGTCCTTCCCCGCCGCAAGGCGTCTGACAATTTCGATCACAAACGAAGCGGGGCCGACTGCGACTCCATGGCTGAAGTAGCGCACTTTGCAGCGTATCGCCTCGAAAAGCGAAATCGATTTGCCTGCCTTGATTGCCGCATTGACCTGATCCGCATCGAATTTCGACTCGTTGTCAGGGTCATGCTTGACAGTGGTCACAGCGATGCCGTCAATAGACGCAGGTGCATCGACATAGCCTTCCATCGCCGCATCGCAGGCGGCAAGCGCAATCTCGAATGACACGGCTCCTTTCAACCCGAGCGCCGTGCCGACAAGATTGCACATCGCCTTGCGGGCGAGACCATTGCCATGCTTTGCAGCGCCATAGCCGGACCACGAGTATTCGCCGGGATCCCCGACGACATCGGCGCGGACGGGGTTGAGGTTGATGTAGGCGGCGACGGTCATGATGGTGCTGTAGTCGGGCGAAAGGAGGATGCTCTTGAAGCGCGAACCCCAGATCGTGCCGCTGTGCTCGTGGCGGTCGTTGTACATCATCGAGAACGTCTCCTTGAACGTCTTGCAGAACTGCGAGAGGTCGTACATGCGCCGACGGAGCGCCGCCTTGGCATCGATGACTCGACCCATCATGCCCTTCTTCTCCCACAGTTCCCATTCGG
>JBMNOD010000003.1:0-79203 GCA_050942875.1 Kiritimatiellia bacterium
CCCCCGTGATCTCCCCCCCCTGGCTTCTCGCCTCAGCCTCGACCTTCCAAATCCCGGCCTTCTCGACCCTCATGGAAAAGGGCGGCGTGGTCATGTGGCCGCTGCTCTTCTGCTCCTTCCTCGGACTCGCCGTCGTGCTCGAACGCCTCGGCGCCTTCCTCGTCTTCGCCGTCGCCGAACGGCGCGCCCGCCACAAGCTCGACCCCATCTACGCCGCGCTCGGCCGCGGCGACGTCGACACCGCCATCGCGCTCGGCCAGGAGGCCGGCCCCGTCGGGCGCTTCCTCGCCCTCGGCCTGAAGCACCGCGAATGCGGCCTCACGCAAGGACTCGAAGACGCCGGCCAGCAAGTGCTCGAACGCCTCCGCAGCGGCCTCGCCATCCTCGACACGCTCGTCACCCTCTCGCCCATGCTCGGCATCCTCGGCACCGTCACCGGCATCATCGCCTCGTTCGAGCTGCTCGGCGCCTCCACCGTCGGCTCGGACCCCACGGCCGTCTCCGCCGGCATCGCCGAAGCGCTCGTCACCACCGCCGCCGGCCTCGTCATCTCGATCATGGCGCTCATCCCCTTCAACCTGTTCCGCTCGCAGATCGCGCGCTGGGCGCGCAAACTGGAGCGAGCCGGACGCCAATGCGAACGCGCCTGCGCGAAAGGATGCGGCGATGCACCTTGACCCCGGCACCCGCGACACCGGCGCCCGCCTCGAAATGACGCCCCTCATGGACGTCATCTTCCTCCTCCTCGTCTTCTTCATCTACGCCATGGCCACCATGACCGTCCACCGCGGCATCGACGTCGCCCTGCCGCAAACCGCCGACGCGCCGCTGCCCGGCGCCCACGCCGTCATCACGCTGGCGGCCGACGGCGGCGCCTGGCTCGAAGGGGAGCCAACCGACGACGACGCGCTCGTCGCCCGCGTCCTGGCCGACTGCGCCGGCCGCCCCATCCTCATCAGCGCCGACGAGCGCGTGCCCATCGGGCGCGGGCTCGTCCTGCTCTCGGCGCTCCGCGAAGCCGGCATCGCCGAAGTCGCCTTCCAGACGCGCCCCGCGCCGGAAGCCCCCGCGCCCTGAAGCGCCCGCCCCGCCCGCCATGTCCACCGACGGCTCCAGCTCCCCGCTCTGCAAAACCGCCGCGCTTCTGCTCGCCGGCGGTGCGCACGCGCTGCTCTTCGCGCTGGCCGGCCTCGACACGCCCCCGCCCCCCATCCCCCAACCCGCCGCCACCCGCATCCACATCCTGCCCAGCGCCCCCGCCACCGCCCCCGAGCCCATGCTCCACACCCCGCCGCCACCGGAGCCTGAGCCCGAAGCCCCGCCACCAGAGCCCGAAGCCCCCGCAGCGGGGGTTCGGGGGCGGCAGCCCCCGTCCTTTGCCCATCCCTCGCCCGCCCCCGCGCCCGCCCAATCCCCCGCCCCCGAGCCGCCACCCCCCGCCACCTCTCCCGTGGGCGGGCACCCCGTGCCCACCCAATCCCCCGAGGCCGCCCCGGCGGCCGAAGACGCCGACGGCGCCATCGACGCCCCGCCCGCGCCCCACCGGCCCATCAAGCCCGAATACCCGCTGGAGGCAAAGCAGGAGCAATGGGAAGGCGACGTCACCTGCTCCGCCCTCGTCTCCAAGCGCGGGCGCGTGCTCGAAGCCTCCGTCGTGCAGAGCAGCGGCCACGCCATCCTCGACGCCGCCGCCCTGAAGGCCGTCCGCGCCGCCCGCTTCTCCCCCGCCCTCAAGCGCGGCCGCCCCGTCGAGCTCCGCGTCCGCCTCACCATCGCCTTCCGCCTTAGCGACTAGCGTGGCAGGGTGGGGACGCTGGAGCCCGCCGTCCTCGGCGCGAGTGCCTCCGCAAACGGGGGTTCGGGGGCCGCCCCCGTCCTTTGCCTCCCGCCACCCCGCGCCACTCAAGCCCCTAACCCCTGGCCCCTAGCCGCTTCCCTATGCACTCCTCACTCAAAGAGCAATCCGCCTCAGCGGCAGCACCGCCATCGCCAGCGTCATCGCCACGGCAAACAGCACGCCGCGCCCCACCAGGCGCCACGGCACCACGAGCACGTTCGCCAGCCCCGCCGCCAACTGCGCGCGCGTCACCGCCGTGAACGACCAGCCAATCAACAGCCCGGCGACCAGGCTCACCACGATCGCGCTCAACGCCGCCAGCAGCGCCTCCCCCAAAAACAGCCGCGCCAACTGCCCGCGCGTCAGGCCGATCGCCCGCATCACGTCGATCTCGCGGCGAGAGGCCTTGGCCGACGCCACGAGCAGCGCCGCAATGCCCATCGACGTGATGAGCAGCGACCAGAACGGCACCCGCGCCATCGTCCCGAGAATCTCGTTGCCGTGGGCGAGGGTGCCTTCCGCGATCTCGTCGCGATGATGCACCTTCAGCGCGTTGACGCCGCGGGTCAACGGACGCGACCGCTTCGCGTTGGCCGCGTCGATCGCGCCCGTGAGCGAGGCGTCCAGCCGCACCGTCGCCTGGAGCGGATGAAGCGCCGCCAGGTCCGGCGCCAGGTTCAGCCAGAAGAAGTAGATCGTGTCCGGGTTGCCCGTCATCGACCGCGCCACCGCCTCGCTCGTGAAGACCATGCCGACCGTCGCCTGCATGTTCGCCGTGCTTTCCGTGCGCGCGCCGTCCAGGCGCCCCGCACGCGACCGCACGTTGGCGCGCGAGGTCACGAGGTGCCAGTTCAAATCGAGCACGCCCACGATCTTCAGCATCCGGTCGCCCACGCCAATGGCGTCGCCAAAGCGCAGCCCCGTCAGGCGCAAGAGCATCTCCGGCACGAGGCAGGCATCGCCCGCGCGCAGTCGCGCCGCCGCCTCCGCCGGGGCGCCCTCGACGAAGCGGAACCGCGCCAGCGGCGACGCGCCGCCAAAGGCGCGTTCGGGATCGACGCCGAAGACCAGAACCAAATCGCTCTTCAACGGCGGCAGCCCCGCCTGCCGCGCCGCCTCGACCGTCGACGGCGCCAAGGGGAACTGCGACGCCTCGATCGGCAGCGCCGGCGGCGCCACGCCCGGCGCTGCCGCCGCCGCCGCGAACGCCTCGGCATCCAGCCCGTTGGGCAGCACCGAGACGATCACATCCGGCCACTCGGGCGACGGCACGTAGGACGACATCAGCGACCCGCCCCAAATGTGGATGGCGATGAACGTGCCCAGCCCCAGCGCCAGGGTCATGACCGTGCCACCGGCCCGCCCCGGCGCCCGGCTGAGCCGACGCGAAAGCAGCCGCGGATCAAGGCGCAGAATCCAGCCCAGCGGCGCCAGAAACACCGCCTCCACCCCCCGCATCAGCGCATGCAGGCAGAGTGCCGACCCCGCCACAAAGGCCGGCAGCCCCACCGCCACCATCAAGGCCAGCCGCCGCTTCGGCGTGATGTCGAAGGGAAGCGCCAGCAAGACGATGGGCAGCATCAGCGCAAGCCCCGGCAGCGTCCGGGAAGCCGAAACCCGCCGCACCTCGGACGGCGCGCCCTGCGTGACTTCCAGCGGCGCGATCTTCGCCGTGCGCAGGATCGGCGCGACCGCGGCGGCCAGCGCCGTCGCCAGCGCCAGGCCGCCCGTCGAAACCACGGCGCGCCAGTCGAGATGCACCACGCGCGGCAGCTCGGCGGAACCCTCCGCCAGCAGAAAGACCTGGACCAGCGCCGTCGCCGCCAGCAGCCCCAGCGCCCAGCCTGACACGGCCAGCGCCGCCGTCTCGCCCAGCATCAACGCCGCCGCCCCGCCGCGCGTCATGCCCACGCAGCGCAGCATCGCGATGCGCCGCCGGTGCTCGGCAATCCCCATCGTCAGCACCGCGACGAGCATGAACGCCGCCGTGATGAACGCCAGCGACAGCGACAGCGGAAGCTGCCGCATCAGGTTCGCCGTCGTGTCCGACCGGAACCGATCCGCCACCGCCTCGCGCGTCGTGAACGTGCAGCCGCCCGCCTCGGGAACCGACGCCAGCAGCGTCTCCAGCGCGTCAAGCCCCCGCCCCGCCGCCGGCGCGCAAAGCGCCAGCGTCGGCCCCTGGGGGCCGCGTGGATTCAGCCGCGCCATCGCCGCCATCGCGCCGGCCGTCGTGTAGCACGACGGAAACGCCTTCACCAGCGTGTCCGCCCGATACAGCCCGACGATCCTCAGCGTCACCGTGCCGTTTTGCAGCAGCACCGGCAGCTCGGAACCCAGTTCCGGCACCGGCACATGCCGTTCTTCAAAGAGCGCCGCGTTGAAGGCGGCCTCCGACGCCGCGGCGACCGGATCGGGCCACCGCCCCCGCTCCAGCACATGCGATTCAAGGAGCGGACGCCCCGCCGCCGGCATCTCGGCCAACGCGCCGACGAGCGGCGGCCCCTGCAAGACCCTGCCACCGGGGCGGATGTCGAGTGGCGCGGTCTGGACCGTGACAAACACGGCCTCCAGCACGTTCGTCGCCGCCGCCAGCGCCGAGCGCAGCGACGCCGGCAACGCGCCCGCGACCGCAGGCCGACGGCGGAACCCGACCGTGGCGTCCGCGCTCGCGCGGACGCCGCCCTCCCCCTGCTGCGCCTGCGGCGCCGCCCCCCGCCGCGGCCCCGCGGCGGGGCCGACGACCCAGGCCGAGTACGGCGCGGTGGCGCGCGCCACCGCCTCGTCGGCCTGCGACTGCGCCGTCGTGGCCAGCACGACGTGCCAGCCCAGCAGCGCCACCGCGGCCGCGACGCCGAGGACGGCGGTCGCGGCGCGCACCTTTTCACGGGACAGCGTCCGCAAGACGAGATTCAGCGTCAGCATGGCGTCACTCCGCGCGCATGGCGGCCAGGTAGCGCTCGGCGACGCGCGCCGGACTGCCCTGGCTTTCAAAACTGTCCATGAACCGCCCATCCCGCAAGATGTGGATGCGCTCGGCGGCGCTGGCCACGACGGGGTCGTGCGTCACCATCAGGATCGCGCACCCCGTCTCGCCATTCAAGCGCTTCATCAACGCGCAGAAATCCTGCGCGGCAGGCGAATCCAGGTTGCCCGTCGGTTCGTCCGCCAGGACGACCGTCGGCTTGCACACCAGCGCCCGCGCGATGGCGACCCGCTGCCGCTCCCCGCCGCTCAGCGCGGCGGGGAAGTGCCGCCGCCGCCCGGCGATGCCGAGCGCGTCCATCAGCGCCGCCACCCGCCCCTCCTCGCCGCGCCGCCGATCCAGCAGGAGCGGCAGCGCGATGTTCTCCTCCGCCGTCAGCGTCGGAATCAGGTTGTAGTCCTGGAAGATCAGCCCCACATGCCGCCGCCGGAAGACCGTGGCCTCCCGGTCGGACATCCCGACGATGTCCTGCGCCCCGATCCGGATCGCGCCCGCATCCGGCGCCAGCAGCCCCGCGGCCAGATGGAGCAGCGTGCTCTTCCCCGAGCCGCTCGGCCCCATGACCGCCTCGAACCTGCCCCTCGGCAGCTTGAAATCCAGGTTTCGGATGACATGGATGGCCGCCTCGTCCTTCCCGAACGACTTCTCCACGCCCTCCAACGCGACAGCGACGACAGATTCTTGCATCATTTTCACACCGGTGTTGATCTTTCCCCTATCAACGCCCCCCGCCCCAAAAAGGTTCAAAATGAACCTTTTTGGGAAGAGAGGAGAGCGTAGAGCGCAGAGAGAAGTGTTGACGGGGGTTCGGGGGCGGCAGCCCCGGCAGCGGCGGCTCGGCAGCGGTGCGCCCCCGCAGCGGGGGTTCGGGGGCGGTGCGCCCCCGTCCTTTGCAAAAGCCGCAACCCACGCCCCCCTCTTGATGCGCGCCCTCCGCGGCGCGCACCTCCCCAGCCCACGCCCCGCGAAAGCCCCCCTTCGGCTTCCTCTCGCGCTCTCCCGTGGGTGGGATCCCCGTGCCCACCCAAACCCTGTCGGCTTGCCGCTCGGGCATGCCCGGCAACAAGCCGATTGCCCCCGCCGCCGCAATCCGCTATACTTTGAGCATCATTTCTGGAAAGCCCTCCATGCCACCAACCAACATGCGCCAACACGGATTCTGCGATTCAGCGACATGCGCCTCGTGCGGATGTTGCGTCTACCTCTCGGGCGAACCCCAGGCGCGCATGATCCCCACGCTCAATGGCTATAAACCCGAATTCCCCGCAGGCTTCTCCTTTGACGATCAAACCCCGCGCATCTGCCCCGGCCTCGGCATCCACTACCCCGACACCTACCAGGCCCACTACGGTCGCCATCCCGACAACTGGTTGACGGGCATCGTCCAAAAAGTCCGCACGGGCTACGCCTCGGATCCCGCCATCCGCCTCGCGGGCGCGTCCGGCGGCGTCATCACCCGCACGCTCCTGCACCTGCTTGAATCCGGTCGCATCGACGGTGCCATTCTCGCCAAGCAAGGCGACCCCGCACCCTTGGAAGCCTCTCCCGTCATCGCCACCACCCCCGACGACATCCTCGGTTGCGCCGGCTCCGTTTACATCGCCGTCCCCATGATCCCCGCGCTGGCCAGGCTGGCCCCCGGGAAGCGCTACGCCTTCGTCGGCACGCCCGAGCAAACCGCCGCCTTGCGCGCGCTTCAGCAGATCGGCGACGCCCGCGCCAGGCAAATCGCCTACGTCCTCGGCCCCTACACGGGAACCGCGCTCACCCCGCAAGCGCTCCTCTACTACCTGCGCTCCAACCGCATCAAGCCGGACGACCCCGTCACGAGCGTCAAATGGCGTGCGGGCGAATGGCCGGGCTATCTCGAAATCACCACCGCAAGCGGCGTCGCCCTCCGCTCCCCCAAAGTTTACTACAACTTCTTGATCCCCTTCTTCGTCACCACCACCAGCCTGCTCAGCATGGATTTCTGCAACGAATTCTGCGACTTGGCCGTCGGCGACGCCTGGTCGCCGAAATTCGAAAATGCCAGACAAGGCGGCGTTTCCGTCGTGGCCACCCGAACACCCGAAATGGAGGCGATCATCCAGGAGATGGAAGCCAAGGGGCTGCTCGTCCTCACGCAGGAAGACCCGCTGAAAGCGGGCGACATGCACGGACACATGCTTGACTTCAAGAAGCGGGGCGGCTACCTTCGCTGCCGCATGCGGCGGTTTTTCGGCAAGTCCGCCCCCGACTACGGCTACGCCCCGAAACGCATCGCCGCCGCCCGCAAGCTCGTCGAATGCGTCATCAGCTTCATTTTCACCTGCTGCCGCACCCGCCCCGCCCGCTGGCTCGTCTGTCAAATCCCGGAGAAATGGCTTGGCCCCGCCTTCAACCGCCTCCGCCTGACGTGGAAAGCCATCAGCCGCCCCACCAAACGCAAAGGGCTGACCAATTACGAAGTCGAGATCAAATCCTTTAGTAGTAAGTAACGTAGATTTCGTGGATTATTGCGGCTCTACCGCGCCGCTAGATTCAGAGTTTTTCTCCATGAACCCCATCGCCATGTCCATAGCAACCCAATCATCTAATCGAGGCGGCAGCCTCGAAACAATACACTTAATCCACGTTGACCAAACACCCCCTTTCACTGTAAGTTTTTAACGTAGATTCAGTAGATTGTTGCGGCTCTACCGCGCCGCTCGAATCAGAGTTTTCAATCCATGAACACAAACCACTACTTCTACATCGTCATGCCATCTGATCGAGGCGGTAGCCTCGAAACAATACACTTAATCCACGTTGACCAATCACCCCCTTTCACTGTAAGTTTTTAACGTAGATTTAATAGATTGTTGCGGCTCTACCGCGCCGCTCGAATCAGAGTTTTCAATCCATGAACACAAACCACTACTTCTACATCGTCATGCCATCTGATCGAGGCGGTAGCCTCGAAACAATACACTTAATCCACGTTGACCAAACACCCCCCCCTTCACTGTAAGTTTTAACGTAGATTCAGTAGATTGTTGCGGCTCTACCGCGCCGCTCAAATCGGAGTTTTCAATCCATGAACCCCATCGCCACGTCCATAGCAACCCAATCATCTGATCGAGGCGGTAGCCTCGAAACAATACACTTAATCTACGTTTTTGCACCATGAGTATCGGCCCCAACCTCATATCCGTTCTCGAATCCGTCCTGCCGCGCATCCTCACGCAGGCCTGCCGCGACATCGACAACCCCGCCTACGGCTGCTTCGACCGCAATTGGTGGCATTACCGGATTCGCGATTTCGCCTCCGTCATCCTGCAGCAAGGCGGCTACGCCGTTCACACGGCCTCAAAGGTCTGCAACCCCGATCTCCTGCCGCCCGCTTTCGCCGACTCGCTGGCCGCGGGTTCGTGCCGCTTCTGGAACGCCCGCGCCGTCCGCCACGGCGCATTCGAGGAATACTACCCCTGGGAGCAGGGCTACCCGCCGCTCGCCTTCAGTACCCTCGCCGTCGCCAAGCTCGTCGCCGAGGGCGTCGTCCCCAAAGGCGACGTCCACGCCGGCCTGGTCATCGCCGCCAAACAACTTTCCACCCGCTTCGAGCCCAAGGCCGCCAACCAGCAGATCGCCGGGCTCGCCGCGCTGGCCTGGATCAAGAAAGTCGCCCCGGAGCTCGTTTCCGACGACGCGCTCGCCTCCCAAAAGGAAAAATCCCTCGCCCTCCAGACCTCCGAAGGTTGGTTCTGGGAGTACGACGGCCCCGACATCGGCTATCTCTCCGTCACGCTCGACTGCCTCTGGGATCTCATCGACGCCACCGGCGACCCCGACTACCGGCACTCGGCCGATCGCGCGCTGGCGTTCATGCACCATGTCGCCGCGATCCCCCGCCGTGGCCTCGGCATGCTCAACGCCCGCAACACCGACTACGTCGTCCCCTACGGAATCGCCCGCCACTTCGCCGACGGCTCCCCCGACCAGCAAGCGCAAGCCGCCGATCTTCTCGAAATCTTCTACGCCGACGCCCACGCCCCTTCACACTTCTTCAAAGCCATCGACGACCGCTATTGGTGCCACTACATCGGCCACTCCGTCGCCCGGGCCATCGCCGTCCTCGACCACGCGAACAACAAGCCCCGCGCCAACCCGCTTCCAGAGCTGCCCGCGCCCCTCTTCCTCGACGAGTGCGGCTACGTCTTCCGGAAGCTCCCGAATGGCGCCCTCTCCATCGCCCTGCGAAAAGGCGGCGTTTTCACCCTCCACGATGGCGATGCCGCCTTGGCGGACTTCGGCTGGATCGTGGCCTCGGGACGCCGCCAGCATGTTTCCCACTGGTGGAGCCTCGACTGGACCATCCATCACACAAACGACCGCGACGACGTCTCCGGCACCCTGGCTCCACACAAGGAAGTCGAGTCCACGCCCTGGATGCACTTCGGACTCCGCTGCATAAGCCTTGTCTTCGGAAAGTCGATCATCGGACTTCTGAAAAAAGTCATGGTTTTCAAGAAATCGAAAAGCCCCTACACCTTCCGACGCGTCATCACCGTCGAGAACGCCGCCGTCGTCGTCCACGACGAAATCGCCGGGCTCCGGCCGGGCGACACCGTCGCCCCGGCCACGCGTTCCTCGAAACGCCATGTCGCCAGCGCCGACAGCTACCATGCGGAAGACGCCCTTCTGGCCCGGGCCGTCACGCCCACCCGCGAAACCCGCCGCGAAGCGGATCGCTTCACCGCAACCACCCGCATCCCCATCGCCCAGCCCCGCGCCACCACTCCCGTGGGTGGGCACCCCGTGCCCACCCAATCCCCCTCCACCGCCAGCCCCGCGCCCTCCCAGCCCTAGCCATGCCCTCCCAGCCTCGCGCCACCCAAACCAAGCTCCTTCGCCTCCTCCGGGAAGCCTTCCTCTTCCTCGTGGTCGGCGTCCCGGCGTTTATCGTCGCCATCCCGCTCAACTGGGCGCTCGTCGAACACCTGCATGTCTGGAAGCCCCTGTCCTACGCCTTCGTGCTGGTCATCCAAGTGTCGATCAACTTCTTCCTCTGCCGCCGGTTCGTCTTCACGCCCAGCGCCACCAAGAGCATCGGTCGGCAATACGCCGAATTCATGGGATCCGTTTCCATTTTCCGCGGCGGCGATTTTCTGCTATACTCCATTCTCACCAGTTGGATCGACGCCCGACACCCCGCCTTCACCGAAGCCTATCCTCAGTACTACATCACCATCCAAATCCTGAACGTGATCGTTTTTTCACTGGCCAAATTCATCTTTTGCAAAAAAGCGATTGAAGGGACGAAATGAAGCTCATCATCCAAATCCCCTGCCTGAACGAAGCCAAGACGCTTCCCGAAACCATTGCCGACCTGCCCAGGCAGATCGACGGCATCGACACCATCGAATACATGGTCGTCGACGACGGCTCCACCGACGACACGGCGGAAGTCGCCAGACAGCTTGGCGTGCACCATGTCGTCAGCCTGGGCAGCAACCGCGGCCTCGCCCGGGCGTTCTCCGCCGGCGTCGACTACGCCCTGGCCCACGGCGCCGACATCCTCGTCAACACTGATGCCGACAACCAGTATTGCGGCGAGGACATCGCGAAGCTCGTCGTTCCCGTACTTGAGAACAAGGCGGACATCGTCGTGGGCTGCCGCCCCATCGTCGATCATCCGGAGTTCAGCCCCGTCAAGAAGCTGCTGCAGCTCTGCGGCAGCGCGGCGTTGCGCTGGATCTCGAAAACCACGGTTCGCGACGCCCCGTCCGGCTTCCGCGCCTTCTCGCGCATGGCCTGCCAGCGCATCTTCATTCACTCGCGCTTCTCCTACTGCATGGAAACGCTCGTGCAGGCCGGCACCACGGGGCTTCGCGTCGTCTCCGTCGACATCCGCGTCAACCCGCAGACCCGCCCCTCCCGACTCTTCAAAAGCATCCCCCAGTACTTGAAGAAGACCGGCGGCACCATGCTGGCCATGTTCCTGCTCTATCGTCCCGTCTGCTTCTTCACCCTGCTCGCCGCGCCGTTCCTTCTGCTCGCCACCTTCCTGGGGCTCCGGTTCATCTGGCTGATCTACATTGTCGACACCCCGGGCCGCACCTACATCCCCTCGCTCATCCTGCTGGCCATCTCCGCCTTCATCGGCTTCCTCTTCCTCGTCATGGCCATCATCGGCGCCCTCCTCAAAGCCAACCGCCGCCTCGCCGAAGAGCAGATCTATCTTCTGAGACGACAGTTGGACATACGCGACGCCTCGCGCTAACATTCACGCCCATCAACGCTGTGCAATGACCACCTTCAAGAAAAACGAAACCCGCAATTCCAGCACCACCTTCTGGAGCTCGCTCTGGATTGAATACGCCGTCGTCAGCGTGGTTCTGATTTCCGCATTCAGCGTCTTCTCGTTGATGCGGATGGGCGCATGGCTTTCATTTGCGGCCGATCTGATTTGGGCGGCCTATCGGATCGCCTCCTGCCGCCCTCCGTTCATCACCAGGCAACAAGTCAAGGAGCGCCCCCTTCTGTTCTTATTGGCTGCAATCTGCCTAATCTCGCTGCTCGTCGGCCCCCATTGCTTCCTCGATTCCTACAGCTATCGCATCCCCCAGATGCTCTTCTGGCTCCAGGAAGGCCGCCCCTGGCCGGTTCCACACGTCGACATCCGCATCAACCAGATGCCGTATGTCTGGTCTTTCCTCGGCGCCACGTTCTTCCTCCCCTTTGGAGAACGCGGCATCGCCATCCCCAATTTCATCAGCTTCCTGCTGCTTGCAGGCGTCCTGAACCGCTTCGCGGAGAAAGCGGCTCCAAACTCGCCCAAAGTCAAATGGCTTGTGCTCATCTTCATGAGCGCCCCGGTCTTCGTCATGGGAGCCGCCACCAACGACAACGTCGTCACCTGCGTGACCTTCCTGATGATCTCCCTTCAATTTGCCTTGCTGGAAAAACCATCGACACGCTCCATTGGCTACAGCGCGCTCGCCTTCGCGCTCTGCTGCGGGGTCAAACCGCAATACGCCACTCTCGCCCCGCTCTGGGCGCTGTGGTTTTTCTTCGGCAAACCATCGCCTGTCAAGCAATTCAAATGGCTCAGCCTGGTCGTCCTCGTCCCCCTCGCCATCCTGTGCTCGCCGCTCCCCACGCTTGGCGTCAACCATTTCAAGCACGGCAGCATGTTGCATCCACGCGTCTCTTCCTCGCTTCCTGTACAAGACACCGCCAAAGCTACCCAAACAGAAGAAAGCCGCAAACCGCAAAACGCCAATGAAACCCCAATGATTCCTTCCCTAGTCTCGCTTGCCAACCAGATGTTTGCGTTGCCGGTCAATCCTCTCGCGGACAAGACTACCCAAACAATGCGCACTTTGGCTGAAAAACACCATGCCTTGGAGCATCTTGACTTCCACCGTCAACGCGTCATTCCCGTGATGATCCCCGAGGTCGCCTCCTTCGGCTTTTTTACGACGCTCGCCTTTTTAATCGGCCTCGTCCTTGCCCGAAAGGGCACGCCCGCTAGCAAGGTGGCGGCGTGGACCGCCGCCGGCGCCTTGCTCCTGGCCATCTTCATCACCAACCCGGGAACGCTCGGACGCTCCTTCATCGGATTCTTTCTCGTCATGACGCCTCTGGCGCTTCAGGGGCTGGCCAGAACCCGGCTGCGCACACTTCAAATCCTGGGCGCGCTTTGCTTTCTCTCGGGCTTCGGAATTCTCATCCTCAACCCAGCTCGGCCGCTTTGGCCTTGCGAAACGATCGCCGAATACATCCCGCACCCGGGGATTCGCGCCAAGCTGCTCGACTACGCCCACTATTCGAAACGCCAATACGGCGCGAAAGCCCTGATGGAAGCCATTCCCGCCACCCACCCCGGCCCCATCGGTGCCATCCTGTACGACGGCAATCCGATGGTAGAATTATGGAAGCCATTCTCCCTGAAAAGAAAGATGCTGCCCTACCCAACTACCGTATCTCAAGAAACACTGCGTCGCGACAACATCGAGTTTCTCATCGTCCGCCACCCCGCGCTGCAAACCGATCAAGCATCTCTCAACCCCGCCTTCCTCGAAGCGCTCCAGCCCGCGACCATCCACACCAACTTCTACACCTCCTACATGCAAAAAGGCGACGAGCCCTGGTTCCTGCTGAAGCTGTCCCACAGGCAGATGCCCCATGCCACCCAGCCCCGCGCCACCTCTCCCGTGGGTGGGCTCCCCGTGCCCACCCAATCCCCCTAGCCCCTCGCCCCTGCTTCATGCGCAAGAAAAGAGCCAATTGGAACTACGCCGCCCCCGGCGTTTACTCGCTGACGCTGCACATCTGCGAGCCGCACCTTCTTGCGCACCTCACCGCAACCACCTACGACCTCACCCCCCTCGGGCGGCTTGTCGAGGAACGCATTCGCTTGATCCCCAAGTACACCCCGGAAATGGCTGTCAGCACACAGGCCATCATGCCCGATCATGTGCATTTGCTCGTTCACGTGCTTCGCCCCCTCCCCGCCGGTGCCACCCTTCAAACCGCCATCCGCGGCTTCAAGCTCGGCGTCAACAAAGCCTTCCGCCTCTCCCGTGGGTGGGCACCGAGTGCCGGCGAGGAGGCGCCACGCGCCTCCAACTCCCGTGGGTGGGCTCCGAGTGCCCACCCAATCTTCAAGCCCGGCTTCTACGATACCATCATCTACAATAAAAGCCACCTCGCCCGGGCCAAAGCCTACATCGAAGCCAACGTTGCGACCCGCCAGCGCATGCTGGCGGATCCCGAGCTTTTCAAAAAGCTGGCCCGCATCCCCTCCGGCAAGCCCCTGGGGCAGATCGTTTTCCGAGGCATCGGCAATCGCTTCCTCCTGAAAAGCCCCGAAATCGAGCCCGTCCAATTCTCCCGCAAGGCAACCGAAGCCGATTGGGCGGCTTCATTGCCAGCCCTCGACGACGGCATCCGCCGTCGCGTGGTCTTTGCCTCGCCCTTCCTCTCGCCACTGGAAAAACGAGCCAAAGGCTACATTCTCGAGCACAACGGGCGCTGCATCCATTTCCTGGTCGATGACATGACCGATCGCTACAAACCCGGCGGCGATTACTTCGCCGCCTGTGCAGACGGCCGCCTCCTCGAAATCGGCCTGGAGAAAAACACCTCCATCCCCAGCGCCATCCTGCTCCGCCTCACCGACAACCGCATCTACCTCCGCAATTGGGGCGGCACACGGAGCCGCCCCACAAAAGCCGAGACCGGCGCCCTCCCCAGCCACATCCTCTGGCTCGACCTCTCGCTTCGCACCCGCTGTCTCTTCATGAACGCCGCCGCCCGCCACCTCGCCACCACTCCCGTGGGAGGGCACCCCGTGCCCGCCCAAGCCCCTTAATACCAATACCACATGCCCGCCCCCCTCACCATCCTTGTCGTCCACAACCGCTACCAACAGCGCGGTGGCGAAGACAGCGTCTTCGAAACCGAATGCGCCATGCTCGAAGCCGCCGGGCATGCCGTCATCCGGTATGAAAAGCACAACGATGAGATTGGTTTAGAGAAGGGCGAGAAGAACGCAGAAAAAACTTTGTCGCGAGCTTTGTCGCAAACTTTGTCGACCCCAGAAGAGGCGACAGAAGACAAAAGAGAGAAGAGCGTAGAGAGAAGTTCCGAAACGCCACCTGAGACCCAAATCTCAAATCACAAATCTCAAATCACAAATCAGAAGCCCCCAATTTCAAATTTAGAATCTCAAATCTCAAATCCCCAAAAATCCTGTCAATCTTGTAATCCTGTCCAAAAAAACATCCCCTCAGACACCCAGGCTCCAGCAACCACCCCCCAGCCTGTCGCCCAACCCCACTCGGCGGAGCCGCCTCAGCCCCAAATTTCAAGTTTCAAGTTTCAAGTTTCAAATCCCCAAAAATCCTGTCAATCTTGTAATCCTGTCCCCAAAAAACCAAACCCTTTTCGTGCCTTTTCGTGTTTTTCGTGGCTAAGAAAACATCCTGCAACGTCATCGCCCGCGGCACCCTGGGGCGAAGGGACACCCTGCCGCGCCACCCATGCTCCAGAAACTAAACCGGGGTCTGGGGCGGAGCCCCAGCGGAAACTTCTCTCTACGCTCTACGCTCTACGCTCCAAATTCCAGTTGTTTGCCAAAACAATCTGGAATCAAAAGACCTACCGCGAAATCACCGCCCTCATCCGCGAGCGCCGCCCCGACGTCGTCCACTGCCACAACACCTTCCCGCTCGTCTCCCCGTCCGTGTACTGGGCGGCGGCGCGTCAGGGCGTCCCTGTCGTGCAGACCCTCCACAACTACCGCCTCGTCTGCATCAACCCCTACCTCTACCGCAACGACCGCATCTGCGAAGACTGCCTCGGCCGCTCGCCCGTTCGCGGCGTAATCCGCCGCTGCTATCGCGACTCGTTCGCCGCCTCCTTCACCGTCGCGGCCATGCTGACGATCCACCGCCTCCTCGGCACGTATCGCAACAAAATAACCACCTACATCGCCCTCACCGAATTCGGCCGCCAAAAATTCCTCGACGCCCGCCTCTGCGCTCCCGAGAAAGTGGTCGTCAAACCCAATGTCGTCGGCGTTGTAACGCCGACGGCA
Source organism: Kiritimatiellia bacterium (assembly GCA_050942875.1). Taxonomy (GTDB): domain Bacteria; phylum Verrucomicrobiota; class Kiritimatiellia; order RFP12; family UBA3636; genus JAAZAI01. The sequence goes on from JBMNOD010000003.1 coordinate 15,391, forward strand.
GAGAGAGGAGAGAAGAGAGAAGAGAGAAGTGCAGGCCGGGGTTCCGCCCCAGACCCCGGTTCAGAACTTGCTTCTGAAAAAACTTTGTCGCGAGCTTTGTCGCAAACTTTGTCGACCCCAGAAGAACGACCAGCCCCACAAGAACCAACAACAAAATCCCAAACCCCACCACCTCCCTCCGAATCCTGTCAATCTTGTAATCCTGTCCAAAAAAACACCCCCTCAGACACCCAGGCTCCAGCAACCACCCCCCAGCCTGTCGCCCACCCCCACTCGGCGGAGCCGCCTCAGCCCCAAATTTCAAATTTCACCTCTCAAATTTCAAACTCCCAAAAATCCTGTCAATCTTGTAATCCTGTCCAAAAAAACGCCACCTCAGACACCCAGGCTCCAGCAACCACCCCCCAGCCTGTCGCCCAGCCCCACTCGGCGGAGTCGCCTCAGCCCCAAATTTCAAATTTCAAATTTCAAATTTCACCTCCCACCCTCCTCTACGTCGGCCGCCTCTCCCCCGAGAAAGGCGTGGACATCCTCATCACCGCCTGGAAGCTCCTCCTCGCCCGACAGCAAGCCCCAGCCGCCAACCACAAGCCGCTAGCCGCTTCATATCGACAAAGCTCGCGACAAAGCTGTCCTTCGGAGACCCTAGCCGCTAGCCGCCAGCCGCCAGCCGCTTCTTATCGACAAAGCTCACGACAAAGCTCGCGACAAAGCTGTCCTTCGGAAACCCTAGCCGCTAGCCGCCAGCCGCCAGCCGCTTCTTATCGACAAAGCTCGCGACAAAGCTCGCGACAAAGCTGTCCTTCGGAGACCCTAGCCGCTAGCCGCCAGCCGCCAGCCGCTTCTTATCGACAAAGCTCACGACAAAACTCGCGACAAAGCTGTCCTTCGGAAACCCTAGCCGCTAGCCGCCAGCCGCCAGCCGCTTCTTATCGACAAAGTTCACGACAAAGCTCGCGACAAAGCTGTCCTTCGGAGACCCTAGCCGCTAGCCGCCAGCCGCTAGCCGCTAAACTACACATCATCGGCGACGGCCCTGAACGAACCGCCCTCGAAGCAATGGCCCAAGACCTCCCCTCGGTCACTTTTTTAGGACGCCTTTCCCAGGCTGACCTCCATGCGCAGATGGCAGCCGCCTCCGTCATCGTACAGCCCAGCACCTGTTACGAGACGTTTGCCCTGGCTGTGAACGAAGCCGCAACCCTCGGAACCCCCGCCATTGTTTCCGACATCGGCGGCCAGGCGTCGGTCGTCGAAGACGGCGCAACCGGCTTCGTCTTCCGCTCCGGCTCCGCCGAGTCGCTGGCCGACACGCTGGCGAAAGCCCTCGCCGATCCCGACCGCCTCGCCGAGATGGGCCGCCACGCCCAAGCCCGCTTCCTTGCCGGCGACTGCCCTCCGGAACAAAACATTCTCGCATTGGAAAAGATTTACCGTGATTCCTTTGCATAAGAACTTTTTTCTGCTATCATCTAAGGAAACAACCACCTCCTCTCCTATGAACCCCGTCATACCCGCATTCAAAGAGCGATAAGAATCAGCAGTTGAAAATCATATTTCCGCTACCTATTGCTTACGACGGCACCGAACCTCGCTACCTTCAGCGGGACGGGGCACGCTTCGCCCAATATATGGTCGCCCAAGGCCATGAAGCGGTCAAGATCATCGTCGACGACGGCTCAGGCTATCCACCGCCCAAGTCGCCGATTCTCGGCATCGCGACGTGGAAGCAATGGTGTTCCACGGGCTACTGGAAAGCCCAGAAAGCCGATGGCGTTCTGCTCTACGGAGGCTTCAACCCCCGCCTCGCCCCCGTCGCCCGCGCCATCCGCGACGCCGACATCCCCCTCGCACTAAAGATGGACTCCTCTTCGGGTGTGCAGGCTTTTCCAAAAGACGCCTGGCGGCAGCTCAAAACCGGCTACCACTTCGCCCACCAAAATCACAACAAGCTCAAATCAGCGCTAATATCTTTCGCCCGGCAAGGCATCCGAGCCGTTCGTGGCACCAAACGTCTCAAAAGCTACCTCTCTCTTTTCGACTGGATCACCGGAGAATCCCGCTTTGCCGTCGAGAACACGAAAACCTGGCTCGTTGAAAACGGCCTCGAACAACTGGCCGAGCGCACTGTGCTTCTCGGGCATCCCGTCCCCGATGAATTCAAGTACAATGCGTCCTCCCCGCCGAAACGCAAGCAGATCATTGCCGTGGCCCGAGATTGGAAAAACCCGCTGAAGGGCGGCAAGCTGCTTGGGCACGTGCTCGCGAAGACGCTGGCCCGGCATCCCGACTACTCCGCCGTTATCATTGGAGAGTCAAGCGATCTTGTCCGACAGACGGTTGTAAGATTGAACACGAAAGCTAGTGATAAAATACTTGTAAAGCCACTGATGGAACCACTGGCCGTTCGCCCGCATTATCTTGATTCCCAAATTCTTGTTTGCCCATCCGGGTCTGAAAGCGGGCCGATTGTCGCCTTTGAGGCCGCCTGCTGCGGATGCTCGGTCGTGTTCCCGCCAGAACTCAGGCAATTGGCCATGTTCTCCGACGACAACTGCGGAACGATGGCGAAGAGACGCACCCCGAAGGGACTCTCGGACGCGCTGGCGCGGGAATGCGAGGCATGGGAGCGCCACGAACGCGACCCGCTGATGATTTCCAAGCTATGGTGCACGAAATTCCATACATCCGAGCTGACAGGGCAATTGATAGGCCTTTTCATGTAGCATCGCAAGGCGGTCGCGACATCAACAACGCGCCCCGGTAACTCCATGCAAGATTCTCGCCAGACCGTCCAATCCATGCCTTGTAGCAACATTTGAGAACCAACACAAAAACTGGTGGACAACTTGGAAGCCTGCTCTCTTGCGCAATAAAAACGACAGCACGCAGTATACGAACACGCCACTTGACACGGCCAGGCTCATGGACAAAACTGGCTGCTCAACCAACGAAACAATTCCCCAGGCAAGCATGGCTGTTAGTACAGACAGGCAACCAATCGGCAAGATATCTCGCAATTGTTCCGTCTGAGAATATGAAATCAACTGCCTATTTGGAAGACTGTTTACCCATAAAGCAAACGGCGCCACCGCAGCCCTTCCGATGGCAATGGCAAGGACTCCGTGCCGAAAAGTCAACAGGAGCATTGATAGCATCATGATCTTCTTGACGACTTCAAGCTTTAAGAAAATATCGCTACGGCCAACTGCTTGGATCGCCTGCAGATTTGCCACATGTATCGGCCAAAAGGCATAACCAATACAAGCCAGTTGCATGTAAGGAACGGCTGGAAGCCACTTGTCAGAGAACAACAACACCACAAGCGGTTCGGCCACTGCTGCAAGGCCAAACATCATTGGGAACACGATAAAAGAACTTGATTGCATGACTTTGCGCATTGAACTCTTGAGCCTGTTCCTGTCATCCTGCATTTTACTCAAAGCGGGAAACACAACGCTCCCAATGGAGCCTTGCACGCTGTTCATCGCCATTTGCGGGAGATGCTCACCGCGGTTGAAATATGCCAGATCGGAAGGGGAATACCATTTACCGATTATCAAACCGTATATTTGAGTGAAGAAGGTGTCAAGCAAACTTGAGCCAAGGATCCGGGAGCCGAACTTGAAAAGCGAAGCCAACCGCTGCCATGAAAACCGAAATCCTGGGCGCCAGCCAATTAAAAACCACCTGACAGCAGTTGAAACAAAACCACTGGCCAAGGAACTCCAGACGAGCGCCCAAATGCCAAATCCGGAATAAGCCATCCAGATGCCTGTCACGCCGCCAACCAGCGTTCCGGAAAGGGTGATCCAGAAGCTTCGCTTGAAAAGCATTCGCCGAGCCAACACTGCATTTTGAACGCCACTCAACCCGTCGAAAATCAACCGGATTGCGGCAACTCGCAACACCGGCACCAACACCGGCTGCCCATAGAACAAGGCGATCCAAGGGGCGCCCAACCAAAGGCAGACATACATCAGAACGCTAATTGCAAGACTAAGATAGAAAACCGAATTAAAGTCCAGGTCATCGGCGTCTTTTTTCTGGATCAAAGCAGATCCAAAACCACTGTTCACCAGGCATTGCGAAAGCACAAGAAAAATCGTCAGAAGCGCAACGGTTCCAAACTCCGAAGGCTCCAAGAGTCGAGCTAAAACAACAGAAACGCCAAACGTTATCAGTTGCGCCACAAATTGCTCTGAAAAACGCCAAAAAACGCCCGCTACCACTTGCTTTCGCAACGAAACCATAATTTGATATTCTGCTCCTTATTTATCATCAAAGATGATTTCCATCTTCTGCTCATCAGTTGGACTTGTCCTGAAACCACATTTTCTGTAGACAGCTATAGCGGCGCGGTTCAAGGGGTTAACCCAGAGAGCGATACGCTTCAAGCCAAGGACAACTCGGGCATGCTCCAACAGGAGACGAGTCGCCTGGGTTGCGATTCCACAGCCCCAGAACTCAGGCTCGCCGATGAAAACATGGAAAACGGCGCTTGCGTTCCCAGTGTCTATCTCGGTGAGCTGAACGTTGCCAATGTAGGCGTCAGTTTCTCGGATGCAGATGGCGAAACGCGCTGTCGTGGGATCGGCGATCGCCCTAACAATCCATTCAGTTTCTATTTCCGGGGTGATGTGGTGGTCGGGACGGCTGCCAGTGTACTTCCAGACCTCGGGATTGTTACGCCATCGGAAGGATGTCAGGGCATCTTCGACTCTCAACGGGCGGATATAAATGGACACTAAATCTTTCAAAGGATTTCCTTGATAATTGTCTCCATGTCCCGAGTCGAGTAGCGATGGTCGCAGGGGATGCAAACGAGGTTGTCAATCCAGTCCTCAACGAGGCGCGATAGCGGAAGCCAGGATTCTAGCCCCGGCCAGAACGTCGGAGTGAAGATCTGCCTGTCTATCAATCTTCGCTTCAAGACTCGACCTTCGGGGTGCAAGAAAGGATAGCAGAGAGGGCCAATGTTGTCGGAATCGAGGGATATCCGGTTGTGTGGCGCCAGGCGCGCATGGAGTGTTGCAAAGTTGCGGCACCGACGCGAACGAGACTCGTGAATGTCAATCGAGCCGAGTAGAGCCGCTGTCAGTCGGGACATCTTTGCGGGTTGCCATTCCTGCATGGCCTTTTCGTGTTGTTGGAAAGCGCAGTAGCCGCCTACCAGGTCGTTGTCCAAACGACGAAGCAACGCTTCACAACCATTCCATGACGTGGATTCCGGAAGAGAGGCGGCGTCGAGTCCTTCGCCGAAAACGAAGGCTCCATCAGGGACGCCAAAGAACTTCCGCGCGGAATTGAATCCGTCGATCCCAGCTTCCGGCTCGTAGAAAAAGGCCTGAGTCAGATCAAGAATTAGATTGTCCGCCTCTTTCTCAAGCCTTCTGCAGCAATCATCCTTGACCCCGAAATAGTTCACATAAAGGAATGCCTCCCGAGCAGAAGTCCGATGGGGAGCAATCGGCTCGAAATTGGAATCAAGCGGATATGTCTGCCACGGGATTTCAAGCCTGTTCATTAAAGCAAAAACGACAGGGCAGATATACTCGGGGAGCCAAACTTTGCCATAGCAGCGACGTCGAAGAATCAACTCCAAACCTGCTCGGCCGAAATTAACCGCGCCAGCGCCCGGCAGGACTGCGTCCGCTGATGCCGAATGCTCAAGTTCAAAAAAGCCGCCAATCGGTTTCATTTGACAACCACCCTCATCCACGTTTCTGGTTGGGTCAGACAAGCATGCGCCTGTTCGTGAGAATCAAACTTCAGGACAAGCGTACCGATCGTTTGGTTCGCACCGGTAAATTCGGCGACTGTGTCGCCTGGTTTCACCCATAGATCGTTCTGGACAAGATGCATTGCGGCAAAAGCAGGATCGATTTCAAGAGAGACGAATGTACCAGGTTTGTTGGAGTGAACGATGAATTCCGCCCAGGAGCCAGAATAAACGGGATCGGTCATTTTATCTATGGGCATTCCCAAGGCGCCGCGAACGTTGTTCGCGATCAAATCTTGTCCCGTGGCCAGTTTCAAGACTTCAGAAAGACGATTGCCGCCACCGCGCGGAGAAAGTTCCATTATATACGGTTTGCCGTCCGTGGCCATTCTCGTCTCAATGTTATAGATCGAAGTGCCAAGATGAAGCAACTTGATTAGACGTTGGATTTCACCACGAAGTTCTTTCTGGGCGGCAGCCGGCATGTCGCTCGGCCAACTGTAGGCGGCAGGCGTAAATGGATTGGCGGAGGCGGCATCGAAATACTGGCAGTTGAAACTGCAGAACACCAGTTCGTCGTTAACGGAAAAACTATCTGTGTCGCTTGAAGAACCGATCTTCTCCAGGAATTCCTCTATGATAAACCGCCCCGAATGGCTTTCGGCAATCGCTCCCTCGATCGCAGCCTCCAACTCGTCAAGGGAATCGACTCGCGCACATCCTTTCGATCCTGCCGAATCAACGGGTTTAACGATGACGGGAAATCTTATTGAGTGTTGCAAAGCGCTCGACTCGGAACGCTTGCGGGTTGATCGAAAGTCAGCCAACGCCCCTTCCTTTGAACTGTACCCTTTTTGGTTCGGGCAGTTGAAACCGTTTGCAGCGAGAAAACCACGGAACTTGTCCTTGTTCTGGAGAATCTCAACGCTCTCTAAAGGAGGAAAGGGGAGCCCCATCTTATCGGCCACATAGGCCGCTGTCACCACGCCTGGATCAACGCCAAAGGACAACACGCCGTCAATCTGCTTTTCGCGGGCAACCTTGAGCACCGCATCGCGGTCCAGAATGCTCACATTCACATACTCATCGGAGTGTCTGTGTGCAATGTTGCCCGGCAGATAGTCCGCAGTGATAACATAAACGCCCATTTTGCGCGCAGCCTCAATGACTGGCAAAAGATACCGGATGCCGCCGAGAAGAAGAAGTTTTTTCCGAGTCATCCAACAATCTCCTTCACGTTGTCGGTGATTGCCTTCACATCATCCAAATCCAACCCATGATAGGTTGGAAGGGTCAACACACGTGCAGCCATTTCTTTAGCAACATGGCAAACGTCTTTTCCACAAACATAGGGAGCGAAATCCGTCAGGAGCGGATAGAAATAGCGGCGGGAAAAAACATTGAAGTCCTTCAACCGACGATAGACTGTTTCTCGGACATTGAACGAACCAAAGAGAACTGGGCAATAGGCATAGTTGTGGACAACGGCCTTACCATATATCGGATCCAAACGGTCAATGAACTGCACGGAAGTATTCGCAAAAGCGCAGCGGTAGACCTCGCAGACTGCCTTGCGATGGGCGATGAGTTCGTCGATCACTTTCAGGCACTGCTCTCCCATCAACGCTTGAAACTCATTCATCTTGGCATTCGTTCCGACATCCACGCATTCCGTCTCGGAAAGAATCGCGAAGTTTTTGAGTCGGTCAACCTGTTGCTGCAGGTTCGGATCCTTGAAGACAAGAAGCCCGCCTTCGATGCTGTGGAAAAGCTTCGTGGAATGGAAGCTGAACATGCTGGCATCGCCATGGCAGGCGATGGACTTGCCGTCGACCTTCACGCCAAAGGCATGTGCCGCATCGTAGATGATCTTGACGCCATATTCTCGGCCAAGGCGATCGAAGGCATCGACATCGCAAGGGTGGCCATAGACATGGACTGGAACAATGGCCTTCGTCCTGGGCGTGATCATTTTCTCTGCTGCAACGGGATCAAGGCAGAGCGTCTGCGGATCAATGTCGGCGAAGACCGGTTCGGCGCCGATTCGCTTGATGGCATGTGCCGTCGCCACAAAGGTGAACGGCGTGGTAATGACCTCGCCACCGGCAAGTCCCATTGCCTGAAAGACAATTTCAAGCGCCAAGGTTCCGTTGGTTAGAAGCGAAAGGTTGGTCTCCGGGACACCGAGATAGTCCGCCAAAGAAGCATGGAAACGCTTCAAGACGGGGCCGTTGTTCGTCAGCCATTGATTCTCCCAAATCTCCTCAAGCCCCTGCTTGAACTCATCCAAGGGCGGGAGGTAAGGACGGGTGACATAGGTGGGAGTTTCAAAGCGCTTCATGAATTCATCTTTCCGTTAGTAGCAGTTCGTCGTAAATACCCTGCCAGTGCTTAGCCCATGCGGAGCAATCTTGCAAACGTGTCACATACTCATACCCAGGAAACATGCCGACCGGCTGTGAAAATGTTTTGAAATCCATCGAAACCAAAGACTCGATGTCTTGTATGGGAATGCCCTGCGACTTGAAAAACCGGGACATGACCGACCCCGCAGGCATGAAAACCTTGCTGCCTGCGAGAAAAAGCAGGTTTAGCGTTCCAAGCGCAATCTGGCGAGACGAATTGAAAAAGGCGACGTCTGTTTCCCTGGCGAGATGATTAAGCTCCCCTTCAGACAGGTATCGATTTACAAACGACGCCTTTTCCCCGAAGGCCTGAGTCGCAGTTTCTTTGACGCTGGCAACATAATCGGGGTTCTCATTTTGCCCAAGCGGGATCACGACTCTTATGTTTTCACTATTGAATTTTCTCAACGCACGTATGCAGTCAAGGTGACCAACTTGCTCGGTGCATCGATGCCCAATCAAAACACATAGCGGGACAGAGCTGTTATGCGCACGAGGACGCCACCTTTGCGGAACGGGTTCAGTTTCACGGGGAGCAACATATGGAGCGTAAAAGGTCTTGGCCTGCGCGGAAAAATTCTGGGCATAGACATCGATGTCTGGAGGGAATATGGCAATGAATGTTTTGATGCGCATGCAAAATCTTCTGTAAATTCGAACACGCAACTTCTGAAACAGCGAGCGGCCGGCATAGGCTTCCCAACTGTAGAGATCCGCACCCCAGCCAATCCAAGCAATTTTTTGAAAGAGTTTCGGATAGAACACCATAATCAACAACTGCGTACGCCAATTGATGGTCATAGAATGCAGGACAACCAAATCATAGGATTCAAGCATCTTGATGTAGCGGATACAGCTCAACACGCTACGTCGATTTACAACAATTTTCCGAAGCGGAATCGAACATCCATCTGGAACATGACATGGTTTAGATTCATCCTCTGAATATAAAATGACAGAATGAAGGTCATGGTCGAAATATTGGTCGTAGAACCTGATAACGGCAGGAGTTATCGACGGATGGTTCGAAAGAAGGATGTGGACAATTTTTTTCATGTCGGCAAGATCTCCTTAATCCAACGAAACCTTACCTTCTGACATGCGGTCTGTTTGATTGGGCTTCCCAACGATCCGCGCATAAAACACGCGGTGTTTCTCCGCAACCACCGCCGGCGACATGTAATCCCGTATTGCCTGCCGGGCGGATTCAGCCTTTCCCGCTGTAACAGGTTTCGCCAGCACATCGCAAATCGCTGTCGCCAGCGCGGCCGGATCGTTTTGCGCCACGACAGCCCCGTTCCCGAACCGACGCACATTCTCCGCCAATGCCGTCCCTTCCGCCACAATCCCATGGCAGCCGCGCATCAGCCCTTCAATCAACTGGTTGCCAAACATCTCCTCCAACGACGGCGCGAGCAGGGCAACGCACGCGTCGAGAACGGCGAAGAGCTCCGTCGAGGGGAGCCTGCCATGGAGCACAAGGCGCTCCCCCAGCGTTTGGCGCAAGGAGGCAAGCTGCTCGATGGCATAAGGCGTTCCCGTTCCCTCGGGTGGGTTGCCGACGATGTGCAACTCCACGTCAGGATGTTGCTTAACCACCTCCTTCATGGCCTCGGCGATGAGAAGGACGCCCTTGCGCTCGTCGATGGTGCCAACGAAAGCGAGTTTTTTGCCTGTCTTCGGCTTCAGTTCGCCGTCGAGCTCCGGCTGATACGTATTGGGAATGAGCGTCAAGTCAAGATGGGGGTATTCCTTTGCAAGTGCATCGCGCACGTACTCGCTCTTGGCAATGGCATGCCTTGTCCGCTTCCAAGCGCAATGCTCGGACATTCGGATAAAACGCTCGTTGAGGTGCAACCCCGGGGGAAGCGTGGGAAGTATCTGGAAGAACAACCCCTGGGCGGTCACGCAGAACGGAAGCCCCGTCCGAATCGCGGCCAGCGCATACGCCGCTTCCGTGCCGTGAGCATGGACGATGTCAGGACGCAACTTCTTCACATAGGACGCCATGCGGAACTGGTCGATCGCATAAAAGGTGAAGTGGCGATACGGATGGAAGGTACGAAGGAAGTGAACCTTGACACCCTCGATTTCACAAATGAAATCCTCTGTGGCCTTGTGCGCCTGCGCGACGACCTCGACATCCATCCCCGCTCGTTTCTGGGCGATGGCGTGGTTCAACACCCAGCGTCCGGGATGGGTGGCCTTGACACGATAACGATCGACGAAATCGGCTGGAGGGGGCACATTGCCAAGATGAATGATTTTCATGCGGACTCCAAGACAACAGGGCTTTGCTTCTTCTCCGCTCCATTTTGAATGGCATAGAGCATCCCCACGGCAATCCATGTACCACATGCTGTATGTGCACTATGTCCGGACGTGTAAGAAAAAACCAGACTCAAAAACAATGCAAAGGCATAGTAGATGTAAACGGTATTTGCATAGGTGCCAAACACGACCGTTCGAAACCCGCGATAGGTCCAAACGGCGGCATACAACACGAAACACGCCCAGAAGAACATGGCTGGCAGACCAAAATCACACGCATAGGCGTACCAGACACTGTGCCAGTTTCCCGTATAGGCATGTCCGGAATAAAGATCGCCAACTCCGCTGAAAACAATCCACGATGTTTCACCACGATCCATGGAAAACCCTTTGCGCCCCACCCAAGGGCTGCTGCGAATGACCTCGTTGCCATAGCGCCGGACTTCTTCCCGGAAGTAATCATGAAGACCACCTGCCGTCTTCTCGGCAAAGCTCGGCACAATGACGGCCAGCGCACGCTGAGCCGACAGGGGAAGTTCGTAGAACGTTCCATGGCCTGCAATGGCAAACATCAGGAGAACGGCACCGACGACAGACCAAGCGACTGTGAGCATTTTGTCGCGGCCCGTAAAAAAACAACGGAGATACGGCACAACCACTAGCGTTCCGAAGGCGCGGCGTTTGCCCGTGTAGATCGACACACCCGCCAACCCGACCGCAGCCAAAAGCTTCCAAAGCGAGGTGGAGATTTGCGAAAGCCGGTAGCGGGAAAAGAGCAGCGTATAAAAAGAAAGAGCCCCGAGCAATTCGTAACGCGACATTAACTCATTGTCCCTGTCCGAACCCGATGCCCAGTCCGCAATACGCTCCAAAAAGACAGTCTGACCAAATGAATACAACGCCGACCCCAACAAAACATAAAACAGAATCCGGCAATCTCGCTCGGATAGCCGAAGCGATGACAACACGAGAAATGCGCCAAACCCTAGCAAAATTTGAAAATAGAACCGCGCACCGATCCTCGACGAGCCCAGCATGGCCATGCCTGTCGGATTGATCATCCAGATCATGCAAATCCAACAAAAAATCGGCAGGGCGGCAAGAATGGCGCCCGTCAGCTTCATCGGATGCTCCTTATGCATCGCCTGGCGGACAAAGTACACACTGATCAACACGATGCATCCCAGCTCCATGCCATTAAAAGGAAGTCCAGGCATGCGAAGCTCTGATGTGAAAAACAACGGTCCAAGCACCCAGTAGTATTTGTCCAAAGCCAGTATAACGCCAACGCTGACGGATAGCGCGGCCAGCAGTCTCAAATTGCCAACACCGCCTGCCATCATGGCACGGACGCCCATCAAAACGACGAGAAAGAACAGACCGCCAAAAACGATCTGATGAATTTTGACTTGATAGGCGCCTAATCCGCTACTGGGCATGATGCTCTCCCTTAATCACAATCTGCCGATGCAGGTTCGCGTAGTAGGCCGCCTTGGACGACCAGAGGTAGTTCTCCCGCACATGGCGCTTGGCCGCCTCGCCCTTTGCCTTGCGAAGCGTCTCGTCGACCAGGCGGCGCATCGCATCCGCCAACCCCTGGACGACGGAGTCCTCGTCGCCGACCGGAATCTTGATCCCGGCCTCATCCGTGACAAGGAGCCCCGGTCCGGCCCAGTCAAGACAGACCACCGGCCTCCCCGCCGCCATCGACTCCAAGCAAACCCAGCCACCAGAATCGTGAAAACTCGGATGGATCAGAACATGCGTTTGAGCGAGACTGGCAAGGGCTTGATCACGCGGGACGAAACCCGTGATTTCCAAACGATCCGCAATCCCCAGCGTTTTCGCAAGTGCCTTCAGCCGTTCTTCTTCAGGCCCCCCTCCAATCAAGAGAAAACAAGAATCCGAAATAGCCGCACGTGCAAACGCACGAATGGCCAGATCATAACGTTTCCAATTGATCAGGCGCCCAAACCCAAAAAAACAGAGTGTACCGCTTCTCGTTGTCGTTTTGGCGAGTTCGTCGAACTCGACGGCAGGCAACCCAACTGCCGAATAAATCTGAGTTTGTCCCGGCGAGGATCCTAGGGCAATGCAACGCTCGTAAGTTTGTGGCGTCACCGCCAAGACGCAAGATGCACTCCGAATAGTTCTTAGTGCGCGAGGCGAATGCTCGCCCAACCAACGCCAACAAGAACGAAAGACCTCAAAAAAACGCCCTTTCAACGACTGTGTCTTCGCAAGCTCGGGCGGTGAAGTCTCCGCCCCGCCAACCGGCCCCAAAATGTAGGGGATGTTGAAACCAGCTAGTATATTGGTTCCGCAGTAATAGACAAATGGAATGTGCTGTGCTGTGTCGAAATGAAATTGCATGTGCAACTGTTTCGCCTTCGATGCGGCCATGCGCTGCCAGAGCATGTAATGCAATCGAATGAACAACCCGGTCGCATGTCGCCACATCCATCGTCCCAATGGAATCTCAAAGAAGTGGAAATGCAACCCTTCCGGCAAGTCGCCTGCCTGGATCTTCGCTTCAATTTCCTCTTGGAACTCCGATGTCGTCAGGACATGGATTTCATGGGAGTCCGCAAGCGCAAGCGCCACATTCCATCCTATCCCCGGCTCGGAACCTCGATCCGGGCCGCAGGAATAGCAAGACAGCAGAATCCGCAGACGTTTGCCGTCTGTTGTTTTTTTGCTGGGTTGCACTGATGAAGTCGAGTCCATAGTCTGAGTTGCGTAAATAAAAGCCCATTGAGGGAGAAAAACAAGTCGGAACAGAATCAAGACACGGCGACACTGGCGTGCGATAACTTTCATAACCGACAACAACATTCTGCGAAGGCGAAGGGACTGAAAAACCATCGGGGCGTAGAGCAGCTTGATTTTCTCCTCTTCCTGAATGCGCCTATTATTATACACGGAACTGACGTTGCTGTCATGCCAGGTAAACGCCGCCAGATTCGCCGGAAGAAACTTGAACCGATAGCCCAGTTTCATGAGCCGCGCCCAGTACTCCAGATCCATGACCACTTTGTAACTGTCGTCAAGGTAGACGCCGTCGTCCTGAATCCGCCGACGCCAAAAGGAACAGCAAGAGGTGATGTAACATCCATACCAAAGCAGCACAAAACCCGAGAAGGGATGGTCGCGCTTGATTCGTATCGGCTTGTTCTCCGCATCGACAAAAAGCGGCTCGCCATAGATGAAATCCGCTTTCGGGTTTTGCTCGAACGCCTTGGCGACCTTGGACAAGGCGCCCGGCAAGTAGTATTCGTCGGCGTTCAACCAGCAGACGACATCCCCCGTCGCCAAGCGAAGCCCCTTGTTGATGGCGTCCGTCTGCCCCTTGTCAGGCTCCGACACCCATCGAAACGCATAGCGGGCCAAAACCTCGGGAACCTGTTTTTGGAGTGAACCCTCCCAATCCTTGAGGATTTCCAGCGTCCCATCCGTCGAACCGCCGTCAATGACGATATGCTCGACCTCAATCCCCGGTTCGGAAACAACCTGGTCGAAGACATTCTGGATGGCTGTCTTCAAGAAATGCCCATAGTTGTAATTGGCCGTGACAATGGAGATTTTCATTTCACACCGTCTCCTCAATTGAGTTAAGCCAACCGACAAAATCAAATTGGTGGTAGAACCGCCGACCGTTCCATCCGGAAAAATCCGTAATATTAAAACCTTTGCTGAAGTCGCCTTCGGCAAGAAGCCCGCAATCGCCGAGAATTTCAAACTTCCGCCGCGATTGCACAAACATCTTCTTCGGATAAGGCAACTGCTTGAACCGCCTGATCGCCTCGTCCGAAAGATCGGAATTATCCGCCATGACCACGACAATCCGGTTGAAATCCACTCGTATTCGCCGCCGATTCCAAGCATCCTTCGCGTCGACGAACGAACGGTAATGCGTGAAATTGAGCGTGATGCGTCCCGCAAGCTGTCCCACCGGGAAAAGGGAAGCCTCCTGGGGAATCTCAACAACCTCCTCTTTCAACATTTCGGGAAGGTTTTCCATGAAACCAATGAAATCGTCGCAGGTCATCCACAAATTGACGGTCGGCGTGTCGAACTTGATGCCGACATCATGGCAAATCAGCCCACCCAGGCAATTGTTGGACAGGATTGAAACCGGATCTCCTGCATACCGCCTTATCATCCTCTGCCGCCGAAAAGCGTAGCAGAGCAAGTTGAAGCGGTTGCGAAGGATCGTTGCAAGCCGTCTCATCCGCGCCCTCCAAAGATCGTGCAAGGGTCTGTTGCGACCCCGCGATTTTTCAGATGGCTCATGGAACGAAACAACGAACCCCGCCCAAGCCAGGATTCACAAGCTCCATTCTGTTTGCCCCGTCGATTCATGATAGCCAGAGATTCTACCAAAATACCCGCCAATCGGGAAGCACGGAATATCGGGTTTTTGGGGCGCGCCCCAAAAACAGTGAGAAGAGCGGAGAGCGGAGTGAGGAGTTTCCGCTGGGGCGCTGCCCCAGACCCCGGTTTTTTGCCGACCCTTTTCGTGTGTTCGGTGTGTTCAGTGGTTAAAACCTCAACCTACGCCCATCCGCCTGCGTTGTTCAATTCTCCCACGAATCTCCGCGAAGCAGGGAGAATGTTGCCGGCCTTCGGCCGACGCTGATCGCTCAACATTCCCCCTGCCATGCAGACCACGCATCCAGCAGGGAAGGCGGAAGGCAGTTTTTCAGTGATTAACGACGGTCGAAGACCGGGAAAAAATGCCTTCCATTCGCGGGGATTAGTGGGAGACAAAACCCACTCGGCGCAGCCGCAACAGCCTTTCCGTGTATTTCGTGTTTTCTGTGGTTAAAACCCCAACTCGGCAAAGCCGCAACAGCCACCTCCCCAAATATCCCAAACTGAAACCTCTGTGTTTGTACAACCCGCGTAAAGAATGCTATGCTTCTTTCTCATGCATCTCTGTGCCTCTGGATTTTTTCAAGACAGGATTACAGGATTTACAGGATTGGTTTTTTCGTGCCTTTCGTGTATTTCGTAGTTCAAAAAAACCACCCACGCCGCGCCTCCTGCGTTTTTGTGTTCTCGTGGCTCTTCCCCACTCGGCACAGCCGCCTCAGCCCAATTTCAAGTCTCGAATTTCCAGCTTCCACCCCGTCCACAATGTCCATCACGTCCACAAAACTCAGAAAAGCCCCCAAGCGACTTGAAGCCGCCTTCTTCAAGCTTTCGGCGGATGTGGCGGCGCCAAGACTGCTGGGCAAGCTGCTTTGCCGACGCCTCGGGAGCAAGGTCGTCCGTCTGCGGATCACCGAGACGGAAGCCTACTGCGGCGAGGCGGACACCGCCTGCCATGCGCATCGAGGACGCACCGCGCGGACGACGGTCATGTACGAACCGGGCGGCGTGGCCTACATCTATCTGTGCTACGGTATGCACGAGATGCTCAACATCGTCACCGGCCCCGCCGATTCGCCCGAGGCCGTGCTCATCCGCGGCGTGGAAGGCCATGACGGCCCCGGCAAGCTCACCCGGGCGCTCGGCATCACCCGCGCGCTCAACCGCGAAGACCTGCTCGAATCCAACCGTCTCTGGCTTGAAGACGACGGTTTTTCCCCGCCGTTCACCGCCTCCCCCCGGATCGGCATCCACTACGCTTCCGCAGAAGACCGTGCGCGCCTGTGGCGCTTTTTGGCAATCGGCCAGTCGCCAAAGCGCCTGGTTGATTACCGAGGCTGATCGATTGTCGACAGCTCTTCTTCAAAAACGGCATCGACACTTGTCTTTTTCGCCAAAGACCGTCCTCGCACGTGCTTGAGCATGTCGAGCGCCAATTCCAGGATTCCACGCGTGTCCCAGCCCAGGCGAATCACGGGAACGACGCTTCGGGTCGGCCAGGGGAAGTTGCAATGCGACACGACGACCACGTCCCGGGGAACGCGCATCTTCGCGTCGCGAATGCCCAGCGCGATCGGCTCCAGGAGATTGTCGTCGGCGACGATCACGGCATCGGGCCGGTCCACCTGCCCGTCGCGGAAAAGCAGCCGAGCGAGATTGCGCCCCGTTCCGGGCGAAATCTGGCTCACGCCTTGATACCAGTAAGGGCGCAGTTCAAGGCCATGCCGCCGGGCAATCGCACGCCAGGCTTCATGCCCATCGTCGGGATATGTCACAACGGCCACCCGGCGGCAATTTTGCCGGGCGAGCCTTTCCACCGCCCGCTCGGCAAAAGAAACATGGTTGAATCCGATGGTGGAGAGCTGGACGCCGGCATGCTGCCAATCCGAAGCGAAGGCGACCCGCGGAATGTCGGGGCGCTCCAGCAACAACGGGGATTTGAGGAAGCCGAACGGGCTCGTCACGAACAACAAGCCCGCCAGGCTCCCTTGACGAACCCGCTCGCACAGCGCGCAGTAGACGGGATTGTCTTCGCGCCTTTCCACCCCGTACCAGCTCGAAAGCACAACGTCGCCGAACGTCGCGTGCTTGATGGTGTTGTCGATGGCCACCCAGAAATGATTCGACTCGACAGGCGGCGCCGGAAACACAACGGCAACCTCCGTCAGATGCGGCGGACGCTCCGCCACAAACGTCCCGCGTCGTCCGTTGCTGCAGATGAAACGCTCGGAGGCGAGCATGTTCATCGCCATCTGGAGCGTGATGGTGCTGCAATCGAACGACACGCAGAGCTCCCGTCGCGTCGGCAGTCGATCGCCTGGCTGCCAATGCCCCGACACGATCGCCTCCCGAATCCGGGCGGCAACGGCGGGACTCAGCACGGCCGGGCGTCCCGACTTCTTCGATGCAGTTGATTGTCTGCTTTTCATCGCCATCTCTTATCCATTCGCGTCGCGAATAATCCGATCTCCATTGGTGCGATGATTCATACCATTGACCACATCGTTTGTCCAGCAAAAAGGGCGTGCTGCAAATCCTTGCAAAATTGGCGCGACTGTATCATACTGGCCGCATGAAGGAACGCATCGCCAAAACCGTCTTCTCCGTTTTGCTCGCCGGCGCGGGCCTGGTGTTCTTCGTCTTCGTGCTGGGGCGTCTGCTGGCGCCGGAGATCGCGGCGTCGCCCCGCGTCCATGACGCGGCGCTGCTCCGTGAAACCGAGGCGCTGCGCGACGTCGCGATCGACCCGGAGAACCCGCCCGTCCTTCAGCGCGACGTTGACTACGCCGCCGGCGCGGCCGCGGATTGGTTCCCGAAGGGGGAGTCGCCAATCCTTGCCGAACTCGTGGCCGGGGGCGGCCTGCCGCCGGTGGCCGAGCGCACGGGTCCCGAGCCGCTTGTGCTCGAAGGCGTCGACGGGATCGGTCGCTACGGCGGCACGTGGATGCGCGTGGCGAATTCGCCGGGCGACATCGGCATCATCGGCGGGCGGATGTCCGGCTGCACGCTGGTGCGCTGGTCGCCGATGGGCTATCCGATCCGCCCGCATCTCGCCAAGAGCTGGGAGGCGAGCGAGGACAATCGCGTCTGGACGTTCCACCTGCGCCGCGGCGTCCGCTGGTCCGACGGCCATCCCTTCACCTCGGCGGACTTCACGTACTGGTGGGAGCACGAGTCTTGCTACTTCGACACCAAGCCACCCTCATGGATGGTGGTCGGCGGCGAAGTCGGGGACATCGTGGCGCTCGACGAGCACACCGTGCAGTTCCGCTTCCCGAAGCCCCACGGGGCGTTCCTCGAGATGCTGGCGTTCCAGACCATACCGTATTCGCCCAAGCACTACCTCTCCCCCTACCACCCGGAACTGGGCGACCCCGCGCTGATCGAAGCGGGCATGAAACTCAAAGGCTACACGAGCCCGCGTTCGCTCTACTTCTCGCTGCGAAGCTACCGCAACCCCGAAATGCCGCGGATGTGGCCCTGGATCTACCGCACCTACAAGGCGAACCCGCCCGAGCAGTTCGTCCGCAACCCCTACTTCTGGGCCGTCGATCCGCAAGGCAACCAGCTCCCCTACATCGACCGCGTCCTCTTCGAGGTCAAAAGCCCGAAGCTCATCGCGCTGTCCGCGGCCAACGGGGCGATCTCGATGCAGGCCCGCCACATCCGCTACGAAGACTACACGCTGCTCATGGAGAACCGTCGGCGCAACAACTACGAGGTCTATCATTGGTTCAACGCCTCGCGGTCGGCCTTCACCCTCTGGCCCAACCTCAACCGCCGCGTCCTCCCCGACGACGCCGAATCGAAATGGAAGGCGCAAATGCTCCGGGAAAAGCGCTTCCGGCAGGCGCTCTCCCTCGCCATCGACCGCCAGAAGATCATCGACGCCCTCTACGCCGGCGCCGGCGAACCGGCGCAGATCGCCCCCGGCCGCGAATCGCCCTACCACGACGAAGCGCTGCTCAAGAGCTTCACCGACTACGCCCCCGACGACGCGAACCGCCTCCTCGACGCGCTCGGCCTGACGCCGCGCGACGGCGAGGGCATGCGCACGTTCCCCGACGGCTCGCGCATGACGTGGTACATCTCCTTGACCGACTTCACCGGCGAAGGCCCCGTGCAGTTCATCGTGGACGACTGGGCCGCGGTCGGCGTGCGCGCCATCCAGCGGGAGCGTTCGCGCCCGCTCTTCAACTCCGAGAAAATCGGCCTTCTGCACGACTTCACCGTATGGACCGGCGAGAGCGAGTTCATTCCGATCGTCGAACCGCGCAGCTTCGTCGCAACGCAGGTCGAATCGCACTTCGCGCCCGCCTACGGCATCTGGTACCAGCGCGGCGGACTCCATGCGGACGTCCCCGAGACGGTCGGCGGGATCGAACCGCCGCCCGGCGGGCCGATCCGGCGCGGACAGGAGCTGCTCGAACAAGCCTTCGCAGCGCCCGACGAAGCCTCGCGCATCGACGTCTTCAAGGAGATTTTCGCGATCGCCGCGGAGAACGTCTGGTCGATCAGCGTCGCCACGCCGCCGCCCCAGCTCGTCGTCGTGAAGGACGGCTTCCGCAACGTCCCGCGCACGGCGATCGCCGGCAACAACTACGCAACGCCCGCCAACGCCGGCATCGAAACCTTCTTCTTCGAGACGAACGCCGACTCCCCCGGCGCGATCGCCCGCATCAAGGAGGAGATGACGACGATCACGCCGCCGCCCGACGCCCTGGACGCCGCCACGCTCCAAGCCGTGGACTCGGGCCTCGCGCTCGGCAAGCTCGTCGGGCGCCTCTTCCTCGCCCTCGCCGCCCTCGGCTTCATCCTCGCGGGCGCGCGCCATCCGTTCATCGGCCGGCGCCTGCTCATCATGATCCCCACGCTGCTGCTCATCTCGGTCGTCACCTTCACGATCATCCAGCTCCCGCCAGGCGACTTCATCCAGACCCGGATCCTCCAGCTCCAGCTCACGGGCGACCAATCCGCGATCGAGGAGACCGAGCGCCTGCGCGAGGCGTTCCATCTCGACGAGCCGGCGTGGAAGCGCTATGTGCGGTGGATGGGCTTCCACTGGTTCGGCTCCTTCAGCGCCGCCGACGAAGGCCTCCTGCAAGGCAATCTCGGACGTTCGATGGAGACGCAGCGATCCGTCAACGACGTCGTCGGCGACCGCATCACGCTCACCGTGCTCGTGTCGCTCGGAACGATCCTCTTCACCTGGGTGGTGGCGCTGCCCATCGGCATCTACTCGGCGGTGCGGCAGTACTCCCCGGGCGACTACGTGCTGACCTTCCTGGGGTTCATCGGAATGTGCGTCCCCAACTTCCTCTTGGCGATCCTGCTCATGTACTGGAGCGCGCGCTGCTTCGGCGTCAACGTGACGGGCCTCTTCTCGCCGGAGTTCGCGGCGGCGCCGGAATGGACGTGGGCGAAGGTCGTCGATCTGCTCAAGCACATCTGGGTGCCGATCGTCGTCATCGCCATCTCCGGCACGGCAGGCATGATCCGCGTCATGCGCGGCAATCTGCTGGACGAGCTGCGCAAGCCCTACGTGACGACCGCGATGGCCAAGGGCGTGCGCCCCTTCAAGCTGCTGATGAAATACCCCGTGCGGCTCGCGCTCAACCCGTTCATCTCCGGCATCGGCGGGCTTTTCCCGGCCGTCGTCTCGGGCGGATCGATCGTCGCCATCGTGCTGAGCCTCCCGATGGTCGGCCCCTTGCTGCTCGACGGCCTGATGACGGAGGACGTCTACCTCGCCGGCTCGATGCTGATGGTGCTCAGCCTGCTGGGCATGGTCGGCACGCTGGTGAGCGACCTGCTCCTGCTCTGGCTCGACCCGCGCATCCGCATGGAAGGAGGCTCCCGATGACCGCGCCCCCCGGACGCACCGCGCTTCGAGCGAACGTCGAGGAGACGCTGCGCAGCGACCACGAGGCCGCCAAGGACACGCTCTCGCAGTGGCAGCTCATCCGCCTGCGCTTCGCGCGCCACCGGCTCGCCGTGATCGGGCTGCACCTGCTCGCGGCGCTCTATTTCATCGCCGCGTTCGCGGAGTTCATCGCCCCGCACACGCGCGGCTTCGCCGACGTCGATAAAATCTACTGCCCGCCGCAACTGCCGCGCTACAGCCTCGAACACGGGCTCCACGCCCGCGCCGTCGAACGACAGGTCGATCCCGTCACCCTCCAGAACTACTACGTGCAGGGGCGCGACGCGATCCCCCTGGGCTTCTTCGTCGCGGGCGAACCCTACAAGCTCTGGGGCCTCGTCCCCTCGACCCGCCATTTCTTCGGCGTCCGCCGGGACGCCTGGACGGGCCGCGGCGAACCGCCGCCCGTCTTCATCCTCGGCGCCGACAAGTTCGGCCGCGACGTGCTCAGCCGCCTCGTCTACGGCGCGCGCATTTCGCTCTCGATCGGCCTCGTCTCGATCGTCGTCACCTTCTTCCTCGGCGCCCTCGTCGGCGGCGTCTCGGGCTACGTCGGCGGCCGGACGGACACGTTCATCCAGCGCATGATCGAGGTGGTCAACGCCTTCCCGAACCTCCCGCTGTGGATGGCCTTCGCCGCCGTGCTGCCGCGGCACTGGTCCGCGATACAGACGTACTTCGCCATCACCATCGTGCTCAGCCTGCTTGGCTGGACGGGCCTCGCGCGCGTCGTGCGCGGCAAGATCCTCTCGCTCCGCGAAGAGGACTACGCCGTCGCCGCCCGCCTCCTCGGCGCCAGCCACGGCCGGATCATCTTCCGCCACCTCCTGCCGGGCTTCACGAGCCACATCATCGTCAGCCTTTCGCTGAGCGTCCCCGGCATGATCCTCGGCGAGACGTCGCTGAGCTTCCTCGGCCTCGGGCTCCGCGCGCCCGTCGTGAGCTGGGGCGTCATGCTCCAGGACTGCCTCAACATCGACGTCGTGGCCAACTACCCCTGGCTGTTGGCGCCCGTCTTCTTCATTGTGCTCACGGTGCTGAGCTTCAACTTCTTCGGCGACGGCATGCGCGACGCCGCGGATCCCTACAGTTCGAAATGAGAAACGGCAACGCATGAACCCCTCCCCGTCCAACGCCGCAACCGCCCCCATCCTGAGCGTCCGCGACCTTCGCGTCACGTTCGCCTCCGAAACGGGCGTCGTCGGCGCCGTCAACGGCGTCTCGTTCGACCTCGGCCGCAAGCGCGTCCTCGCCGTCGTCGGCGAAAGCGGCTGCGGCAAGAGCGTCACCGCCTATTCCATCCTTCGCCTCGTCCGCCCGCCGGGGCGCATCGCCGGCGGCACGATCCGCTACTTCCCGGACGACGGACGCCCCGCCCTCGACCTGGCCGCCCTCGATGAAAAGGACGACCGGCTCTTCCAGGTCCGCGGCGGCGACATCAGCATGATCTTCCAGGAGCCGATGTCCGCCCTCAGCCCCGTCCACACCGTCGGCAACCAAATCTGCGAGGCGATCCTGCTCCACCAGGACGCCACGCCGGCCCAGGCCCGCGAGCTCGCGATCGACATGCTCGGCAAGGTCGGCATCGCCGGCCCCGAGCGCCGCGTCGACCAGTACCCCCACGAGCTCAGCGGCGGCATGCGCCAGCGCGTCGTCATCGCCATGGCGCTCGTCTGCAACCCGCGGATCCTCATTGCCGACGAACCCACGACCGCCCTCGACGTCACCCTCCAGGCGCAAATCCTGAAGCTGATCAAGGATCTCCAGGAGGCGCGCGGCGCCTCGGTGATCTTCATCACGCACGATCTCGGCGTCGTGGCGCAAATCGCCGACGACGTCGCCGTGATGTACCTCGGCCGCGTGGTCGAGAAAGGCACCGTGCGCCAGGTGCTCAGGACGCCCCGGCACCCCTACACGGCCGCGCTCCTGCAATCGCTTCCCGGCGCCCAGCCGCGTCGCGGACGCCTGCCGGCGATCGCCGGCAGCGTCCCCTCGCTCAACGCGATCCCGCGCGGCTGCCCCTTCCATCCGCGCTGCCCCCGCGCCCTCGGCGGCGTCTGCGACGTCGGCGACCCGCCCGCGCTTCATCCCCTCGGCGCCGGCCAGGCCGCCGCCTGCCGCCGCCTGGGCGACGCGCCGTCGCCCGCCGCTCCGACGGAAGGAGGCTCCGCATGAACCCGACCCCCGCCCCCCGGGCTCCCGCACCCGCCCCCCTGCTCCACGTGCGCGGCCTCTGCAAATACTTCCCCATCCGCAGCAAGGGCTTCTTCACCAAACAGACCGGCGTCGTCAAGGCCGTGGACGACGTCCATTTCGACCTGATGCCCGGCGAGACGCTCGGCCTCGTCGGCGAAAGCGGCTCGGGCAAGACGACGTGCGCGCGCACCATCCTGCGCGCGCTGCGCCCCACCGCAGGCGAAATCCTGTTCAGAACGGACGACGGCCTCGTCGATCTCGCCACGCTTTCGGACCGCGCCCTCAAGCCGCTCCGCCAGAAGATGCAGATGATCTTCCAGGACCCCTTCGCCTCGCTCAACCCCCGCATGACCGTCGAATCGATCGTCGGGGAACCGCTGGAAATCCACAAGCTCGCGCACGGCGCCGAGCGCAAGGACCGCGTCGCGGACATGCTGCTGCGCGTGGGGCTCCGCCCCGAGCATCTGCAGCGCTACCCCCACGCGTTCAGCGGCGGCCAGCGCCAGCGCATCGGCATCGCCCGCGCGCTGATCATGAGGCCGTCGCTCGTCGTCGCGGACGAAGCCGTCTCCGCGCTCGACGTCTCCGTGCAGGCGCAGGTGCTCAACCTGCTCGCCGACTTGCAGGCGGAGTTCGGACTGACGTACGTCTTCGTGGCGCACAACCTCGCCGTCGTGCGCCATGTCTGCGACCGCGTCGCCGTCATGTACGCAGGACGCATCGTCGAGCTGGCGACGACCGAGGCGCTCTTCCAAGACCCCCGGCATCCCTACACGAAGCTGCTGCTCTCCGCCGTGCCCAGCGTCGATCCCGACGTGCGGATGAACCTCAGCGCCGGGGGCGAAGTCGCCGATGCCGGCCGGCTCCCGCCCGGATGCGGCTTCCATCCCCGCTGCCCGCACCGCTTCGGCCCTTGCGACCGGCGGCAGCCTCCGTTGCGCCCCCTGCCCGACGGCCGCCTCGTCGCCTGCCATCTCCAGTGCGACCGATGCCTCCCGGAAGCAGATTCAAGTTCAACCCCGGATCCGAATCAACGCAGTTGACTTGCATCCACACCCGCGTTCCAGTACCGCACCCGTGCTCGTCCACGAATCTCGATCCCGATGACGATGCCCTCCAGTCCATTCTGACTCGCAGGCTTTCATCGCGGTCATGCAGGCTTGTTCTCCACCACGCTGTCCGGCACGGAGGCCAACGACTGCTTTTTCGCAAACAGCAGTTCGTCGGGCCGAACGGGCGGCAATGCAGATCCCGTCTCGACGGCGACGACCGTGCGCAAATCATGACCCGGCCCCCCGTCAAACCCGCCGACGGCGTGATCACCGTGACGATCACGGCAGCGGGCAAAACCTGCTTCGGCATCCTGAACGGCATGCGCATCATCGAACTGCCGCCTGAAGGCGCCCGGATCGTCATGCAGCAGGAACCCGGCCTATTGGATGATGATCGTCGATCCCGAAGGCGGCGAACGACGCAACATGACGCTGCCGGCTTCGACGGAAACGTCGAAACCCTTCGTGATGCTGTCGAACGCGCCGGCTATCGTCCCCGTCGCCGTCATGACGGGCCACTTCTGGCGGATCTCGGGCGAATAGTCGCCGAGCGTCGTCACGACAAGCGCGCCGCCCAGCTCCAAGTCGCCGGTGAAGTTCACCACATCATAGGTGCTGTTGTCGGCCAGATCGACTTCCACCACGCCCGCGCCGCCCAGCATGCTGGTGTCGGCGGTGATGTTCAATGTGCCGACGCCGTTCTCGCCAGGGGAGATGACCCCGGCAACGCCGTTGGTCAGGACGACTGCCGTCACGTTCCCAGAGCCTTCAAGGCGGCGGGTCAGCGTCCGGGCGTAAGCCCATAGCGCCACGTTGCCGCCGTCGCGGAGGACGATCGGGTTCGCCGCATCGCCCAGCGAGCCGGAAGCCTGGACTTCGAGCGTGGTTTTTGGGCCGATCACATACCAGGTCCCGCGGAACGTGCTGATGGACGACTTCAAGCTCATGGTCAGCTTCTTCTGGGCACAGGCGTTGACGACGATGTCGTGCGGCGTGCCGTCGTCCGTGAACCGCGCGTCGGCATAATGGCCCTCCGTTGAGCCGACGGTGACGACGACGTCTCTCACCGCATCGTTGGTCACCAGCAGATCCGACTTGAGCTGCATCGTCAGGATGCCGTTGGATTCCCAGCGGTAGCCGAGGTTGATCTTCGTCCCGTTCCTGGCGTGAATGACGGCCGGGCCGTTGGTGCTTTGAAAGACCATCGTGCCGTTCTTGTTGTAGTAGGTGACGACGTCGACCGGCGTCCAGTAGTTGGGCCGTGCATAGAACACGAGCTTTGAACAGCCCCAGGCGCCCCAATCTGGCATCCGGATGCTGTAGCCGCTGTCGCCCAGGTTGTTGGTGAACGCCGCCGTGTCGTAGGGATGCTGCGGATAGGTCCGCGCCGAATCGCCTTCCGCCTTGGACCAGGTCGCCGCCTGGTTCCAGTAGCCGCCGTTTTCCTTGGGGACGAACACATCCGCGAAAGCGCCGGAAGCCATCCCCAACAGGCATGCCGTCATGACAAAAGCCCCTGCTTGTCGTCTGCGTTTCATTTGCATTCTCCTCTCGTCCATTGCACCGGATCTTGTGTTTCACCCGACCCCGGTTCCGGCTGGCCGTCATGGCCGGGTCGTGTCTTCATGTCAGCTCCAGCATCAGGGGACCAGGATCATCCGGCCCCAGTAGGAGCGGTCGCCGGAGTTCCGGGCGCCGCCGTTCCACATGAGCTGCGCCGTGCGTCCGCTTCCGGTGTCGCTGTTGTCGATCCCGATGTCGAAGAGCAGCGTCTGCCCCGCCTTCGGGGCGATGTCCAGACTCCGCCACGGGATCGCGGCCTCGAGGTCGTAGCCGGAGCCGTCGACCTTCGGAACGACGGCCGTGCGAATCGCAGGCTGCCTGGGGACGTTCGGCATGTAGAACTGGTTCGCCTCGCCCGCCCCGAGCAGGATCTGCCGATCGGTGAAGAGCATGGCGCCCCCCTGGTCGAGGTTTTCGGAGCCAATGAAAAGCTCGACGCAGTCGGCATTCCAGAGGTAGGAGGGAGACTGCCGGTTCATCATCGGCGTCTTGTCGGAAACCGAGACGAGGACGTAGAGGTTGTCGTCGTCCCAGGCGGTCTTGAACGACGCTTCGAGCCCGTTGGCGTCGCGCCCGGACACCAGGCGCTCCGAGCCGATGCGCACCGGCGGACGGAGCGGGTAGCCGTCCTGCTTGCCATCGACGGCCATCGCGGCGACAGGACGCCCGGCCGTGACTTTCCCGACGAACTTTCCGGCGGTCTGGCGGTAGCGCGGGTCGTCGAATGCAAAGGGCTCCGCGCCGTCGAGCCAGACGTCGTAAACGACGTCGTGGGACTTCCGCATCTCGGCGAGCATGTCCTTGTACGGCCGATCGGCCACATTGAAAAGCCCGGTGTTGCCGCGTTCGCCGTTGAGCCCCTCGAAGAAACGGCCCGTGGCGGACTGGTCGAGCAGCAGGAACCATTCGACGCCGACCAGGAAGCCGAGGGAGGCGCCTTGCTCCACATAGTTGCGGTAGGCGAGGCCGCGCTCCCGCTGCGTGGCGAGATCGTGGCCGGAAGGCCCGCAGTTCGATTCCTGGGTGGACGTGAAGTAGAACTCGCTCCAGAACTGCGGTTTCCTGCCGGACCAGTTGTAGAGACGCGCGACGAAGGCCTTGTCGATGGCGGAGGCGTAGTAGTTGATGCTGATGATGTCGTTGTACTTGCCCGCGATCCGGCAGAGCGGCTCGGCGTTGGCGGTTCCGGGCTGCCAGCGGTTGCCGAGGAGCATGTGGTTCGGATCGTGCTTGCGGAACGTATCGTGGATCACCTTGAAGTACGCCTCCAGGAACACCTCGTTGTAGGCCTGCATGTCGGCAAAGGCCTCCTTCGTGTTGAGCGGGAGACCGCGATCCTCGAGCTCGTCGAACGACTTGGCGTCCAACGCCCACGCCTTGTTGAAGGCGGCGATGTCGCCGTATTTCCCCTCCAGTTGGCGCACGAGCTCGCGCTTGGCGGCCCAGGACTTGTCGAGAGCGGGAATCCCGCGGGGAATGTCCTCGAAGCCCTGCTCGTTGGCAAGGAAATAGCCGATCAGGAGGGGATCGCCGGCATTCTCGGCGACGCCTCTCGAAAACGCCTTGTCGATGGTCGGCGCCGTCGCGGGGTCGAACGGATCGAAGACGCCGCGGACGCCCTTGACGATCTTCACGTCGCCATAGTGAAGGCTGGCAACGCGCGGGAAGGCGCGTTCGGCGTAGACTTCCTTCATTTCCGCGCTGACGCCGGTAAAGGCGCCGATCGAGTTGAACCCGACGGCCCGGGAACGGGCGACATGCCGCTTCGCCATGGCGACGGGGTCGTAGGCGTCGTACTTGCGGATGAGGTTTGCGGTGTAGAACGACACCGCGCGGGTGCTCCACCAGCCCCGGGAAGAAAAATCCTTCCAGGCGACGCCCCATTTCTCGTCATGGGGCGGAAGCCACGCATAGGCGTCGTGCCGGCCTTCGACGTTCGTGTAGTCGTCGCCGCCGGAGAAGCCGCAGACGCCCAGATGGAAGAAGGCGTCGCCGGCGGGATCGACCAGCACCCACAGATCCCTGCCGTCCCCGCCCTTGTCCTCCACATGGAAGAAGCCGGTCTTCTTCAATCCAAGCCGCTCGCCGGATCCGGCGAGGCCGCCGAACGCGTTGAGCGACCGCGGCTCGCGGAACGAAGCGTAGTAGGCTTCGTCGGCGGCGACGTCGGCCTTCAGCTCCGCCTCGTCCTTGATCTTGCCGGGGAAGTCCCGCGGCACCTGGCCGAACCGATCAAGCAGCGTGGCGACGGAGAACTGCGAGGCATCGAGGGAGAATCCCACCGAATAGGTTTTCACGCCGGGGTTGAACGGGGCGAGGTTGCGCACATAGAAGATGTTCCAGCCCCATTCGCGGTTGTCCTGGACTTCAAGATAGGTGTTCGCCGGGTACTGGAAGGCAAGCGTGGACTTGTTGACATCGGTGACGGACAGTTTTCGCGAATGTCCTTGATACAGCTTCCCGCCGGGAACCTTCGCGGGAGGAAAGGGCCCGGATTTCTCGCCGGCGTCCCAGGCCCCGCCGTCCTTGTAGTTGAACGGAATGAACATCTCGTTGTGGAAGCTCTTGAGACCCGACGGCACGACGTCGAAAGCCCAGGTGAATTCGCCGTCTTGAAGACGGGCCGTGACCTCGCCGCCGTTCTTGTACTTGAGCTTCGCGGCGCCGTCCGCCAGACGCGTCTCGACAGGCTTGCAATTGTCGCCGGCGGAACCCAGGTTCAAAACCGGATACGATATCTTGAACGACCCCATCGAACCGGCGCCGATCGAAAGGCCGTCGCCCGTGAGCTTCGGGGAAAGCGTCGGCCTGGGCGAGGCCGGGCGACCGGACGAACCGCCGCTGGAGCCGCCGCCCTGCTTCGCGAAAAAAGCGGCGTTGGCAGCCGAGGCGGCGGCGGCGAGGCAGGTGGCGTCGGCTCCAAACGCCACGGACACCACCTTTTTGTCCCGGTTGAACGGGATGGTGGAGGACAGCAAGTAAATCGGCCAGTTCCAGGCGCGGAGATCCTGCAGCTCCGTCCAGGCGAAGCTCTCCGGCATGAGAATGGCGAACGTGTCGCGCCCGTCGGCCGAGACCATGGAGAAATCCCCCGCGTTCCCCTGGTAGAGCTTCGGGCCGGCATGCTCCTTCGGGAAAACCCCGGACTTGTCCTTCACCGCCCACTTCGCACCGCGCTCCCCCAGCGCCATCGGCATCTGCAAATCGAATTTGTAGTCCTTGATGCCGCCGGGAACGGTCGTGAACCAGAAACTGACGACCCCCGGCTTAAGCTGCTCCAGCTTGGCGACGCCGCCATTCTTGTAGTGGAGCGTGGCTGTTTTTGCCGTGAACTCCACCGACTCGGGCTTGGCGCCGTTGACGGCCGGATAGACCAGCGTCAGATTCCCCAGCGAACCGGCGGCGATGACGACGCCGTCCTTGGCGCATTTCGCTTCCGGAGCCGGGCTCCGCCCCGTTTCCGCGGCGGAGACGCATGTTGCGCCTACGCCCCAGCTTGCGATTGCGGCGGCGAGTGTGTTGAACAGTTTGGATTTCATCTTGTTGATTCCTTGCTTCTTGCCTTGACTCCGGCAATGCGAAACGCTCCTTGAATTTTGCGGCGATTTCCGACAATTAAATAATTGGGAACAGTTTCTTACATTTCCGCGCCTGTGTCAAGTTGCAAATGATCGGGGGTGGTTCAACATCGACGCCACACCCAAAGGGGTCGGGATCCAAGGTTCAGGCTACACCTGTTTTTGGGGTGCCCCAAAAACACTGCCGCTTGCTTTGCTCGCTCCCTTTGTGCCATAATGGGTGGATTTCACTTCAAACGAAGAAAACAAGAAGGAAAAAGAATGAAGGCGGTTGCACTGATTTGCAGCGAAACGATGGCGTTTTCCCTTGAGCAGGTGATCCTGCCCGATTTGCAAGACGGGGACATCCTGGTCAAGACGGCCTGGTCCGGCGTGAGCATCGGCACGGAGTTCGCCCTGATCCGCAACAAGATCTCCTGGGGCCCGTTTCCCATCGCCACGGGGTACATGGCCACGGGCGTTGTCGAAGCGCTCGGGAATGGCGTCGTGGACGTCAAGGCCGGCGACCGCGTCTTCGTGCGCGGCAACCGCAAGATGACATTGCTCGACGGCACGCCCGTCAGCCCGGTTTCCGGCACGCATTGCTCCCGCATTGTCACGCATACCGGCGGCACCCACGGAGCGGGCATCCTGCCGGAGGGGCTGTCGCTGGAGACGGCCAGCATGTTCGTCATGCCGGCGGTCGGCTACAACGGCGTCGACATGTCCAACCCACGCATGGGAGAAAACGTGGTCGTGTTTGGATGTGGCCAGATCGGCCTGGGGGTCGTTTCCGCGTCGTCGTTGCGGGGCTGCCGTGTCATAGCCGTCGACGTCGCCGACTCTGCCCTTGAAATGGCGAAGACATTCGGCGCCGACGCGACGATCAACTCCGCCACGCAACCTGTGGGCGAGGCGTTGGCGGCAATCTGCCCGAACGGCGCCGACGTCGTGTTCGAATGCACGGGCATCCCCGCCTTGGTCGACCAGGCCATGTCATTGTGCCGGGTCGATGGCAAATTCGTCTGGCAGGGGAACTATGGAGCCAAACCGATGCCTTTTTCATTCCTCACGGCCCACAACCGCCGTCTCCAGACCTTCTTCCCGTGCGACGACGGATGCCTGCCCTGTCGGCATGCCGTCCTCAAGCAAATGGCGCGCGGCGTCTTGCCTTGGGAAAAGACCATCACCCACCGTGTCGATGCCCAGGACGCACCGGCGCTGTTTGAACGAATCAACTCGGGTGGAAAAGGCATTTCAGGCGCGACGATCAAATGGGCGTAGCCCCTTTCCGTTTTCCACGCTTGCCGACATTTTCTACGAGGGCTTGCCCCCGTGGTGAACGGCGGCGCCCCGAATCGGCCAAGTCTCCGTTGAGAAGGATTTCTCCCTCCTCAATTCTCGCTCCGCCTCACGGCGCCACGAACCGCTGTCTTCCGCACCACCTTCGCCACGACGTCAACCTCGTCAACCGTCAACCTCGTCAACCGTCAACCTCGTCCCCATGCCGCCCTCCGCCGCCACCACGCCCGCACAGGCAATATCGCGAATTTTCCTCAAGTCATTATGCGTTTGGGGGGACAGCCCCCAAAAAAACCTTGCAGGCTGTTATCTTACGGATTTCTGACAAGCGGGGTCTCGCAAATGCCCAAGAACAGCCTCGATCTGGTGCCGACTAAAGTTGAGGTCGCATTGGGGTTTCAGATCCCATACGCGAAGCGCTTCTTCGAAATCGCAGATTGCGCGATTATGCTCAAACATAGAGTGATACGCCAACCCGCGCGAATACCAATAGCGAGGATCGTCAGGATTGTCTGCAATGGCCTCGGAAGAAAGTTGTTCGACTGTCAAGGCATCCCGGCGAGAAATCGCTAGAAGCTCACTGACGACAGCGAGTCGGATTGTATTGTCGCTCTTTGCATATGGAAGCAATAGCGAACAGACTAAACGTCGCCACGAACTCGAATCGACCCTTCTTGCCATGTCAAGCTGCATCCAGAGACCTGTTCGGGTAAAACACAGCCACAGAAAAACCAGTACAAAGCTGCAAAGCACGCTCATCGACAGTGTTTTTGCGCGTCGATGCACGCGACAAGCCCGAAAAGGTTTGGCTTCTACTTTGTTCATGGGAGTATTTCTCCTATTGTGTTTTGACCTGCCCGCCAGCCAGCAGCCAGTGCAACGCGCAGCCTGCCGGCTGGTAGGCAGGCGCACGCTCCTTCGTATGAAGTGCCTCCATTATGGCACGGAAGGGCGGGCGAAGCAAACGCAAAGCGCTGCAAGCAGGCACCCCGGCGCGGTATGTCTCAGTCCCCACTCCGCCACGCGGCCATAATCTCGAAGAAAATCTTCGAGATTACAGCCGCCCAACGTCCCGGCGGCGGGTTCGCCCATCGTGGGCCGTGTCGCTGGGGACCGCGGTCTCCGCGGGCAAATGGGCAAAAGGGGCACGGGTTTTCCAACCCGTGGACGAACACGGACAGGAATGTCCGTGCCCCTGTCCGAGGCGTCCCGCGCTGGGGCGCGGGTGAGCGGCGGCTCGCCGGGACGGCGTCGCCCCACCTTCTCGCGTCCCGTCGACTTCGACGGGAGTCGACCCGACTCGACAGGAATCGACGGGAATCATTTTCGACTTCGGTCGATTCAGGTCGATTCAAGTCGACAACGTTTTGCGACAAAGATCGCGACAAAGCTGCCTTGGCTGGTCGACAACGTTTTGCGACTGACCTCGACTGACACCGACGCCCACCGACTTCCATCAATGGAGAAGTCGCCGCTTGTCGATTCCAGTCGATATTGACAGGAGTCGTCCAGTCGACGGAAGTCGATGTCAGTCGCAAAAACCTTCACTAGCCGCTAGCCGCTTCCCTCGACAAAGTTCGCGACAACGCTCGCGACAAAGCTGCCCTCCAGCAGACTTTGGACCTTGGACTTTGGACCTTGGACCTTAGCACTCCCTTCGCTTTCGTCCGAAAGCGAAGAGGAGCGCGATCCAGAGCACCGGCACGGCGACGACCGCGGCCACCGCCGTCTGGAGCGTCTCGCCGACAAGGCCGAGGCGCGACGCCAGGCTCCGGCGAACGCCAAGCTCGATCGCCATGCCGCCGCCAAGCTGGGTTTGCAGGGCGCGGGTGAAGCGCATCGCGCACCCGTGCTCCGGCATCGTCACCGCAATGGCCGCCGGGGTCTCGTCCGCGGCGGCCTGCTGGCCGACGATCTTCGCGGAAACCATCTGCAAGGCCTGGCGGTCGCGGGCGCTGAGCCGCTCCTCGACCTGCTGCGCGAACTCGCGGCTGAAGTTGCCGCCGTTGAGCGGCACGGCCTGGCGCTGCTGCGCGCCGGGGTCGGCGTCGAAGATGTTGTTGTACGTGCGCAGCGCCCCGCGGCGGTTGATGAAGCCGATGTTCGCATTCTGCACGGCGACGCTCTCGAACTGCACGCGCGCGTCTTCGTTCATGCTCGCGTCCGCCTGCGAAAGCGCGATCACCTGCTTGAGCTCGCGCTGCGCCCGGCCGCGCTGCCCCTCGTCGAGCATCTGCCCGACTTGCTGGAGGCTCACCTTCGCCTTCGTGAGCTGCCCGCTGCTGCGCGCCTGGTTGCGCGACTGGTACAGGGTCGAATCGAACATCCAGCCGCCGTCGGCGCGCGCGCCGGGCTTGGGCGCGAGGTCGAAGTCCTCGTTGCGCAGCGTGTAGCGCCAGCCCTCGGGCGCAAAGAGCGTCCAGTCGATGTTGCGCAGCGGCAAGTCGGGGAAGCGCGGAGCCTCCAGCGTCAGGCGGCCGCCGAACGACGTCGCCGGACGGAACGCCCAGACGAAGGAGACGGACGCCACGTCGCCCTCGGGCACGCTGTCGAGCGGGATGCACAGCGCCTCGCCGCCGGCCTCCTTCGAGACCGTGACGGGGCGTCCGTTCACCTGCGCCGTCCAGAGATCGCCCTCGGGGCCGGGGAGCGTGAAGCGCAGGAAGCGCAGCCGCCCCACCGAGAAGGTCAGATCCGTCTGGGTCAGGGCGCGGCCGCCGATGGAGAGCACGGTGGTCTGCTCCATGCGCTCGACCGTGGCGGGGAGCACCTCGGCCGCGGCGTGGCGCGTGACCTTCAGCGCCACCGCCGCATCCGGGTCGAGCACCTTCCAGCACTTCAGGGCGCCGGAAAGGTCGCCGGCGCCAAAGATGTCGGGAATCGTGCGCGCGTCCTCGGGGCGCATCGTCGTCGGCGAAAATTCCGCATCCACCTTGATGCGGACGTCGCCGGAGACGACCATCCAGCCGGTCTGCCGCGCGGCGGCCACGACGCGCAGGGGCTTGACCTCGACGGCCTGCGTCGAATCATAGGGCTCCTGGTAGAAGCACGTGGCGGCGTACTCGCCGTCCACCTTGCCCTGAAGCTCGATCAGCCACGCCTGGGCGCCGTCCGCCGCCGGTTCGCCCTCCGGGGCGACGCGCGCGATGTGGCGCCCGGAGACGGTCAGCGAGGCGCCCTTCGCCGGCACCACCACGCGGAACTGCTTCACGCCGGCGTTCTCGATCTTGCAGCGCAGATAGACGCGGTGCTGCAGCATGCCCTCGGCGATGGAGACGCCGTGCAGGACGTCGGGCTTCACGACGGGGTCGAGCACCTGGGTCTTGAGCACGGCGGACCAGTCCACGCGCAGGATGTCCAGCGCGACGGCGTGCTTCGCCGTCGCCTGGCCGTCGTCGCCGCGCGCCGCCACGACGCCGTCGTGGGCGTCGAGCGCGAGCTTCACGCCGCGCTCGGCCGTGACGGCGATCCGCCCGGTCTGGCGGATCGCGCCCTTGACCGCGATGCGCGGCACCGCGATCTCGGGATCGACGCCCTGGCGCTGCTTCGAGAGCACGACGTAGAGCGGGCACACGCCCTCGAGCGCGCCGCCGAACATCACCTCCACGCCGCCCCCGCCCTTGCGGCGGTCGTCCCAGCCGACCATCTTGTCGCCGGTGATCGTCTCGATGACGTAGTCCCCGGGCATCTCCAGGTTCACCGAGAAGACGCCGGCCTTGGCGACCGAGAGCTCGAGCTGGGCGCTGGCCGTGTAGCGTTCGTCGCCGACGGACATCGCGAGGTTGAGCGTCGAACGAAGCTCCGGCTTCACCATGTCGGCCGCGAGCGTGACGGCGACCTTCCGCGCCTCGTCGTAGCGGAACGCGCGGCGCACCGGCTCGCCGGCGCCGCCCGCCGCCCCCGCCCACGGCGGCTCGACCGCGCCGAAGTCCTCGTTGCGCATCACGCTGCACCCGGCGTGCTCGACGAGCGTCAGCAGCACCGCCTCGCTCGCGGCGACGCCCAGACGCCCGTTCTGGCGCTCGACATCGAGCGCCTCCGGCACCACCACGGTGGACTCGTAGGGGAAGTTCTTCGCCACGGCGTTGCAGCGCACCGCCAGCGAAAAGCCGTCGGGCGTCGCCGGCTTGACCGCCGCCGTCAGGATTCGCGTGGCAGGGTCGAAACTCCAGTCGCCCGCGTCGCCCGCGACGTCCACGACGTGGAGCGTCTCCGGGATGCGGACGCGCACCTGCCGCACCACGCCCTGCAGGACGCGGTAGCGGAACACCGTCGTCACATCGACGACGCCCGAGCGAATGGCGGCGCACGTGGCGACGTCGGCGGACATGACGACCGCCTCCTTCTCCACGTCGCGCCGCTTCGGGGCGATCTTGATTTCGAGCGCGTCCTCGCCGGCGGCGAGATGGCCCGCAAACACCTGGGCGCCGTCGTCGCGAACCGTCATCGTCCCGCCGTAGAGCCGCGCCGGCGCGGCCTCCAGCTCGCCTTTCGGCATCGTCACGGTCGCGGCGGACGTCACGGCGCCAAAGGTCTTCGTCCTGAGGACGCTGCCGGGCGTCGTCGATCCGATCGTGAAGCGCAGCGCATGCCGCCCCGCCTTCTCGACGAAGAGCACCAGCCCGCCATCGGCGCAGGCGACGTGCTCGGGCTGTACGCGGACGCCGTCGCCCTCCAGCTCGACGAGGCGGGCGTAGCCGAGCCGCACGCCGCTCGGCATCGCCGCCTCCAGGATCGCGGCTTCCTCCCGGGAACCGTCCGCAAAGCGCGGATACGAATACGCGCCCGGCTGGTCGAAGGTGCAGTCGATCCTGCGCGTGACGCGCATCGTGGCGCCGGCGCGCAAATCCTTCTCCGGCGGCACGACATCGACGGCGATGTCGTCGCTCCACACGCTGACGAAGGCGTTGGAGCTGTGGAATTCGCCGCGGTAGTCGAGCGCGGCCGGGGCCGCGGCCAACGCCGCGCCCGCCAGCAGCCCCATCGCAACCGCCAGCCCGGTTCGCGTCGAGCCTTCGCGCCCCGCTTCCGGCCGGGGCTGCGGCGCCGCCTTCGCCGCCTCCGCCGCCGCCACCAGCGGCGGCGGCTCGACGCCCGCAGCCTCCTGCGGCGGGCGCGCGGGGCGGTAGGTCGCAAGGCTCCAGAGGCCGCGCGCCACGATCCGCAGCACGCCAAGGAGGAAGAGCAGCAGGAGCAGCCCAAACCCCATGATCGTCGCGTCTTCAAAGCTCACGGCGCCCAGGTTGAGCAGCAGCGCGCCCGTCGCGACGAACGTGCAGGCGATCCAGAACCGGTGCCCGCGCCGCGCAATGGCGAGAACCAGGAAGAAGAGCGCCAGCGCGCCGCAGATGATCGCGGCGGGCAGGTTGACCCGCGCCAGCCAGGCCGGCACGACGGAGAACGTCAGCGCCAGCGGCGCGTCGCCGGGCATGACCGACGTGCGCGTGAAGCGCCGCCCGCCGCCGGCCGCGTCGGGCGAGAGGTTGCCCGAGGCGCGGCGCACGGCGAGCTTGTCGCCCGCCACAAGCCGCCACTCCGCGAACGTCACCGGCGTATCGACGAGCACCGGCGCTTCGAGCGTCTGGCGCGACGGCGTGGCGGCGTTGTCGACGGCGTACTGGATTTCGACCGTCGTGGCCGTGTTCGGGTCGCGCGGACGCTCCACGGGGACGAGCAGCAGCCCCTGGTCGAACTGCGAGGGGATGCTCTCGACGCGGCCGCCCTCGAGCACCTTGCCGACCGTCCAGAGCGTCGCCCCGGCCGGCAGCTTGAGCGCGAGGTACTGCCCGCGCGCGTTCTTGACGGAGTAGCGCGCCGTCGTGACGCTCGCGCCGTCGCGCGTGATCTTCGATTCGATGGCGAGGAAGTCCACCACCTGGCCGATGCTGCCCTTCGTCGCCAGCGGCACGAGCGCGATGCGGGCGGTGTGCGGCGCGCGCATGTACTTCCAGGCCGCCGTCACGGGGGAAAGCAGGGACGCCGCGTAGCCTTCGGGGATTTCGTCCTTGCCGATGCGGATCATCGTCGGCGGCAGCTCCCCCGCCTCCTCGGCCTGGAGCGCCGCCGGCCCGGCGAGGACGATGAAGCCCATCTCGCTCGTCGTGCCGATCGTCTCGATCTCGCCGATGGCGAGCTCGCCGCCGTGGTAGTCGAGCTGCTGCTCGTAGGAGACGAGCAGCGTCCAGTCGCCCAGAATCCGCCGCGCAAGCTTCACGACGAGCGTGTCGCCCGTGCGCGTCCAACCGTCCATGTCCGCGCAGGTGACGTCCACCTGCTTGAGGTGCGCCGGCACCTTGAACGAAAAGGTGTCCGTCGGCGCGCCGCTGATGTGGTACGTGGCCGCCGCCGAGGCGTAGAGCATGCCGTCGCCGGGCGAAACAAGGTGGAAGAGCTCGGAGTGAATCGCCGTCTTCGCCCGCGTGTAGCCGAGGGCGACCGACCAGGCGTCGCCGCGGAAGCGGAACGCGAGCTGCGCCCCCGGGACGTTCAGCGGCGTCGAGGCGGCGTGGATTTCGGAGAGGTTCGCCACGCCCTCCGGCGCAAGCTGGATGCCCTGCGACGCCGCCGCGATGACGTAGCCGTTTTGCACGACGGCGTCCTGCACGGCGATCTCGGGCACGGCCAGCGTGCCGGGCGCGGCCGTGTCGATCCGGCGCTCCATCTTCAGCACCACCTTCATCATGCCCGCCACCGGCTTGCGGAACGGGATCGTCACCGCAAGCGCGCCGTCGTCGAGCTTGCGCTGCTCGATGTCGCCATCGGCGACGCCGCGCCCCGACGCCGACGTGATCGTCCAGCCCTCGGCCTTGCCGATCATGGCGACGACCTGGTCGGCGGGCGCGTCGCGCAAATCAAGCTGCAGCAGCGCCTCGACGCTCGCCAAGGCGTCCTCGACGCGCACGACGACCGTGTTCTCGGAATGGACCGCCGTGACGATGTCCTCCAGCCCGACCTCGAGCGAGCATGGCGTGGCGGTGTAGCGGTAGGCGCCGCCGCCGGAGAGCGCCGAGGCCGACGCCGCCGACGCGGCGGCGGCCGTCTGCAGCAAGTTCGTCATCGCCCCCGGCTGGATGCGGATCGCGCCCGACGGCACGACCGTCAGCAGCCCCTCCGTGCGCAGCACGCCCACCGGCGCGACCGGCTCGATCACCGTCTTGCACGGGAAGGCCGGCAGCGCATCCTCGTACACGAGCGTGATCCGCGCCCCCGCGCTCTCCACCTGCGGCGTGAGCGTCAGCGTCGAATAGGCCGGCGAATCGGACTCGCCGACCTCCTGCTTGAGCAAATTGAAATCGGCGTCCGTGCTCACGATGTTCACCTGCTTCGGCACGCGGAACGCATAGCGGCGCACCGTGCCTTGCGTGATCTTGTAGGTGAAGACCGACGTGTGCCGGATGACGCCCGGCGCGACGAGCGACGTCGTCTCGGCGCGGCAGGAGACGATCGCGTCGGTGCGCTGGAAGCGCATCGCCGCCGAACGCCAGCGCACCTCGACCGGACGCCCCGCCGGCAGGTTGCCCCTGATGACGCGCGCCGGCGGCGGGCCGTCGGTCTGCACGGCCTCCAGGTTGCCGGCATGCGCCACCGACACATCCCACTCCTGCGGATTGACGCGGATCTCGAACGTCCGCACCGTCGCCACGGGCAGGTCGAGCGTCACGCCCTCGCCCCTGGCCGTCGTGAACGCCAGTTCCACGTCCCCCGAGCGCCCGCGCCCCCAGAAGGAAGGCTCCGCCGCGATCCGGTACAAGCCGTCGGCCGCGGGCGGCAGCAGCTTCATGCCCGCCGGCAGCGTCTTCGAGACGATCGCCACGCCGCCCCCCAGGACGGGGACGGAGCCGCCGGGCTTCACATTGTCGAGCCGGAAGGCCACGCTCGCCTGGAGCATGCCGTCCTTCACCTCGCCCTCGAGGTGCAGCCCCGACACCGTCGCCACCGGCGCCCCGTTCGCCGCCACGCCCACGACCAGGGCCAAAACGCTTGTGATGATTTGCTTGATTGCCTTCATGTCATGCTCCTTTTAATAATCCGCCTGATCGGACTGATCCGCCTGATCGGACTGATCGGACTGATCGGACTGATCGGTCTGATCGGTCTGATCCGACTGATCAAACCCTCTCTCACAACCCCAACCCCATCAGCTTCCCCACCGTCTCCGCGAAGCCGCGGGCCGGTGCGTCGTGGTCCAGCTCGGCCGCCACGCGCCCGGCTTCAACGGCGACGCGCCGCAGCGCGTTCGCCTGCCCCGCCGGCGGCACGTGCTTGAGCGTCGTCGCGAACTCCGCCACGGCGCACGCCAGCCGGAACTGCGGACGCGTCCGGGCGAAATCGCCCTGCACCGCCTCCGCCGCGATCGGCGCCTCGATCTCCTCCACCGCGCCGGTGTCGATGCGGCGGTAGCGGATGCGCACGGTGCCGAGCGACGCGGACGGCTTCAGCCCCTCCTCCAGCAGCATCTCGTAAACGACCGTCACGCCCTGCCCCGACCCCACTTCGCCCGCGTCCACCGAATCGTCGCGAAACTGCTCGTCGCGCAGCGCGCGGCTGTCGTAGCCGTGGGAACGGTACGCCTTCACGGCGGCGCCGTTCCACTCGACCTGGATCTTCACGTCGGACGCGATCGTGTTGAACGACGCCTGCAAATCCTCCACGAAGCTCTCGTGGATGGCCGCCTCGGAATCCAGGAACCGGTACTGCCCGTTGCCGCGATTGGCCATCGCCTCCAGCAGCGCGTCGTTGTACGTGCTCCGCCCCACGCCGACGACCGAGCAACTGATGCCGCGGTCGCGGTACGCGGCGACCTTGCCGAGGATTTCCTCCGCGTTCGCGCTCCCGAGGTTCGCAATGCCGTCGGAGAGGATCACGACCCGGTTCTCCGCCTTCGGGCCGAAGTCCGCCGCGGCCGACTCGAACGCCCGGACGATGCCGTCCTCCAGGTTCGTCGCGCCCTGGCAGCGGATCGCGGCCAGCTCGTCGCACGCCTGCTTCACGATTTCCGGGCGATCCCACCCGCTCAAGGAGAAGACCTTGCGCGTCTTGTCCGAGCACGTCAGCAGCGTCACGGCGTCCGCGGGCGCCAGCTTCGCCAGCAGCGCCTCGATCGCCCGCTTCGCCAGCGCCATCCGCTCGGGCGTGTCCATCGAGCCCGACGCGTCGAGGAGGATCGTCAGCCGGAGCGGACGCTGCTCCTCGCGCCCCAGCCGCCGCCCCTTCACGCCGACCCGCAGCAAGTGCCGCCCGGGGCGGAACGGCGAGGCCGCGCCCTCAAGGTACACGCGGAAGGTCGCTTCCGCAGGCGCCAAATCGCCGTAGTCGAACGCATTGACGAACTCCTCCTGGCGGATCGTGGACGCCACAGGCCGCGACCCCGCGTCGATCAACGCGACCGCGCGCGAATACCCCGCCGAATCCACGTCAAGCCCGAACGTGGACAGCGGACGCTCCGCCGTCGGAACGAGCGTGAACGGGCCGGTTTCGGTGGACTCCAAGCGCCTCCGAGGTTCGTCCAAGAGGTCGGATTTGAGTCCATCCAGCCTCGCCAGTCCCAAGGCGGCCTGGTCGACTGCGGATTGCCTGCGTTGCCGGGTTTCATCGTCCTGCGATTCAGCCTTGGATTCACGAAGCTCACCACCGAGAGCTGCAGGACTGCCATCAGGGCCTTTAGGCCACTCGGCTCCGAGCGCGGACAAGAATGACTCCGAATCGTCGGCGACGGCTTTGCCGTCGGCCTCGGCCGCCATCCCCCCGCCCAGCGACTCGCCAAAAGAACCTGCCGCCGAATCATCCGCACCCTTCAACGCTTCGCGATGATGCCCGGAGGAGCGCGCGCCCACGATGCCCGGCATGACAATCGAGCTTCTTGACTCCTCCTCCGGCGTGGGCGGAGGTGGAGCCGAAACGCCCGCGTCACCAGGCGACGGCAGCGACGCTTCGCGAGGCACACGCTCGGGTGCTCTGCCACGATGCCCGGGGGAGCTCGCGCCCACGATGCCCCGCATGACAATCGGGCTTTTGAGCGTTGCGACCGACTCCAAGCGCTCAGGCCGAGGCGACGGCGTCAACATCGGCGCGTCGGCAGGCGCCGGGGCCGCCGACGGCGACGGCGCAGGTTCGTCATCGATCGGAGAATACATCAACATGCCATCCGGCGGCTCCGTTTCATAATCAAAGCATCCCTCCAGAGCCGGCTCCTCATGCCACGGCGGCACGCAATAGGCGACATTGCCTTTGACAGCCATTTGCCCGCTCATCGCAACGATGTCGGCGGGTTTTTTTTCAACGTAAACCGCCCGTTTCGTGACAAAACTGGGAATGACGAGACCGGCGATCACCCCGAGAACCAGAACGATCACGGCGGCATACTGGACGACCTTGGCAAGGACGAACAGGATTCGGCGCGGCGCGCGCCCGTCGGGGAGCGCCGCGAAAACGGCGTGTCGGCGCACCTCGTCGAGGCGCGTCGGTGCGGGGAGTTGCTTGAGGAGTTCCGCCAGCTCCGTGTAGTCGCGTTCTTCATTCATGGCGCATGTCCTCCTGGGAGTGGAGCCGTTTCGCGATCTCGGCGTTCAGGATTTTGACAGCCTCGTGGAGCAGCTTCCGGCAATGCGGCACGCTGTAGCCGGTGATCTCGGCGATGCTGGCGTGGCTGAGCCCCTGCTGGAGCCTCAGCAGCAGCACCCG
Organism: Kiritimatiellia bacterium; assembly: GCA_050942875.1. GTDB lineage: Bacteria > Verrucomicrobiota > Kiritimatiellia > RFP12 > UBA3636 > JAAZAI01. Next base: position 56,436 of record JBMNOD010000003.1, read on the forward strand.
CCGGCGCGACGGAATCAGCGCGTCGAGCGACTCCGCGAGCGCCTGCAGCTTCGCCTCGCGCGAGATCTCGGAATCCCCGCCGCCGGCGCCGGCGCCCTCGACGGCCGCCTCGCGGGCGAAGCCCTCGTGGGCGCGGGCGCGGGCCTGCTCGGCGCGAAGAATCGAAACCGCCTTGTTGTACGTCACCTTGTAGAGCCAGTTCCGCAAATGATCGCCCGGCGCCGGCGCCTGGCCGCGATGCCATTGCGAGGCGAGCGCGACGAACGCCTCCTGGACGGCGTCCTGGGCCAGCGCGTGATCCCGAACGATGCCGACGGCGTAGCGCAGGAGCGAACCCTCGAACCGGTCCACGACCTGTTCGAGCCATCCGCGCCGCGGATCCACCGACGTTGTTTGATTGGTCTTCAAGGAGCTGCCTTCCCTTGCTGGTTTACACCCTTCATACGCAGCCGGTTCCAAAACGTTACTTCCCGTCGAGGGATTCCCCGCCGCCTTTCGTAAACTATACCCTTGTCCAACCCGCAATTCAAGCGCGCTTTTCGCGGGGCAAGCACGGGCGGGACGAGATTGCCCCTTTCAACCTTCCCCGAATCTCGTAGGGGCGGGGCTTCGTCCCCGCCCTTTTTTCGGGTCTGTCCCCTAAACTCCACAGGATGGCGAACGGCCCCGCCGGGGACGGCGGGCTCCAGCGTTCCGGTGGATGGTTCGCCCATTGGTTTTCGGGGTCTGTCCCCAAAAATCCTAAAAAGGCGTGGCATAGTTCGTGCTTACAAGGCAAGCAAGTTTTTTTTAATAAGGGGAATTTTACGTTATGCAGAAGGAAATGGCCAAGTTGCCGGACGACGATGTCGCGTTGGTTGAGGCTCTGAATCAGGCTTATGTGAAGATGCGCAGCGAACTCGGGCGCGTGATCATCGGCCAGGAGAAGGTCGTCGAGGAGGTGCTTACTGCTGTATTCAGTCGCGGGCACGCCCTGCTTGTTGGAGTACCCGGTTTGGCCAAGACGCTGCTGGTCAGCACGCTGGCCCAATTGCTCGAATTGCAGTTCAAGCGCATCCAGTTCACCCCGGACCTGATGCCGTCGGACATCACGGGCACGAACGTGATGGAAGAGGACAAGGAAACCGGCAGGCGCTTCTTCCGCTTCGTCAAGGGATCCGTGTTCGCGAACATGATCCTGGCCGACGAGATCAACCGCACGCCGCCCAAGACCCAGGCCGCGCTCCTCGAGGCGATGCAGGAGAACCACGTCACCATCGGCACGGAGTCCTACGCGCTTCCGTCGCCGTTCTTCGTGCTCGCCACGCAGAACCCCATCGAACAGGAGGGCACGTACCCGCTGCCCGAAGCCCAGCTCGACCGCTTCATGTTCAACATCGTCGTGAGCTACCCGTCCGAGGACGAGGAGAAGGCCATCATCCGGCAGGTCACCGGCAGCGAGCCGCCCCAGCTCGAAAAAATCCTCGACGCCCAGCGCGTGCTCCAGCTTCAAAAGGTCGTCCGCCGCGTGCCGGTGGCCGACCACGTCATCGACTACGCCACGCAACTCGTGCGCGCGACGCGCCCGAAGGAAGAAGGCGCGTCGGACTTCATCCGCGAAATGGTCAGTTGGGGGGCCGGCCCGCGCGCCGGCATCGCCTTGATCACCGCGGCCAAGGCGCGCGCCATTCTGCACGGGCGGCTGTACGCCTCGACGATGGACGTCACGGCCGTGGCGATGCCGGTCCTGCGCCATCGCGTCATCCCCACCTTCAACGCGGAATCCGCCGGGGTCACGAGCGACGCGATCGTCGAGGAGCTGCTCGCGATCTTCAAGCCCAAGGACGACCTGGACATCTAGGTCTTGCGCCGTGGATTTCCGCCGTTCCCTCCAGAAGCCCGCCTACATGCGCTGGCTGCCGCCTTCGACGACGACGACGCTCGCCTCGATGGAGTTCATCTCCCGCGGCGTCATGCAGGGGTTCGTCGCCGGGCGCCACAAGTCGCCGCACAAGGGCTTTTCAATCGAATTTGCGGAGCACCGCCAGTACACGCCCGGAGACGACTTGCGCAACCTCGACTGGCAGGTCCTGGCTCGCACCGACCGCAGCTACATCAAACAATATGTCGAGGAGACGAACCTCCGCGCGACGATCCTCGTCGACACCTCCGGCTCGATGAACTATCGCGGCGAGGCGGCGGCGGCCGTCGAAAAAACGCCGTGCTCCAAGCTCGAATACGCCCAGTACCTCGCGGCAATCCTCTCGTACCTCCTCATCGGCCAGCAGGACGCCGTCGGGCTCGTCACCTTCGACACGGCCATCCGCACCTACATCCCCGCCCGCGCCCGCACCAGCCAGATCCGCGCCATCCTCGAAACGCTCGACGCCACCCAGGCCGGCGGGGAGACCGCCATCGCGGACATCTTCCACGACATCGCCGAGCGCATCCCGCGGCGCGGCCTCGTCGTCATCCTCAGCGACCTCTTCGACGATCCCGAGCGGATCGTCAACGCCCTCCACCACTTCCGCCATCGGCGGCACGAGGTCGTCGTGCTGCACGTCCTGGCCGACGAAGAGCTGACGTTCCCCTTCGACCAGTTCACCCGGTTCCGGAACCTGGAAAACGGCGCGGACATCCAGACGGATCCGAAGGCGCTGCGCTCAAGCTACCTCGAGCATCTTCGCCACTTCCTCCAGATCATCAAGAACGGTTGCGGCCGCATCGGCGCGGACTACGTCGCCATGAACACGGCCACGCCGTTCGACCAGGCCCTCTCCGCCTACCTGACGCGGCGGCGCACGGGCCAGGGCTGAACCCGAAGGACTTCCCATGGAATTTGTCGTCCCCTTGATGCTGGCGGGTTTGGCGGGAATCGCGGTGCCGATTCTCATCCACCTGTTCAATCGTCGAACGGCGCGCACGGTTGACTGGGGCGCCTTCCAGTTCCTGCGCGATTCGCTCATGAAGCGGCGGCGGCGGCTCCTCCTGGAGGAGACGCTCCTGCTCGTCTGCCGCTGCCTCGTCGTCGCGCTCGTCGCGCTCGCGCTCGCGCGCCCCTTCATCCAGGCGCAGTCCCGGCTCCCGTGGGCCGTCGTGCTCCCGCTCGTCTTCGTGGCCGTGACGACGTTCGGCGCCGCCTTCGCGCTGTGGCCCTACCGCCGCTGGCGCTTCACCCTGCTGGCCGCCGCCTTCTCCTCCGCGCTGCTCATCGCCGGCGCCATCGCCTTCGAACGGCACGTCGGCCTCGGCCGCCTCGGTCGCGGCACGTCGCGCGACGTGGCCATCATCATCGACTGCTCCGCCTCGATGGGCATGACCCGCGACGGCGTCAGCAACCACGCCCGCATCCTCAAGGAAATCGAGACGGACATCCGCACGGCGGACCGCGGCATCGCCTTCGGCATCATCCAGGGCGGCCCCCTGCCCCGCCGCCTCACCCCCGCGCCCCTCACCGACCGGCGTCCGCTCTTCAAGGCGCTTGAGACCGTCCGCCCCGCGGCCGGCACGCTCGACGTGCCCGCCGCGCTCGCCGCCGCGGCCGCCCTGCTCGCGGAAGGCGACAACCGCGCCAAGCAAATCGTCGTCTATGGCGACGGCCAGGCGGCGGGCTGGGCCGCCGGCGATGAAACGCGCTGGAACGTCGTCAAGGCCATCCTGTCCCAGCTCCCCGACCCGCCGCGCATCCTCTGGCGCACGCTCGAGATCCCCACGTCCCTGCGCAACCTCGCCGTCGAGGACATCGCGCCCGGGCGCGCCATCGTCGGCACCGACCGCGAGACCACGATCCAGGTCACGCTCAAAAACACCGGCAAGGAATCCGTCACGCCCGACCACCTCGCGCTCGACGTCGAAGGCCACCACCTCGTCAACCACGCCATCGGCCAAATCACCCCCGGCGCGAGCCGCGTCGTCGAATTCCGCCATCGCTTCGCCCGGGCCGGCACCGAGATTCTCACGGCCACCCTCGACGCGCGCGACGACATCGCCCTCGACGACACCGCCCAGCGCGTCGTCCAGGTCGTCGGCACGCTCGACGTGCTGCTCGTCGAAGCCAACGCCGGCGCCCGCCTCAACAAGCAGACGACCGGCTTCCTCAAGGCCGCGCTCCGACCGGAAGTCCAGCACCTGGCCGCCGACGGCGCGGCGGAGCGCAGCGCCTTCCTCGTCGCCCCCAAGGTCGAATCCGCCGCCGCCGTGGCGCGCCGCGCCTCCTTCCAGGACTGCGCCGTCATCGTCCTCGCCGACGTGCCCCAGCTCCCGAAAGACGTCGCCGATCGCATCGCGCAGTTCGTCGCCAGCGGCGGCGGCCTGCTCGTCGCGCCCGGCGGACGCGTCGCGCCCGAGTTCTACAACGACTGGACCTGGCGCGGCGAATCGGCGCTCCCGCTTCCGCTCAAGACCTTCGCCACCGAGCGCCGCAGCCGGCGCCGCCCCTCGCTCGACCCGGAGACGTTCGTCGGGCGGACGCTGCGCAATCTCCAGGCGCAAAACGACCTCAAGCGCGCCATCGTCGCCGGCTGGTGGCAAATGGACGCCGCCATGCATCCGGAGCGCGTCGAAGGCGCCTTGACGACCGGCGACCCGTTCCTCGCCGTCCGCCGCCTCGGGCGTGGCACGGTGGCGACCACGGCGCTCCCGCTCGACGCCTCGCTCTCCAACCTGCCCTCGCTCCAGTCGTTCCTCCCGCTCGTCCACGAAATCGCCTACGCCCTGGCCAACCCCGCCACGGCCGAGCTCAACCTCGACCCCAGCCCGTCCCCGCTGCTCATGCTCTCCCCAGGCGGGCTCCTCGTCGGCGCAGGCGGCGCCCTCGGGCTCGTCGGCCACTACTACCCCGCGCCCGACTTCAAGGGCCGCGAGCGCCTCCGCGTCGATCCGAACATCGCCTTCGACTGGCGCAGCAAGGCGCCGCTCTCCGGCATCCCCAGCGACCGCTTCTCGATCCGGTGGATCGGCTCGTTCGTCCCGCAGGAGACCGGCGAATACAACTTCGCCGTCGAAGCCGACGACTTTGGCGCCGTCTGGGTCAACGGCAAGCCGGGATCTGAAAAACAGTCGCTCCAGGCAGGCGTGGCATGCGACATCCGCGTCGACTACCAGGAGCACCAAGGCAACGCCAACGTCCGGCTCGTGTACGGCGGCGCGGGCGGGCGCACCGGCGACGTCCCCTCCAACGTGCTCCGCCCCGCGATTCCGTCCGAAATCGACTCCAGCATCCTCGTCCAGCCGACCGAGATCCATCCCGCAAGCGGCTCCACCAACGCCATTCCCGCGCAGTACGTCCACAACGCCGACGGGCTGGCGCTCCAGGTGAGGGCCAATCTCGAACCCGGCCTCTACGAGGCGACGAGCGTGGAAAGCCTGGCCGAGCTGCTCAAACCCTTCCTCAGCCCGTCCGGCGCCATCCCCTTCGTCGTGCGCGCCGGCATCGCCGAAAGCGACCTGACGACCGCCAGCCCCGAAGCGCTGGCCTTCCTGCGCCGCTTCATCGACCTGGACGTGGCGACAAAGCCGGACGAAATTTCGACCGCCTTGCGCGGCAAGCGCTTCGGGCGCGAAATCTGGCGCCCGATCGCCGGCGCCGCCCTGCTCTTCCTCCTCCTCGAGCTGCTGCTCTCGCGCTGGATCGCCATCCAGCGCCGCACGGGCCAGGAAGAGGAAGTCGAGTTCGACAAGACCGCAAGAGCCCCGGAGCCGTTCCAGAAGCAGCTCGAGGCCCTTCGCAACCGCGGCAAGCGCACGGAGGCGAACGAGAAACCATGAACAACACGATTCGCACCGACTTGCTCCCCGCCTCGCTCCCGCTGTTCTGGCTGGCCGTCGCCGCCATCCTCGTCACCGGCGTCTGGGCGGCACTGCACCTGACGTTCATCCGACAGAAGCGCGGGCCGGGCTTTCGTTTTCTCGTCGCCTTCCCGGTCGCCGGGATGGCGTTCTGGCTGCTCTTGCAGCTCGCCGCGCGCCTCGTCTTCATCGCGTCGCCCTGGCCGCTCTGGGGTCTCGCGATGCTCAGCGCCATCGCCTGCGAAGCCACCATCTTCATCTACCATCACGAGCGAATGCTCTGCAGCCCCGGACTGCGCCGCACCATTCTCCTGCTGCGGCTCGTCGCCGTGGCCGCCGTGTGCTTCATGCTCGTGCAGCCCGTCCTCCAGCGCGAAAAGCAGCGCCGCATCCGCCGCCGCGTCGTCGTGCTCGTGGACGACTCGCAGTCGATGCACCGGCCCGACACGTTCTGGACGGAGTCCGAACAGCTCGACATGGCGCAGGCCATCGGCGAACTGCCCGCCGCGCAACGGCCGCTGCGCCTCGCGGCCGCCACAAACCAGGTCTTCCGCACCCGCCTCGCCTACTGGGCCGAACGCCTCGCCGCGCCGGAGTCCGCCGAGTCCATCACGCAAGACGCCGCGCTCGACGACGACGCCGGCGCCGCCGCCCGCTGGGCCGACGGCCTCGGCCAGGCGCTCGCCGCCCTCCCCGCCCCCGACCCCATGCCGCAGAGCCTCCGCGCCGACCACGACCGGCTCGCGTCCTTCCAGCACCTGCTGACCAACCAGGTCGCCCCCGCCCTGAAGACGCTCGCCAGCGTGCGCACCTCCGGCGACCCTGCCACCGACAACGCCCCCGCACGTGACGTCACGACCGACCTCAAGGCCGCGCGCGACGCCCTCGACGCGCTCCAGGCCCGCCTGCCGGAAGCCCGGCTCGCCGCGGACATCCTGCTCAAGGCCTCGTTCGACGAGGCCATGCGCCAGTCCATCTCCAACGCCTGCGCCACCTCCCGCATCGAGCTCGCCCGCCGAATCCTCGCCGGCAACCCCGAGAAGGGCGTCCCCTCGCTCGCCGAACGTCTCGGACGCCGCTACGACCTCGACTTCTACAGCTTCGCCAGCGCCCCGCTCCGCATCGCCGACCCCGCCGCGTGGCTCGCCACCCCCGGCGGCGCGACGACGACCAATGTCACGCCCGCCGTCGTCGCCGCGCGCTCGGAGACGGACTTCACCTGCGCCATCGAAAAGCTCATCCAGGAAATCCCCTCCGAAGAGCGCGCCGGCCTGCTGATGCTCACCGACGGACGCCACACCGGCGCCGCAGGCGTCGAGGCCGTCGCCCGCGCCCTCGGCCAGACGCAGACGCCCGTCTCCACCATCCTCGTCGGCGGCACGCGGACGCCCTTCGACTTTGCCATCGACTCCGTCCGCTCCCGCGAATCCGTCTTCCTCGGCGACCGCGTCCGCGTCAACGCCGTCCTGACCGCCACGGGCGCCAACGGCGTCAAGTCGCAAGTCGCGCTGCTGCGCGACGGCGAGACCGTCGCCACCCAGGACATCGCCGTCGAAGGCATCGACTGGCAGGAGGAAATCCGCCTCGAAGACATGCCCGACGTTCGCGGCACCTACCGCTACGAGCTGAAAATCGAGCCCGACCCGCGCGAAGCCCTCCACGAAAACAACACGTGGCCGATGGACATCGCGGTGTCCGACAACCGCACGCACGTCCTGATCGCCGACCGCCGACCGCGCTGGGAGTTCCGCTACCTGCGCAACCTCTTCTACGGGCGCGACAAGTCCATCCACCTGCAATACGTCCTCTCGGAGCCCGACACCATCCGCGACCTCGGCCCCAAGGACCCCGTCCCGCCCGCCTCCGCCTCGCGCGAGTTCGGCGACGCCGAAGCCTCGGCGCTCCCCGTCTCGCTGGAAGAATGGCGCAAGTTCGACGTCATCATCCTCGGCGACCTCGACGAAACGGTCCTCGACGAGCAGGCCGTCAAGTCCATCCAGCACTGCGTGGAGACCCGCGGCGCCACGCTCGTCTGCATCGCCGGGCCGCGGTCGATGCCCTTCGCCATCGAAAACCCGGCCTTCCAGGCCATGCTGCCCATCGGCCCCCATTCTCGTACGGGCGGGGCTTCGCCCCCGCCCCCCGAGGCCGCATTCCGCGTCGCCATGACGACCGCCGGGCGCTCCCACGAAATCATGAGCCTCTCCACAAGCCAGATGGAAAACGAGGCGCTCTGGAAGGCCCAGCCGCTGTGGCGCTGGCGCCTGCCCGTCGAGGAGGTCAAGCCCGGCGCCGAAATCCTCGCCGTGGCCGCGCCCGACGAGCCGGCCGCCGACGAGACGTTCACGCTCGACGCCGACGCCGCCGCCTCGCCCGAAGCCGCCGTCGCGGCGTTCGCCGAGCTCCGCCGCCAGGAGATGCGCCAGGCGCTCGTCGTCGCCCAGCCCTACGGCATGGGCAAGGTGCTCATGCTCCTCACCGACCAGACCTGGCGCCTGCGCTACCAGATCGGCGACACGCACCACCATCGCTTCTGGGGCCAAATCATGCGGTGGGCCGCCGGCGAGCAGCTTCGCGCCGGCAACGCCTACGCCCGCATGGGCACCGACCACATCACCTACACGCCCGACGAGCCCGTGCGCATCCGCGCACGGCTTGCCGACGCCTCGTTCACGCCGCTGGCCAACCTCAAGCCGCTGGCGATTCTCTCCAACGAACAAAACGACGAAGTCGCCCGCATCGAACTGACCCACCAAGCCGGCTCCAGCGGCCTCTACGAAGGCACGCTGAACCAGCGGTTCGACCCCGGCTCCTACCACGTCAAGCTCGACGTGCCCGGCCTGGGCGGCATCCTCGGCGAACACCTGCCCGACAACCTCGACTGCGTCTTCTCCGTGCTCACGGCGCGCCAGCCGAAGGAGGCCGCGCACGTGACCGCCGACGAGCGCGTCCCCCGCGCGCTCGCCACGCAGTCCGGCGGCAAGACCGTCTCGCCCGTCGAAGCGGGCGTCCTCGAAGCCGAGTTCGGCGAACCCAGCCGCGTCGTCGTCGAGACGCTCGAAATCCCGCTCTGGTGCTCGCCCTGGATTTTCGCCATCGTCCTCGCGGCGCTCACGGCCGAATGGCTGCTCCGCAAGAAAGGAGGGCTGACATGAGCAAGCCCGGACCCCGCCGACGCACGTCGCACATACAATTCTCCGCCCTGCCCGACACCCTGGCCGGCGCCCTGCGGCGCGTCGTCCAGCGCATCCGCCGCATCATCCTGCTGCGCGGCTCGCTCGCCACCGTGGCCACCGCCCTGGTGGCGCTGCTCGTCGTCATGGCCGTGGACGCCACGACCGTGATCCTCGACGACGCCTGGCGCTACCTGCTCTCGGGAGCCGCGCTGACCGTCACGCTCATCACCGCGATGCGCCGCATCGTCATCCCCCTCTCGCGCCCCGTCACACCCGTGCGCATCGCCCGCATCATCGAACGCCGCCGCCCCGACCTCGAGGAACGCCTCTCCACCGTCGTCGATCTGCTCGGCGGCGACCAGCGGTTCATCGGGTCGGCAAGCCTCTTCGCCGCCGTGCTCGAAAGCGCCTGCGCCGACGTCGAGACCCTCGACGTGGAGCAGGAGTTCACGCTGCGCACCGTCAAGCCGCGCCTCGTCGCGGCCATCGCCGCGACGACCGTGCTCGCGACGCTCTTCGTCATCAGCCCCCGCCCCGCCGGACGCCTCTTCCTGCGCGCGCTCGCGCCCTTCGCCGAAGTGAGCAACTTCTACGCCGGCATGCTCGGCGTCGCGCCGGGAGACGCGCATTGCCTCCTCGGCTCGCCGCTCGAAATCACCGTCGTCGTCTCGCCCTCGCTCGACAGCCAGCCGTTCATCCGCTTCTCGCCCCCCGGCAAGAACCCGAAGGAAACCATCGAGCGCATGAGCCACGTCGAGACGAGACCCGACGGCTCGCGCATCTTCCGCCACCTCGTCCCCGTCATCAACACGTCCTTCCAATACCGCATCGTGGCCGGCTTCGCCGTCACGCGCCACTACGACGTGCAGGCCATCCACCGGCCGGACACGACGAGCATCCATCTCCAAATGGCATTCCCGGCCTACACCGGCCGCGCGGACGTTCTGCTGACCAATTCGCTGCACAACCTCTCCGCGCCCGTCGGCACGCGCCTGACCTGGACGGCGCAATACAACCGCGCACCCATGCAGGCCGAGCTGCGATTCGACGGCCTCCGCGTGCAGAAAACCGCCGTTCGCAAAGGCGGCCAGTGGTCCGCCACGCTCACCGACGGCGGCGACCGCAACTGGGCCATCCTGCTCAAGGACGCCTACGGCCACACCAACCACCCCGTCCTGCACACGATGCACATCCACCGCGACGCCCCCCCGCAGATCGTCATCGTCGCCCCGGAGGCGCGCCGCCTCGAACTCCCCCGCTTTGCGAGCCTCACGCTCAACTGCCTCATGTCCGACGATTTCGCCATCGTCTCGCCCACCCTCGAATGGGCGCTCGACAACCAGCCCTTCCACGAAAGCGTCCCCATCGCCACGCTCGACGCCACGGCCGACCCGCAAGTCTGGACGGCCGACGTCCCCATCGAGCTGAGCCGCCTCCCGCTCGCGGAAGCGCGCCAGGTCCGCTTCCGCGTCCACGTCTCCGACAACATGCCCGACTACCTCGACGGCCCCCAGAAGACGTTCTCGGAAGAAGTGGTCGTGGTGCTCAACTCGGGAGCGGCCTCGCTCGCCGCCCAAGTCGCCCAGGAACAAAGCGCGAAAATCGAAAAGACGCTCGACGAAGTCGATCAGCTGCTTGAACAATCGCGCAAGGAAGCCGACGCGATGCAGGCGAAGCAGCAGGACGACAAGGCGGCGAGCGACCCGCTCGACGCGCTTGAGTCCGTCCAGGACAAGCTGCGGGAGGCCGAAGATCTCGCGCAAAAGACGGCCGCCGAAGCAAAGGAGAGCCTCCTCGCCCCCGTCGCCAAGGACTTGGCGAAAACCGCCAGGGAGAACCTCGACGCCGCCTCCCGCCAGGCAGACCTCGCCATGCTCGCCGAGAAGCAGGACGTCCCCGAGCAAATCCAGGCGCTCCAGGAGAAGCTGAAGCAGGCGGCTGAAGCGTTCCGCGAGCTCCGGGAGCGCAACAAGGAATTCGCCGAAGAGCTCAAGCGGCTCGTCGATCTCGACGAACTCGCCATGAAGGAAGCCGCCCTCGCCGGCAAGGCCGACGAATGGGAGAAAAAGCAGGAGATGGACGAGGCGATCAAGGAGCAGGACGCAATCCGCCGCAAATTGAAGGATCTGCTTGAAAGCGACCCCGAGACCAGGAAGGCGCTTCTGGAAGCCCGCAAGCAGGAGCTCGACGAAGCCAGGTCCGAAGCCGCGCGTCTCGCCGCCGAACAAGAACGGCTCCGCAAGCAGACCGAAGCCCTCGCCGACCCCGACCGGCGCGACGCCGCCGCCAAGACCCTCGCAGAAGACGCGCCGCAGGCCGAACAGCAGGCCGCGCCGGAGGAAGTCGCCCACGCCCGCCAGGAAGACCTCGCCCGCCGCGCCCAGGAGCTCGAAGCCAGGACACGCGAAATCCAGGAAAGCCTCCGCGACTGGGGACAGCCGACGGAACGCGCCGCGAAACTGACGGAGGACGCCGCCCGCGCCCTCGAAAAGGCGACGCAGCAAGCCGCCGAGGCCGGCGAGCGGATGACGCCCGCGCCAACCGCCAAGCCCGACCCCGCCACCGCGCAAAAACAGGCGGACGCCCTCGCCAAAGAAGCCCGCGAAGCGGAAAAGACGGCGGAGCAAAGCCGCGCGCGCGAAGAGACCGCCAAGGAACGCGCCGAACAAGCGCGGACAGAAGCGGAAGCGGCCAAGGAAGCCGTTCGCCAGGCCATGCGGGAGCAGGCGCCCGACGACGCGGCCAAGGCGCAGGATTTCGTCGATGCGGCGAAACAAGCCGCCAAGGAAGCCAAGCAGGCGGCCAAGGACGCGCGGAAGACCGCCGACCAGGCGGCGAAGGAAGCCGACAAAACCGTCGCGGAAGCCATGCAGGACTCGGCCGGCAAAGCGGCCGAGGCGGCGGCCAAGGCACAGGAAGCCGCAGAGCTCGCCAAAGAAGCCGCCGAGGCGATGGAGTCGATTCAGAAGGAGGAGGCTCCCGCGGAGCCCGAGGCGGCGGCGGAACAGCAGGCCCAGGCTCAAGAAGCAGGCGAACAACTCGCCGAAGCCGCGCGCCAGGCCCAGGAAGCCGCCGCGCTCGCCAAAGACGCGCTCGCGGAAGCGCAGGAGCAGGCAGCGGAAAACGCCGAACGGCAGCGTGAAGCCGCCGAGGCAAAGGCCGCCGAAGCCCAGGCCCAGGCCGAAATCGCGCAGGCGCAGGCGGAAGACGCCGCCGCGGAAGCGCAGGACGCAGCCACCCAGGCACAGCAGGAACCGACGCCGCAGCGCGACGCACCCAGCCCCCTGCCCGCCCAGGCCGAGGCGCAGCGCGCGCTCGACCAGGCCGCGCAATCCCTGGAAAAGGCCTCGCAGGCGATGGAACCGATTCTGGAGCAACTGGCGCAAGAGCTGGGACAGGAGACACCGGCGCCATCGGAAGCGGAGGCGGACGCCATGGACGCCGCCGCCGAAGCGCAGGAGCAGACGCGTCAGGCACAGGCGCAAGCGGAGAGCTTGCTCAAGGACGCCGCCCGACCCGAATTCACGGCCGAACAGCAGGCGCAGGCGCTCGACCAAGCCCTGCAAGCGCAGGAACAGGCGCTGGCCGAGCAGGCGAAGGCCGAGCAGGCGCTGGCCGAGCAGGCGAAGGCCGAGCAGGCGCTGGCCGAGGGACAAGCGGAAGCGCCTCGCCAAGCCCAGGCAGACGCGCGAGAAGCCCAGGAGGCCGCAAAGGAAAAGACGGAAGACGCGATGCGCGAACAGGCGGCATTCATGGAAGCGCAGAAAGCGGCGCAAGACGCCACGCAGAATCCCGAGCAAGCGCGCGCCGCCGAAGCCGAAGCGCACGAGGCGTTCGACGAGGCGTTGCAGGCGGCGCGAGACGCCCAGCACGAAGCGTCGATGGCGCAAATGCAGGCCGAAGCCGAACGCCGAGGCTACATGCCCGAAACGCCCGAAGGTCATCCCCGGTCCTATGCGGAAGAAGCCGAAGAAGCCATGTTCGAGGCGCAGCAGGCCTGGCGGGAGTTGGCGGCCATGCAAGAGCTCGAACAAGCGGCCCGCGACGCGGCCGAGGCGCAGCAACAGGCCCTGGAACGGCAAGATGCCGCACAGGAAAGCGCCGACCTCGGGGCGACCGCCCAGGCTCAAGACCAGGCGATGGAACAGCAGCGCCAGGCAGCCGAGGCGTTCGAGCGCATGATGCGCGGGATGGACGCCATGCCACCCGACGCCGAATTGGCGGACGCCCTGGCGTCCGCACAACAGGCGCACCAGCAGGCGACCGATGCGCAACAGGCCGCAGCCAAGGCGCGACGCGACGCCGAACGCGCCGAGCAGCAGGCGCAGGACGCCCGGAAGCATGCGGACTCGCTTGCGGAGCAGGCCAAGGCCAACCCGGCCATGCAGGACCAGGCGCAGCAGGCGGCGACAAGCGCCGAACAAGCGCAACAGGCGGCGCAGCAGCAGACGCAAGCCGCCCGGCAGGCACAGGAGGCCGCCGCCCAGGCACAGCAGGAAGCGGCCCGGCGAAGCGCCAACGCCATGACCGCCACCCAGTCCGCACGGGAAGCGCAAAAGGAAGCCCTCCGCCAACAGGCCGACGACGCCGTCGAAACGGCCGCCGACGCCTTGCAGCGCCAGGCCCGGGCCATCGCCGGGAAACTCGACATCCCCCTCGCCGAAATGCCCAGCGCAAACCCCGCCCGGCAACCGTCGAGACCCTCCGAACCGACGGAAGACGCAACAAGCGCAGACCCGTCAAAGGGGAATCCCGCCGACCCGCAAGACGGCATCAAAGGCGGTGAAAAGTCGGACGACCCCGCCAAGAGCGGCACCAGCGAAACGGCGGAGAGCGAGATTTTCGAAATGGACGACCTGCTTGATGCCGACGAGCGGAGCCTCTTCCCGTCCTGGTTCCGCTTCCGCGGCTTCCACAGCGGCGAGGCGGAGGCGGAAGGCTGGAAGGACGTCCCGCCCGAATACCGCAAACTCGTCCGCGACTACTTCCGCAAGCTGTCCGAAGAGGAGGATGCCCGTGAATAGGCTTTTGTTTGTCCCCATCGCCGCGCTCGCCCTGCTGGCGGCCCCCTTGCAAGCCCAGCTTGCGCAGGATCCCGCATTGAAGTCGCGCGTCGAAGAATCCGTCAACCGCGGCCTCGACTACCTCGCCGAAACGCTGACCGAACAAGGCTCCTACCAGGCCAACCATGGGCAGACCGCCGCCATCCCGGCGCTCGCCGGCTTGGCGTTCCTCTCGGCGGGCCATCTTCCCGGCGAAGGCCCCTACGGGGAAACCATCAACCGCATCATCGACTACGTCCTGGGCTGCGCGGAACCCGTGCAGGTGGGGGCGATCCAAAACGCCGCCTACTTCGGCCGCCGCGACAACGGCAGAATGTACGCGCATTCCATCGCCACCCTCTTCCTCTCCGAAACCTCCGGCATGACGGATCCCGAACGACAGGAGAAAATCGACAACATCCTCCCCGACGCCGTCCGCCTCATCCTCGACGCCCAGGCGGTCAAAAAGCCAGACAACCACGCCGGCGGCTGGCGCTACGAACCCAACTCGACCGACAGCGACATGTCCTGCAGCGGCTGGGCGCTCATGGCGCTCCGCTCCGCCCGCCTCAACGGCGCCCCGGTGCCCGACGAAGCCATCGACCGCGCCGTGCGGTACGTCAAGCGGAGCCACAACAAGCGCGACGGCTACTTCGGCTACCAGAACGCCTCGGAATACGGCGTCACGCTGACCGGCGCCGGCATCCTCTGCCTCGAGCTCTGCGGTCGCCACAACGACGAAGACTCCCAGCGCGGCGTCGCCTATCTCAAGAACAACTACACAAAGCTCCTGCATGAGCACCGCGCCCTCTACGGCCTCTACTACACCTCGCAGGGCCTCTTCCAGATGGGCGGCGAAGTCTGGCAGATGTTCCAAGCCTGGATGTACGACACCTGGATTCCCCTCCAAAAGACGGAAGGCTTCTGGAATCGCAACGAAGAAAACTGCATCCCCTACCAGACCGCCATGTGCATCCTCGCCTTCACCGTCCCCTACCGCCAGCTCCCCATCTACCAGCGCGACGAAACCGTGGACGAGTAGGCGTTTTTGGGTCAGCCCAAAAACAGCGGCTAGCGGCTAGCGGCTAGATCCGCAGGGGCTTTCTATTGCGAGCTTGTCGCTTTGCGCCGCCTTCGCTACGACGTCAACCTCGTCAGCCTCGTCAGCCTCGTCCAAGCATGAAAAGCAGTCATGCAACGGCAAGCCCAAGGGCAGCCCCTTCGCCCGCCTTCGCCACCCCCACCACTTGCCCTGAGCTTGGCGAAGGGCGCCCACCCTGGGAACGCGAGGCTCCGCACTCGCCCCACTCGCCCTTCAGGGCGCCCCAGAGGTAGGGCGACGCCGTCCCGGCGAGCCGCCACTCGCCCGCGCCCGGCGCGGTGCGCCCCAGAGGTAGGGCGACGCCGTCCCGGCGAGCCGCCACTCGCCCGCGCCCGGCGCGGTGCGCCCCGGCCCGCACCACTGTTCGTAGTGTGCCCGTCAGGGCATCCCAACTCGCCCTGAACTTGGCGAAGGGCGCCACCCTGGGAACGCGAGGCTCCGCACTCGCCCCATATCCTGCGCCACTCCATAATATTGAACTTTTCTTCAATATTACGGTGGCAGAGTCCGCCCTACGCCACCCGCCCCGCATCCAAAGTGGACGCGGCGTCCCCGCCGCGTTTCGCCACCCCCGCCCACTCGCCCGCGCCCCCGGAAAACAGGGGCACGGACGAGCAGACGCTCGTCCCTCCCCTCCCCCCTCCCCTCCCAAGCTTCTCGACAAGTGGTTGCAATTCAAAGGCTTGTCCATGGCTCGACAAAGGTTTCGACAAAGGTCGCGACAAAGGTTTCCAGGGGTCTGTCCCCAAGGTTTCCGTACGACTAGGCCGGGGCATCGCCCCAGTCGGGCACGGACACCGTCTCGCCATCCTTCAAGGCCGACTGGTGCGCCGCCACGCCCATCGCCATGTAGCGGACGGCCTCCCAGACGTTGATCGCCGGGACGCGGTCGTGCGCCACGGCCTCGACGAATTCATTGACGAGATAGGGGTGCGAGCCGCCATGGCCTTCGGGGATGAACTCCATGTCCATCAGCTCGCTGTCGTCCATGTCCTGGTGCATGGCCTTTTTGAAGGCGAACTGGACTTCGGGGGGCAGCGGATCATACGTCTCGGCGGAGGTCGGGCGAAAGGTTTCCGTCACCGGGAGGTTCGACAGATCGAAGTTCTCGAAATCCGGACGCTCCGCCGTGAACCAGCGATACTCGGAAAAGCTGCCGCGCGTTCCAAAAACGCGGAAGGTCTCGCTTTCGGCTCCAACCGTGCCCGGCGTCTCCCGCATCTCGAGGATTCGGACGACCGCCCCGTTGCTCATTTTGAACAAGGCCATTTCATTGCTGAAGGCGTCGTTGTGAAAATACGGGTCGTTCGTCCGGTTCGCATAGCCGTAGGCGTTGACCCTCACGGCATGGGCGTTCATCACGCAGACGGGGCCGCTGACCGAGTGGGTCGGGTAGTGCATGGGGCCGCCGCGGACGCCCCGACGCCAGTAGCGCTCGCTGTGCGCCAGCCATTCCTTCCCGGACTGGCTTGACGTCCGCGCATGCTGCACCTGGCGAAGGTTGTACCGGGAATCGACGTCGTGCATGTATTCGCCCTCGGCATAGACGAAATCGCCGAAGGCGCCCTCCCGCGCCTTCTTGCGGCAGAACATCGTCTGCGGGCGGTAGTAGGTCGTCTCGCCCAGCATGTAGTGCCGCCCGGCGCGATTGACGGCGGCGACCAGCTTGTCGCACCAAGCGAGGATTTCGTCGTCGTCGGGGATCGAAATGATGGGAACCGCGCTGTAGACGTGCTTGCCATGCTCGAGCGCCTGGATGCACTGCGGGGCGTGCAGCCACGGCTGGGTGATGATCGCCAGCGCATCGAAATCGGCCTTGCAGATGTCGTCGAGCGACAGGTAGAGATCCCGCTCCCGGTCGAGCTTGTCGGCGTAGAAGGGATTGTCGGCGAACTTCTTCAGCAACGTCGGCTCCCGGTCGCACAGGCCGACGCGATCCACCAGCGGATGTTGTTTGAAAAGGGGGGCGAAAACGCTCCCGAACGACCCAAGACCGACCAACCCGATGCTGATGCCCATGACAGTTCTTCCTTGTTTGCTTGTTTCCCGTCGACCCATGCGAAGGCCATGCGTCCGGTGCAAGACCGTCAGTCGAGGGCTTGAATTTCGCCGATGACTCTAACACACATGGCCGACTGGGTCAAGCGACTTGAAGTTGCAATTTGAAATTTGAAATGGCAACTTTGGCGTCGCAATCACGGCCTCGAAGTCCGGAAAGAGGTTGGGGATGTCAACGTAAAGCCCCTGGCCGAGCCAGCCGCCCACGTCGTGGAGGCGCGAACAGGGGACGCCCGCCTCCTGGAGGTAGTGGAGCATCGACCCGTTGCCGAGGGCGCCGATCATCGGCGGCTGCCCGACGCCGTTGACGGGCTTGACGGAGCCAAGCTCGACCGACGGGTTGATGTGGATAAGAAATGCCGCGTCCACTTGCAAATGGTGGTTGATGACGGCTTCTTTTCCGGTCCAGTTCAGCGTGGGCATGTCATTCAAAGGTTCAAACGGGTTGGTCGCGGGGCGGCGGGGTGGACGCGGCGTCCTCGCCGCGTGGCAATCCTTCTCGCACCACACGCGGCGTCTCCAGTGGACGCGGCGCCCTCGCCGCGTGGCGTGTCCTTCTTGCATGACACGCGGCGGGACGCCGCGTCCACTTGTCGATGCAATTAAACCATGCCGCCCCCCCCGTTCCGCAAGCGAAAAGTAATGGCGGAAGCGGCGCGGGTGCGCAGGGTGGACGCGGCGTCCTCGCCGCGTGGCGTCACCCTCGTCTACTCGCCCGCCCCACGCCACTCCGCGCCAGTACGGAATCCTGGCTGCACACCCCCTGTGGTGTGCGGCACCAAGCGACCGCCGCCTGCGCCACGCTTTCGCAGGGCGACAACGTTTTCGACAAAGCTGCCTTTGCCCTCCCTAGCCGCTAGCCCCTAGCCGCTGCCGCGAAGCGGCCTGACCTTGGACTGACTTGCAAATCGGGTTTCAAATTCCCGCCGAAATCCGCTATACTCGTGCGCATGGAAATGGACGATCTCTTTGAACGAACCGACGACGGCGGCGGCGCGCCCCCGGCGCGCGAGCCGCTGGCGGCGCGAATGCGGCCGCGGACGCTGGACGACCTCGTCGGGCAGGAGCACATCATCGGCCCGGGCAAGCTGCTGCGGCGCGTGATCGACGCCGACCGACTCTCCAGCATCATCCTCTACGGCCCCCCGGGCTCCGGCAAGACCTCCATCGCCGAAATCGTCGCCCGCACCACGCGCCGCCACTTCCAGCGCGCCAGCGGCGTGCTCTCCAACGTCGCCACCCTGCGCACCCTCCTCGAAACCGCCCGCAAAATGGCGGGCGGACGCGGCACCATCCTCTTCATCGACGAAATCCACCGCTTCAACAAGGCCCAGCAGGACGTCCTGCTGCCCTACGTCGAGGACGGCAGCGTCACGCTCATCGGCGCCACGACGCACAACCCGCAGATGTTCGTCAACACGCCGCTCACCTCGCGCTCGCTCGTCTTCGAGCTCAAGCCCGTCTCGGAAGCCGACATCGTCGTCCTGCTCAAACGCGCCGTCGAGGACGCCGAGCGCGGCCTCGGCGGCCTCGGCGTCAGCGCCGACGACGACGCCCTCGCCCACATCGCCATGATCTGCGAGGGCGACGCGCGCAAGGCGCTCAACGCCCTCGAAGTGGCCGCGCTCAGCACGCCGCCCGGCGACGACGGGCGCCGCCACATCACCCCCGAGGTCGCCCAGGAATGCGTCCAGCGCAAAATCCTCGACTACGACCGCGACGAAGAGGGCCACTACAACACCATCTCCGCCTTCATCAAGTCGATCCGGGGCTCCGACCCCCACGCCGCCATCTACTGGCTCGCCAAGATGCTCGTCGCCGGCGAGGACCCGCGCTTCATCGCGCGGCGGCTCGTCATCAGCGCCTCGGAGGACATCGGCAACGCCGACCCGCGCGCCCTCACCATCGCCGTGGGCGCGATGCAGGCCGTGGAGTTCATCGGCATGCCCGAAGCGCGCATCACGCTCGCCCAGGCCACCACCTACCTCGCCACCGCCCCCAAAAGCAACGCCGCCTACGTCGCCGTCGGCGAAGCCGAGGCGGA
The DNA here is from genome assembly GCA_050942875.1 of Kiritimatiellia bacterium. Lineage (GTDB taxonomy): Bacteria > Verrucomicrobiota > Kiritimatiellia > RFP12 > UBA3636 > JAAZAI01. The sequence goes on from JBMNOD010000003.1 coordinate 75,624, forward strand.
CATCCGCTCCGGGCGCGTGATGGAAGTGCCCGAACACCTCCGCAACGTCCACGTCAAGGCCGTCGGCAAGGATCTGGGCGACGGCTACAAGTACCCGCACGATTTCGAGGGGCACCACGTCGCCCAGGACTACGTCCCGGTCTCGAAGACCTACTACCGCCCCACCCAGCAGGGCTACGAGGACACCATCGGCAAGCGCATGGCCGCCTGGCGCGAACGCGCTAAATCAACCGGACCTTCCGGCGACGCCCCATGATGGCGAAGCTCGCGACGATGGCGGCGAGCAGCAGCGTCGGCACGGCGATCCAGAGCGGTTCGCGCGCCAGCGTGATCTGGTAGTGGAGCGTCGCCACCGACCAGCCGAGCACGGTGAGGTACGTCATCATCACCACGCCGTAGAAGGCGCCGAGCTCCCGGAGCGCCGCGCCCATGGCCGCGAGGCACGGCATGTACAGCAAAATGAAAAGCAGGTAGGCGAACGCCTGGTGCCGCCCGCGGGGGAACGCCGCGCGGAGGTTCGCGAAGACCGACGTCTGCGTGTCGGCCGACGCCGCCACCGCCGCCTCGTCGCCCGAGATGTCGCGCAAGCCGAGCGGGTCGAGCAGCGTGTCGGCGATGTTGGAGAACGCCTCCGGAATCGTCGCGAACGCAGCGCGCACGCCGCGCCAGAGATGGCCGAGGGTGTAAGGTTCGACCGGCGTCGGCTCCGCCGCCGCCGCCTCGACCTCGGCATTCTGTCCGTAGAGGCTCGTCATCGTGCCGATGACGGCCTCCTTCGCAAAGAGGCCGCTGAAGATCGCCACCGTCGCCGGCCAGTTGTCCGCTTCCACGCCCATGGGCTCGAAGACCGGCGTCAACGCCTTGCCGGCGACGGCGAGGACGGACTTGTCGGTGTCGTCGTGGCCGATCGAGCCGTCCAAGCCAACCGTGTTGAACACGCCGAGGATCAGCACCATCGGCACGATGACCCGCCCGGCGCGGAAGATGAAGATCCGCAGGCGGTCCCAGGAGCTCCGCAAGATGGGCTTCAAGCGCGGCACATGGTACGGCGGCAGCTCCAGGATGAAGGGCGACGGCTCGCCGCGGAAGAGCGTCCGCTTGAGCAGCAGCCCCGTGACGATCCCCAGCGCCATGCCCGCCAGGTAGATCCAGAAGACGAGCCTGCCGGGGCTGTCGGCGAAGAAGGCGGCGCCAAAGACGACATAGATCGGCAGCTTCGCGCCGCAGGACATGAAGGGCGTCATGAAGATGGTCAAAAAGCGGTCGCGGCGGCTCGACAGCGCGCGGGTCGCCATGATCGCCGGCACCGAGCAGCCGAAGCCGACGAGCAGCGGCACGAACGACTTGCCGGGCAGCCCCAGCCACCGCATGAAGCGGTCCATCACGAACGCCGCGCGCGCCATGTAGCCCGAATCCTCCAGAATCGCCAGGCAGAGGAACATCAGGAAGATGGGCGGCAGGAACGTGGCCATCGTCTGCAGCCCCGTGCCAAGCCCGCTGGCCACCAGCGCGATCAAAAACGGCGGCGCGCCCAAACGCGCCATCAGCGCCGTCGGCCCTTCCACGAAAATCGTGCCGCCGAGGATTTCGAAGAAGGCGATGAACGCGCCGCCGATCACCTGGGTGATCCAAAACACGCCGTACATCACGAACAGGAAGAACGGAATGCCCAGCCACCGATTGAGGATGATCCGGTCGGCCTTCTCCGAGAACCCCTCCCCCCGCTCCGCCTTCCGCACCACGTCGTGGCACAGTCTCTGGATCAAGTCGTAGCGGGCGTTGGCGAGCGATTCGTCGGGGAACTCCCGCCGCGCCGCCGAAATGCGTTCGCACGCCGCTTCGACGGCCTCCTCGGCCACGAGGCCCATGTCGAAGGCGTGGGCGCGCGTCCGGGGATCGCCTTCGAGCAGACCCGTGGCGACCCACCGGGGCGGCGCGTCCATCGCCTCGGCCAGCGGCGCGCAAGCCGGCTCCAGCGCCGCGATCTCGCGCTCGACTTCCTCCGGGTAGGCGATCTTGAGCTTCGGGCAGGCGGGGCTCTTCAGCGCCGCGCCGATCGCCTTGACCGCCAGGCGGCGATCCTCCGGCTCGGCGATGTTCACCCCCACGACGGGGGAGCCCAGGCTTTCCTCGAGGCGCTCGAAATCGATGTCGATGCCCTTGTGCTTCACCCGATCCATCATCGTCACGACATGGAGCATCGGCACGCCCAATTCGGCGAGCAGCAGCGTCAGGTACAAGTTGCGTTCGAGGTTCGTGCCGTCGATCACGTTGACGAGCAGATCCGCCTCGCCGCCCAGCACGTACTCCACGGCGACGCGCTCGTCCTCGCTTCCGGGAATGAGCGAATAGATGCCGGGCAGATCGACCACCTCGACATCGACGCCGCCGCTCAGCCGCAGCGTCCCCGCCTTGCGCTCGACCGTCACGCCCGGCCAGTTGCCGATGTGCTGCTTCGATCCGGTCAGGGCGTTGAAGACCGTCGACTTGCCGCAATTCGGATTGCCGACAAGTCCGACCTTCAATTTCCCATGTCCCGGATTCATCGTCCGCGCCCCCTACACCCGCTCCACTTCCACCACGGCCGCTTCCGAGCGCCGCAGCGAGAGGCGGAAGCCCCGGACGCTGATCTCGATCGGGTCGCCCAGGGGCGCGAGGTTCACGACCTCGACGACGACGCCCCTCGTCAGGCCGAGCGCGAGCAGCCGGGCGCGATAGGCGGGGTTGCCGCGGGTGTAGCCCGCCACCCGGGCCTTCACGCCCTTCGGCAGATTGCTCAAAGTCAATGTCGCGCTCATGTCCAAACTTTCTCTCCGTCAAAAACGGACGCAGAATATAGAACGACACGCCAACGGTGTCAACGAAAAAATTAGCCTCGTTTAACTTTTTGTTTAGAGAGGAGTGAGAAGTGAGGAGTGGTGGCTGGGGACACCCCAGCCCCCGTTCATTGCTCGGATACGATTCGCACGGGTGAGGCTTCGTCCCTGCTCCGGAAGTGGACGCGGCGTCCCCGCCGCGTTTCGTCACCTACGCCTATTCGCCCGCGCCGTCGGCGCGGCGCACCTCGGAGGTGGGGCGACGCCGTCCCGGCGAGCCGCCTCGTCTGCGTGACTCCCACCTGGCCGATGTCCCATGCGAAGCGCCGTGGACGCGGCGTCCCCGCCCCGTGGCAGCGTCCCCGCCCCGTGGCAGCGTCCCCACCCTGGGAACGCGAGGCTCCGCACTCGCCCCGCATCCTCAGCTTCCTCGTTCACGTACCCGTACCCGTTCACGTTCACGCCCTCCCCATCCCGTTTTCCGTGAACGTGTACGCTTACCGCTTCGCTGTGAACGTGTACGGCGAAAGGCAAATGGCTCTCGCCCCCGTGGCAGCGTCCTCACCCTGGGAACGCGAGGCTCCGCACTCGCCCCGCATCCTCAGCTTCCTCGTTCACGTTCCCGTACTCGTTCACACCCTCCCCATCCCGTTTTCCGTGAACGTGTACGCTTACCGCTTCGCTGTGAACGTGTACGGCGAAAGGCAAATGGCTCTCGCCCCCGTGGCAGCGTCCTCACCCTGGGAACGCGAGGCTCCGCACTC
>JBMNOD010000057.1:0-22123 GCA_050942875.1 Kiritimatiellia bacterium
ATGTAGGCGGCGACGGTCATCAGCGTGCTGTAGTCGGGCGAAAGGAGGATGCTCTTGAAGCGCGATCCCCAGATCGTGCCGCTGTGCTCGTGGCGGTCGTTGTACATCATCGAGAACGTCTCCTTGAGCGTCTTGCAGAACTGCGAAAGGTCGTACATGCGCCGACGGAGCGCCGCCTTGGCATCCAGCACCCTGCCCGCCATGCCCTTCTTCTCCCACAGCTCCCATTCGGTCAGGATGCGGTCCGTCTTCTTCTTGCCGTAGAGCAAACGCATGCGCCGAAAAAGCTCCTGGTCGTCGACAAGCTGTGGCAACGGCACTTTCACAAGCATGTGGAAGTGGTTGTCCATAAATGCGTAGGCCAGGATGTCGACGCCGGAAAAACCGGCGGCGGCGTTCATCAGCCACTCCAGGCGGGGCTTCTCCTCGGCGTCGAGCAGGAACCGCTGGCCGGAGATCCGGCTGATGACGTGGTAGATCCCCTCGCCTTTCGCGAGGACTCGTGGAAGTCTCATGGTGCACCTCTTTCGTTTGGATTTGACGCTTTGGCTGGCGTTTGGCGGCAGAATAGCAGATGCGGAGGACGGATGCAAGCACAAAATAAGGGACAGACCCCTAAAAACAAGGGACAGACCCCTAAAAACAACGGGGAAAGGGGGCGGGCTGCCTGTTTCCAAGTGCCTATGGGATGCTAGTGAAAAACAAAAACAAGAAACAAGGGACGAGGTGGGGAGCAAAACGGAGATGCGCCCCGCAAATTCCAATTTGACCTTTGTGCCGGTATTTGGCAAAATAACGGCTTGTTCAACAAAGTCGAAACATACCCGTCAGGGTGCGCCTCGGCGACTTGACGTTCAACCCAGGAGGAGATTGCAGATGAAGTCGTTTAAGATCGGCGTGATCGTTGATTCTTTCCGCTTGCCCCCGCGCGAAGGGGTGTTGGCCGCGAAGGCCGTGGGCGCCGAGGGCATCCAGATCTACGGGGGATCGAAAACGTTCGCCCCCGAACTGCTCGACAAAACTGCCCGGCGGGATTTCAGAAAGCTCCTCGATGATCAGGATCTCGTGCTTTCCGCGCTCTGCGGCGACATCGGCAACTTCATGGATCCGGCCAAAAACCCCGAACGCATCGCCCGGTCGAAGACGATCGTGGATCTTGCCGTGGATCTCGGCACGACGGTCGTCACGACGCATATCGGCAGCATTCCGAACGACGCGTCTTCCTCCATCTACAAGATGCTGCTGGACGTCTGCCGCGATCTCGGCGACTACGCCACGGCCAAGGGCGTGTCGTTCGCCATCGAGACGGGACCCGAAACGGCGCGGTCGTTGCGCGATTTCCTCGACACCCTTGGCGTGCCGGGCGTCGGCGTCAACCTCGACCCCGCCAACCTCGTCATGGTCTGCCGCGATGATCCCGTCGCCGCCGTCGATACGCTGGCCCCCTACATCGTCCACACCCACGCCAAGGATGGCCGCAACCTGAAGCCGTGCAACCCCGAGGAGGTTTACGCGGCCTTCGTCGACGGGACCTATCCCGACCTTGAAAAGGCGCTCGGCGGCGTGCCTTTCGTCGAACTGCCGCTTGGCGAGGGCGACGTGGACTGGAAGCCGTATCTTGCGGCGCTTGCCGCCATCGGCTACAATGGTTTCTTGACCATTGAGCGCGAGGAGGGCGACGACCGTTATGGCGACATTGCCAAGGGCGTGGAGTTCCTTCGTTCGCTTATCAAGTAATCGGTAAAACCTCGTAAATTCAAGGGCATTTCAATTCATGAAAATCGGCGTCAGTTCCTACAGCTTCTCTCGTCTCGTCAACTCCGGTCGGATGACCCAGCTCGACGTGGTCGCCAAGACCCGGGAGATGGGTCTTGATTTCATTGAGTTTGCGGGTCTTTCGGTGCCCGACGGTGAAACGCTGGAGACGTTCGCCCCCAAGGTGCGCGAGGCTTGCGCCGCCGCGGACCTTCCCATTCTCAACTACACGATCGGCGCCGATTTCATCAATGGTTCCGGTGGCGACTGGGAGGCGGAGGTCGAGCGGCTCAAGGGCGAGCTGAACGTGGCGAAGGTGCTTGGTGCGACGGGCATGCGCCATGATGCCACGCGTGGTTTCCCCGCCGGGCATGTCGGAGCCAAGGGCTTCGACGACGCCTTGCCGACGCTCATCAAGGGTTGCCGCGCCGTTACCGAGATCGCCGCCGACCTCGGCATTCGCACGATGATCGAGAACCACGGTTTCTTCTGCCAGGACAGCGAGCGCGTCGAGAAGCTCGTCAATGGCGTGAACCATCCGAACTTCGGCCTCCTTGTTGACATCGGCAACTTCCTTTGCGCCGACGATCCCTCGCTGCTGGCGGTCGGGCGTGTGGCGCCCTACGCCTTCCACGTCCATGCGAAGGATTTTCATGTCAAGGATGCCAGCCAGCCTGATCCGGGCCGGGGTTGGTTCCGCTCTCGTGGCGGCGCCTACCTGCGCGGTTCGATCATCGGCCACGGCGACGTGCCGGTGCAGGCCTGTCTCGGCATCCTCAAGCGCGTCGGCTACCGGGGCGCGCTCGCCATCGAATTCGAGGGCCTGGAAGACCCCATCGATGGCATTGCCATCTCGTTGGAGAATCTCCGGCGTTTCGACGCTGCAAGCTAAACGCACACAAGAGGAGGCCGTCCATGGTGTCGCGCCCCGACAAACCCCTCAAGCACCCCACCCAGCTTTCTGAAGCCGACGCCGCTCGTGCCGAGGCGACGTTGGCGCATGGCGTGGAGGTGTTCGACGAGGAGATGCTCTCGGAGGTCCTTGCGGACGAGGAGACTGTCAAAACCAAGGCGGGCCATCTTGGCGACAAGCTTGAAGACGTGAAGCTGCTTTGGCGGTTGCTTGTGGACTACGCCCATGGGAACTATCGCGCGCCGTGGCGCCTCATCGCCGCCGTTGGCTTCGCGTTTCTCTATTTGATCCTGCCGATCGACATCATCCCGGATTTTCTTCCTGGCCTTGGCTACCTCGACGACGCCTCGGTCTTCGGGATGGTGTTGCGCGCCAGTCAGATTGAAATCGCCGCCTACCGCGCGTGGCTTGCCGCTCAAGTGGAAGCCGCCAAGACGCTTTCCGACACGTCTGCGGCGGAACCTGAGCTGCCTCAGGCCGAGAGACGAGCGATTCCCGTCCCAGGCCGTCCCGGGGAGGATTCATGAAACGCATGGTTCACAAAGGACGTTTCGTACGCAATCCGCTGGCCCAGAGCGCGTTGAAGAACATCGAACGCTTCGTCGGGGCGATTGTCAACGCGTCTGTCGAGCCGCATCCCGGCGCCCCGCTGCTTGTTAATCTTGCTGTGGCGATTGAGCATTCGGGCGTCTACCTTGGCGATGGCGAGGTGGCGGAGCTGCATGGCTCGGGAGGCCTCAGGCGTGTGTCCCTCGATACGTTTCGCGACGGAGAGGACGAGGCGGGCGTGCGAACGGGCGCCTTTGTCTATGCGGCATGCGATCGGCGCACCGGGCGCGTGCTTGGGAGCGAAGGCGCCGCGCGGATGGCGCGCGCCATTGTTGAAAAAGTGGGCCGACTCGATTATAACATCCTCTTTAACAATTGCCACCTTTTCACGGCGACGTGCCTGCTTGAGCGTCTGCCGTCGAAGGAGCGCACGGGGATTTTCACGGCAGCGGCGCTCGAGGCGGTTGTCGCCGCCCGCCTCAATGCCGGACGTCCCGTCGCTTGGCACCCTGTTTGCGGCTACGATGCCGATCCCGGTTTGCTGCCGCGCAAGTTCGCGCGGCTAGTCAAAAAAGAAATGGCTCGATAATAAGGAGTAAAAAAATGAAGAAAGTCACAATGATGACAGCACTGGTGGTGAGTTGCTTTTGTGTTGGCGCGGCAATGGCCGAGCCCGAGCAGAAGAAGCCCGCACCCAGAAATCCACGCATGGAGCGGCGCCAAAACCGCGAAGGTGCGGAAAGGCGAGCGGAAAGACGCGCCGAAATGGCAGCGAACCGCTTCCGCGGCAAGGTCGTCGCCAAAGACGGCGCCACCGTCACGGTCAAAAACGTCCGGCAGGAGCGGAAGATGACGTTCACGGCCAAGACCGATGCGGCCAAGAAGATGCTGGATGGCATCGCAGTCGATGATTTCGTCGGCGTCCGCTTCACCAAGGCCGACGAGGGCTTCACGCTCGACGGCATTCGCAAGGTCGAAGGCCGTCGCCCCGGTGGCCCTGAAGGCGCGCGCGACGAACGCCGCTTGCGCAAGGGCGATGGAGAAGGCAGGAAAGACGCCCCTGCCATGAAGAGCCGCGATGAAGGCAAGCGGAAGGCCAAGGACGACGCCAAGGCCGAGAAGAAGGCGAAGGGCGAGGGCAAGCAGAAGGCGGATTGCGCCGACTGCCCCAAGGCCAAGCAGAAAGCGAAAGGCGAGGGCAAGCAGGAGGCGAAGGCCGAGGGCGAGTAGGCTCCTTCTTTTGGGGCAAACTGTTCACGGGTTCGACAAGGCTCGCAACAAAGTTCTCAAAGGCGCTTCGCCCTTCATCCAGGACACCGCCGGTCTATGATGTCAAGTGCCGAGCGAGGCCCACGACGACGGGCATGGTTGCCATTGAGAGCATTGTCGAATAGGAGACGATGCCCACGGAAAGAATCGTGTCTTGGTTGAACTTGGTCGAAAACATCGTCGTGAGCGCTGCCGATGGCGCGCTCGCGGCGATGATGCAAGCGACGACCAGAGTCGTCTGCCCGTGGAAGCCTGTGAGCAGCAAGACGCCCAGCAGCAGAAGCGGTACGACGATGAGGCGCAGCGCCATCACGCCATACACCTTGGCGTCGGTCATGACGCTTTTGAGGTTTGCGTCTGCGAGATAGTAGCCGATGATGAGCATCGGCACGGGCGTGTTCAGATTGGCCATCGCCTGCATCGGCTCCAGCACGATGGCGGGCAGCTTGAACGAGGTTGCGAACAGCGCAATCCCGATGATCACGCTCGTCACGCCGGGGTTGAGGAGCAACTTGCGGGCGTTGATGCCGCGTGTTTCGCCGCTCATCAGCACGAGCCCGTAGCTCCACACCATCAGGTTGAATACCGCCACGACCGCTGCTCCGTAGAAGACGCCTTCGTCTCCGAGCAGCGCTTGTTGCAGCGGAAACCCCATGAAGCCCGCGTTTGAGAACACGAGCGCGAAGCGCAGCACCTTCTGCCGCTTGGCGATTGCATCGTGGACGAGGGTGTGCGCAAAGGCGATGTTGAGGAGATGGTAGGTGACGCCAATGAAAAACGCCAGCGCCAGCCCCCCAAGCATCGAGCGGTTGAACTCGCGTTGGAACGACACAATGATGATGCAGGGCGTGACGATGTACAAGACGAGATCCGTCAGCCCGGCCACGGTCTGCGCGTCGAGGATCTTGAGCTTGTTGCACAGACAGCCCAGCGCGATCAAAATGAAAAGGACGGCCACTTGGTGGCCGACAACGAGCAGGCTTTCAAACATGGCTAGGACACCGCGACCGTCAGCGCGGCCTCTCCATTGGGATCGCCCTTGCCGATGACTTCAACCCGTTTGCGACCCTTGCCGGTTGGGGCGCTTCGCGTGCGTGTGAGCCGGCTTGGGCTCGTCAGCGGCAGGGTCAGCACGGTGCCACTCGCGGGCAGGCTGCCGGCATCGAGCACAATCAGCCCTTCGGCGACGGGCGGTCGCTCCTCGCCGGCGAGGGCGGAGGCGAGGAAGTCGATTGGCGCCGCGAAAATCTTGTCGATATCTTTCGGCACGAGGTCTTCGGCTTTGTCCGCCGCTTCGGCTGCGGCCGCCTTGGCGATGACGCGCAGGAGCTTCTCGGCGACGGAGTCGGAGAGCGCTTGCGAGATCGTGAGGCGCAGGGCGAAGCGCCCTTCGACGGCGTCTTTGAAGAGGATGGCGTCGATCCAGTCGTCTGCTTTGAATTCGCAGACGTTCTTGCGGAGCGTGACGATGCGCGCATAGCGCTTCGAGGGCATCCCGTTCCGGGGCCAGATCAGCTCGGCGGTCACGGCGTGTTGGCTTGTGGATGGTTTTGCGACAGACCCTGCCACAAGCAGGCGAAGACTGCCGATGGCGACTTCGATGTCAATCCGTCTTGCGGTGGCCATGGTGAAGCTCCTTTTGAAACGGTTCAGCCTTGCGCCGGCGTTTCTTCCGCCTTGGTCTCGGGCTCCGCCGCCGCTTCCGGCGCGGCTTCCACCGCCTCTTCCGGCTCCGCTTCCGCTGTCGCCTCCGCCGCCTCTTCCGGCTCCGCTTCCGCTGTCGCCTCCGCCGCCTCTTCCGGCTCCGCTTCCGCTGTCGCCTCCGCCGCCTCCGCTTCCTGCGCCTCCGCCGGCTCTGGCGCCGGATCCTTTCCTGAACCCTGAACCTTGGCTCCTGCCTTCTTTTCAGCCTTCTGGCTCTTGGGTTCCGTCTCCTTTTTCGCGGGGGCGTCGGCCTTGGGGAGGTGGGCGAAATACGGATGTTCCTCAGGCAATGCGAGCATGCCGTTGAAGTATTCGATCACGTAGCCGCGCTCGGTGACGAAGGCAAGCTGCTTGTGGATGGCTTCCGCCTTGTCTGCAGGCATGTCGTCGGGAATGATGTCGGCGAGCATTTGCGTGCGCGTGCAACCCGGGTTGAGGGCGATGTAGTCGAGGATTGCCCTCAATTCGGGCACGGCGTGCTGGGCGTCGAGGGCGACGGGCTGCCGGTGCATGACGAACTCCTCGCGGTGCGGGTCGCTGGCGCGGAAGAGCGCGAGCTTGCGGCTGCGCAGTCCGCCGCGCACGGCGAAGAAGAGCGAGGCGGTCTGCACGACCTGTTCGCGGCTCCAGGCGGAGGAGATGGCGTTGAGGACAAACCGGTCGTCCATCGTCTTGGTGGCGGCGTTGGTCGCGGTCACCTGCTTGTCGGCGCGCATGAGCGACGGGGCGATTTCGCGGAGAAACAGCTCTTCGGCCGCTTCGATCGCGAGCCGGTCGGGGGTCGTCTCGACTGCTTCGGTTTCGGCGGGCGTTTCTTGCGTTTCGGTTTCGGCGGCCTCCGGCGCAACGACAGCTTCCGGCTCGGCTTCGTCTTCGGCCTTGGCGGGCGCCGTCTCGGCCCTTGCTTCGGGGCGCTTCCTGCCTGCGCGGCGTGGCTTGGCCGGCTCGGCTTCGGGTTTGCGGAAATAGACGGTTTGCTTGGAGGCCTCTTGGCGCCACTGTTCGATGGTCTCCGGGTCGCTGATCAGCTCGATGCGCGCGCGGTATTCCTCTTCGGAGCGTCCGGCGCATTCGCTTCTGAGCATCGCCTGGATGCGTTTGTTGTAGCTGTGGTGGTTGGGCGGGGCGAGGAGCTTGCCGGTGAAACCGCAGCGGGCGACGCTGGTGAAGCTGCCCGACGGCGGCTCGACATCGATCTCTTCCGCCTCGAACCAGTCGGAAAAGTGCTTGGAGATCAAATGGCCTTTGAGCTCGTCTTCCGACATCGAGAACCAGCCGCAGGCCGTGCATTGGTGGAAACGGCGGTCGCGGTGTTCCGCAGTGAACTCCAGCCGCACCTCGGTCGAGTCCGGATTGTCGAAGAACAGCTTGACAAGGCTTCGCAATGGGAGCGCGCGGTGTCCGGCCTGGATTTTCTGGGCGATGACGGAAAGTGCCCTCTGGTTTGGCAGGAAGCGGATGTCGAACGGGAGCGGTTCGCGCGGTCCCGCTCCGCGCCTGCGGGAATCGCGCCGTGGCCTGCGTCCGTCGGATGGCCCGCGTCTTGGGGGGGCGCCGTCGGCGTCGCGTGGCGGCATCCGTTGCGGTGGGGCGCCGTCGCGGCGCCTGACGCGATCTCCTGATTCGCCGTCGCGGCGCCTTTCATCGCGGCGCCTTTCATCGCGGCGTCCGTCGAAATCTCGCCGTCCGTCGTCGCGTCTTCTGCCGGAGTCCCGCCGTCTGTCGTCGCGTCTTCCGCCGCCGTCGCGACCGCCGCCGCGACCGCCGCCGCGCCGCCTGTCGTCGTCGCGCATTGCGCCCTCGTCGTCGAATGCGTATTTCTTCATGTTCCCGGCGGCATGACTGTCCGAAGACGCCTTTGCCCAGTCGGGGGATAATGTAAAACCGTCAAGAAAGTCGGCTTTGTCTTGTTCGTCGCTCATTGATGAACCTCGCGCGCTGTACCACTGCCGCATTTAAAGACCAGAATTTTAGCGACTTTGCCCAAGAAGGTCAAGGGCAGGATGCCGAATTTGCCGTGTGGGGCATGGCGAAGATGGAAAAGGTGGGAAAAGTTGAAATCGGCAGTTGCACCGACTTTCGGCTTGTGCTATGATTCGATGCGTGAAGGGGCAGGTAGGATGCCATGGCAAGACGAATTTCCCAGTAGCTTTTCTCCAACCGAACGATGGGGGCGGATATGCTTTTAAACGAAAAAGGAAGAATCCTGACGGCTGTTTTTGCAGTCGCGATCATGGCCGCGGCGAGACTGTCGGTCGCCCAGGACTTTCGGAACGATCCGGCTTTTCAGATGGAAATGGACTATATCGCCGCGCTGACCGAGGCGCGGATGATCGACTACGCCGCGCTCGTGACGGAGGATCTGGCGCGGAAGCATCCCGGGGCCAAGGTGATTCTCAAGACGATCAAGCTCAACCAGACGCTTCAGCTCGGCCGCTTCGACGAGGCGATGGCGATGATCGCGAAGGAGCCGGATCAGGAGTCGCCCGAGGTGTGGGCGATGAAGCTGACCGTGGCGGACTACCACTACGCCCGCGGCAAATACAAGGAAGCACTTTCCACCTACAACACGTTTTTCGAGAAGTACAAGTCCGCCCCGCCTCCCAGCATCGCCACCTTCTACAAGGAATCGTACTACAAGTTCGCCCAGATGCTGCTCTTCCTCGACCAGACCGAAAAGGCGCTCGCCGCCTACGAGGGGTTGCTTGCGATCAAGGATCTCGACGTCAACACCCGCCGCCAGGCCTCCTTCGAGGTTGCGGAGCTCATGGTGAAGCAGGCCGCAGACATGAAGGCGGGCAAGGAGCGCGACGAGTTGCTCAAGAAGGCGCAACGCCATGCCGAGGATCTCATGTGGGATCCGGACTTGTGGTTTGGCCGGAGCCTTGCGCTCATCGCCCACATCCACGTCATCAAGGGCGACATCGACCGCGCCGGCAAGCTGTTGGGCGACTACATGAAGCAGCTCAAGAACATCGACAAGCAGCTCGCCGACCAGTCGGAGGAGACGGGGGAGGACCTCTCCGGCCTCAGTCCCATCGCCGAGTGCCGTTTCCTGATGGGGCTGATGATGCAGGAGGAGGCGATGAAGTTGCTCGACGGAGACGCCCCCGACGCCAAGAAGGCCGGAGAATTGCTGGTCGAGGCGCTGAAGCACTTCGTCAACGTCTATGTCCGCTTCCCCTCCACCTCGTGGGCGCCCGACGCGATGATACGCTCCGAGGAGGTGCAGATGGCTCTCAAGGAGCGTCTTGACGTTCGCGACATCCAGATGGACATCACGCCGGAGCAGCGCAAGACGATCGCCGAGAAGCAGTTTGCCAACGCTCGCAAGCTCTTCAACCAGCAGCAGCTTGAAGCCGCCGCCGACGCCTACGAGATCGTGCTGAGCCAGTTCCCCGACGCCATCCCGGAATCCATCAACGCCGTCAGCGAGTTTGCTCGGACCTACATCCAGATGGGCGACAACGAGCAGGCGACCGCGGAGCAGAAGCAGGCCTGCGCCTTGTTTGCCGAGACGATCACCGGGCATTTGGCCGAGCGCTTCTCCAAGGCCACCAAGGAGGGGATGACCTTGGCCGGCGACGAGCTTCGCCGCATTGCCGATGCCTATGGCGAGCGCGGCCTGAACACGATGCGCGACGCGGCCATGGCGCTCTTTTTCAAGCACTTCACTGAACATCCGCTGGCGGCTCCGTTGATCATGGCGGAGGCCGAGAAGCTTTACAAGGACAATGACTTCGCGGGCGCCGCGCCGTATTACCAGCAGCTCATGGACGATTATGAACGGGCGCCCCTCTCCTACAGCGCCATGATGCGCCTTGCCGACTGCCACGCCAAGCTGGGCGACTTTGAGAAGGAGCTGGCCGTGCGCAAGACGTATGTCGAGCGCGTCGAGAAGCGCGACAAGCCCGGCAACGACCTTGTGGTGGGGCGCTATCTGCTGGTGCGCCTGCAACGCAACGAGGCCATCCGCAAGTTGCGCGCCGCGACGGAGGCGTTCGAGGCGGCGCGCAAGGGCGAGGCTCCTGCGGCCGACGATGCCGACGCCGCGGCGGTCGGCGGAGCCGAGTCTGCGGACGCGCCCGCCGTCGATCCTGTCGACGAGGCCATGAAGGCCGTCGGCGCCGCCAACAACGAGCTGGCCTTGGCCGCGAACGAGTACCAGAAGATCATCGCCCTGCTTTCCGGCGCCGATCGGGTGAAGTACGAGGCAAACGAGAAAGAGAAGAAAACCAACGAGAGCATTCTCCAAGGCTGCCTCTTCGATTGGGCTTATACGTTGGCGGCCATCACGCAGCCCGCCGACAAGGTGGCGCAGTACAAGATGTTGGCGATCAAGGCCTATGAGGACATTCTTGCGAAGTTCCCCGAGTCCGAAGGCGCCCCTGCGGTCCTCCTGCAGATCGGCACGCTCTGGTCCACGATCAAGACGGACGACCCTGCACAGCGCGACGAGAACATCAAGAAGGCGGACGCTGCGTTTTCGCGCCTCAGCCAGGAGTTTCCGGAATCCGAGCAGGCCAAGAACGCCCTCTTCCTGCGTGGGCGCGCCCTTATCGAGCTGGGGTATCGCGCCGAGGGCGTCGAAGTCTTCAAGAAGATGTTTGTCGATGCGAGCAAATTCCCTGCATCCCAGCTCATGCTGGCGGCGCAGGAGCTGCTCGCCTCAAAGGAACATGCGCTTGCCCGGCAGGGCTTCGAGCTGGCACTCGCCTCGTCCGGGAACGACCCCGCGATCGTGATCCCCTGCGAAATGGGCCTCGCGGACCTGCTCGTCGCCGAGAAGCGATATGTCGAGGCGGTGGACGCTCTGGAGAAGTTCATCGCGGCGAATCCGACCTCCTACAAGATTCTCGAGGCCAACGAACTGATGGCCAAGGCGGCCGCGCTTGCGACGGAGGCCGAGCCGGACAAGGACAAGCGCACGGCGCTCTACGTCCGCGCCCTTGCCTCGATCCGCAAGCTGGCGCAGTACCAGACGACGCCGAAGGACCAGGCGGACCAGATGCTCAAGATCGGCGACGTGCTTGAGACACGCGTCGAGGTCGAGCGCAAGATCGGCGACAAGGCGCTCGTCGATCGCTACCTGGGCGAGGCGCAGGCCCACTACCAGCAGTTTGCGATGACGGCCGATCCGCAGGACGCGCAGATCCAGCCCGCTCTGGAAAGGGCCTTCCGCCAGTCCATCAAGCTGCTGCTTGAAATGAAGACGTATCGGGATGGAACGCCGGTTTACGAGGACGTCAAGAACGACTGCGAGCGATACCTCCAGCTTTTCCCCGCTGGGCGTTATGTTGCGGACGTCCGAGGTTTCTTGACGGAGGCCGAGGTTTCGATTTCCGTGAAGCGATAGTGGTTTTCGACCGCCGCGTGTGGTCTAAGTGATTCAGGACAGGAGAACGACACATGAAATTCAGCAGATTGTTCACGATGGCCGCCCTTGTGGCGCTCGGCGCGGCGCCCGTCGCGCTTGGCAACGTGCCTGCGAGGGTTGAGATGGCCAACGGCCAGGGTTACGATTGCAGGATCCGCTGGATGCCTGCCAGCAAGCGATACGCGATCACGCGGCCGACCGGCACCGGCAGCGGTGCGATGGAGCAGCAGGTGACGCCTGCCGAGATCGTCCGCAAGCAGGTCGCCCCGCCGCCGGGATGGAGCGCGCTCGTGCAACAGGCCGCGAAGGCGCCCGATGCCGCGCTCCCCAAGCTCCTCCAGCTCGTCGACGAATACAAAATGCTCGAATACGACGAGTACGCCGCCTTCATCATCGGCCAGATCTATCTGCAGCGAAACCGTCACAACGACTTCATCAAGGTCGCCGAAAAGGTGATCCAGGACAATCCCGCCGCCGCCTCGCGCTCCAAGATGGCGCCCCTGTACTGGACGTCGCTGATCGAGACCGGCAAGACCGCCGGAGGCCAGCTTGAGAAGATGCTTGACGACGCGGTGGCCAATGCTTCGACAGACATCGCCGCCAAGGCGCTGGTGGCGCGTGGCGACCAGCTCAAGAAGGCCGGACGAACGCGCGACGCGCTCAAAGACGGCTATCTGCGCGTCGTGTTCCTTTACGGTCGCGAGAGGGAGGCGCATGCCGAGGCGCTCTACAAGGCCGCAGTCGCCTTCGACGAGCTCCAGCAGACCCCCTACGCCGACAAGATGCGCCAGACGTTGCTTTCCCGATACAAGGACAGCCCCTTCGCGCAAAAACTCCGCGGCAATTAATCCCTGATTTTCCAACCGACGAACAAACGGCACAAACAAAAGAAAACACTCAAGTTCACGAAAGAGACACACCATGAAGAAGTTCCACATTCCCTTCATCCTCGCAGCGTGCATGATGCTGGCGACCACCTCGGTTTCGCTCGGGCAGGAGGCCGCCGACGCCGCCGCAGAGCCGGCGGCAGCGGAGGCCGCCGAGATTGCCGACAGCCCCGACGCCCAACCGGCCTCCGGCGGAGACAACGTCTTCTTCCAGGTCGTCTTTGGCTCCGGCGTCATCGGGTTCCTCCTCTGGGTGGCGCTCTTCGGCACGATGGGCTTCTACATCTATCTGCTCGTGGACAGCCTGATTCTCATCCGCCCCTCCAAGATCATGCCCCAGGCGCTTGTCGACAACGTCGAAGGCGCAATGAAGGAGGGCGACATCATCAAGGCGCTCCAGTTCTGCGAAAACAGCCCCACGCCGATGGCCAACATCCTCTCCGCGGGCTTCAGCCGCGTCGAGGAAGGCTTCGAGGTCATCGAGCAGGCGATCGGCACGGCCGCCGACATCGAGATCGAGCGCATCAACCAGAAGCTGACGTGGTTCTCGGTCGACTCGAACATCGCGCCGATGCTCGGGCTGCTGGGAACGGTGCAAGGCATGATCCTGGCCTTCGCGAACATCTCCGGCGGCGCACCCGACTTTGGCGTGCTGGCCGTCAACATCTCCCAGGCGCTCTGGACGACGGCGGCCGGCCTGATGACGGCCATCCCCGCTGTCTGCACGTTCTACTACTTCCGCAACCGGGCGAATCGCATCGTCCTGCAGATGGAAGCCATCACGATGGAACTCATCAAGGATCTCCGCAACGTCGAAGTTGTCACGGAATAACGAAATTTGCGCCCGGCGGCACGCGCCGCCGGGTGTGAACCCACCCCAAGAGGAAGGCAACGACCATGAGTAGAAAAAGAAGTCAACCGGAAGAGTGCAACATCGACATGACGCCGATGATCGACTGCGTCTTCCAATTGATCATCTTCTTCATCGTCACGTTCAACCTTTCCGATGCCAAGGATCCCGACGTCCGCCTTGAAATGGGGCCTCATGGCCAGGAGATCGAGTCCGATGATTCGAACCGCTCCGCACTGGTCATTGATGTAAACCGTCGCGGGCGCATCTCCATCAACGACGTTCCGTTTAATGCGAATGGTCTAAGGAGGGTTGTTTTGGGACGAAGAAACCGTTATGGCGCCAACACGCAAATCTGGATTCGCGGCGACGCGCGAGCCTCCCACGACATGATCCGCAGGGTCATGGACGTGTGCACCGCCAGCGGGGTCGCCAAAGTGTCCTTCGTGGCGGTGAAGGATCCGCGCACCGACGAACAGAAGGAATTTTTCGAAGCGCGCCGCGCTTCTCGGAGAAGGAGGTAGAGCATGGCCAAGGGAAGAAGAAGCAAGACAAATCAGGACAACCCCACGCTGGACATGACGGCAATGATTGACTGCGTCTTCCAGCTCCTCATTTTCTTCATCGTCACGCTCAAGCAGGACGACATCCTGGCGAACCTCGACGCGCTGCGCCCTCAACAGGACGACCGTGCGAGGCCGGAGGATTTGAAGATTGAGCCGCTTACGATTCTCATCGGTCGGCAGGGGCTTGTCTTCCAGGGCGCGCCGACAACGGAATCCCAGCTCGAGTACCAATTGAGCCGCATGGCAAGATCCAACCCCAACACGACGGTCATCGTCAAGTGCACCGGCGATTCCCCCCATGGTTTCCTGGTGCGGGCGCTCGACATTTGCCACAAGGTGGGGCTGCTCAACCTCTCCGTCTTCAGCATGTAGCTCTTTTAGTGAGAAGAGCGTAGGGCGCAGTGAGGAGTTTCCGCCGGGGGTTGTTGAAATTGAGAATTACAAGATTACGAATTGGAGCCTTTCGGCACCAGCCCCTGGCCTCTGGCCCCTGCCGCGAAGCGGCTCGCCCCAGCCCCCGGGAATTTACCTGAGCAGGCGGATTGGCGTGAGTGGCGTATTTGTCCACAGAAAACAGAAAACACAGAAAGGGAGGTCATAACTGGGGTCTGGGGCGCCCCCAGCCTGAACTCCTCTCCACGCTCTACGCACTTCTCTCTAAAAAGGGGTCTTGGGCGCCCCCAGCCTGAACTCCTCTCCACGCTCTACGCACTTCTCTCTAAAAAGGGGTCTTGGGCGCCCCCAGCCTGAACTCCTCTCCACGCTCTACGCACTTCTCTCTAAAAAGGGGTCTGGGGCGCCCCCAGCCTGAACTCCTCTCCACGCTCTACGCACTTCTCTCTAAAAAGGGGTCTGGGGCGCCCCCAGCCTGAACTCCTCTCCACGCTCTACGCACTTCTCTCTGCAATCGGCAAGGCGCACGGAGCCTGCACGATTTAGATATTGACTTCCGGGAGGTTTTTCCGGTACCCTGTTCACTTGCTACCCCCGATGTGGAGCCGGCACCCCACCGGCTCTGGATCTTTTGTTTTTTTGACACGTCCACGGATTTCCGTAGAGAACCAACGAGGCAGGAATGAACAACGAATTGCTTACCGTCTTGAGCTACCTCGAGCGCGAAAAGGGCATCAGCCGGGATGTCCTGGTCAAGGCCATCGAAAACGCGCTCCAGAGCGCGGCGAAGAAGAGCCTCGGCACGTCGCGCGACGTGCGCGTGTCGATTGATCCGCGCACCTGCGAGATTTCGACCTTCCAGTCGCTGATCGTCAGCGACACGGAAAAGGGGACCGATTTCGTCACCGTGGACATGGCGCGCCGCGTCAGGCCCGACGCCCAACCGGGCGACGTGATCGAAGTCAAGGCCGCGCCACGCGACTTCGGGCGCATCGCCGCGCAGACCGCCAAGCAGGCGCTCATGCAGAACATCCGCAACGCCGAGCGCGAGGTCGTCTACCAGCGCTATTTGCCTCACGTTGGCACGATCGTGTCGGCCACCGTCAAGCAGGTCGTCCGCGGAAGCTGCATTTGCGAAATCGAAGGCGGCGGCGAAGCGATCCTCGACAGCAAGAACAAGCTGCCGTCGGACAAGTTCCATGCGACCGAGCAGTTTCGGGCGATGCTGTTGCGCGTCGAAAACGAAAAGGACCAGAACACGCCGGGCATCGTCCTCTCCCGGACGGGCGTGGACTTTGTCAAGGCGCTCTTCATGGAGCAGGTCACCGAAATGAAGGAGGGCGTCGTCGAAATCATGGGCGTCGCCCGCGATCCTGGCTACCGAACCAAGATGGCCGTGCGCAGCCTCAATCCCAAGGTTGATCCCGTGGGCGCCTGCGTCGGCATGCGCGGCGGTCGCATCAAGCCCGTCATCACCGAGCTGAACGGCGAGAAGATCGACATCATCGAATGGAACGAGGACATCCGCGTCTTCGCCATGAATTCGCTCGCTCCCGCCAAGATCGAGAGCATTCGCGCCGAGCGCGACGAGGACGGCTCCAACATGATCGTCGCCACCGTCCTCCCGGGCAACTACACGCAGGCCATCGGCAAGCACGGCCAGAACGTCCGGCTTACGGCCAGTCTTCTCGGCTGGAAGATCAAGGTCGAGAAGGCCGAAGAGCCCAAGAGCTTTGAGGAGCTTGTCAGGGAGGCGATCCAGGAGCTCTCCACCGTCCTCGACATCCCCGCCGACCAGGCCGAGACGGTCTTCAATCTCGGTTTCCATTCCCCGGAAGGCATCACCAATGTTTCGGCCGCGGAATTCATACAGGCCACTCAGCTTGACGAGGAGGATGGCGAGCGCATCTGGAATGCCGCCGCCGCCTTCCTCGCCTCCAAAGGCGAGCATGACGAATGAGATTGTTTGAACTAGCCCGGGAGCTTGGGACTTCCAATCGCGACTTGATCCAACAGGCGAAAGCCCTTGAGGTCGAGATCGATTCCTACATCCACATCCTCGACGACGACGACCTCGCCACGCTTCGCAACGGGTTCAAGCCGCGTGCCTCGATTGAAGTGGCAGACGACGAAGCGGCGATGAACGGCATGATCGAGGCCAAGCGCAAGCTCGCCCAGGAGAAGTTGGATGCCAAGACGGCGGCCGAAACCGAGGCGCTTGCCGCTGGCATGGCCCGGGCCCGGCAGGCGCTTGCCGATCAGCAGGCTCGCCGTGAGGCCGCACCAGAGGCCGCGAAGCCGGCTGCCGAAGCCAAGCCTGCTGCGGCAGGGGAACAGGCAGCCGCCCCGCCTGCGCCTGAATCCGCGGAATCTGCCGCCGAGCCGTCTGTTTCGACGCCTGCCGCGGCGGAAGAAGTCGCCGCATCCGCCGAGCCGGCACCTGCGCCCGAGCCGCTCGCGACGCCGACTCCGACGCTTGCCGGGCTTGAAGCATTGCCGGAGCGCCCGCTCATGGCGCCGCGCCCCGAATTTGTTCCCAAGCCTGCCGCTCCGGCGCCCGCTCCGGCGGCGCCCGCCGCCGCGCCTGCGGCCAAGAAGCCTTCCGCCAAGAAGGCCGCCGCCGCCGTCCCGGCGTCCGCCGCCAAAGCGCCCAGGAAGGAGCGCAAGCCCCCACGCGCGCTCCATCCCGAGGATGACGACGACGAGTCCGTCTTTCTTCCTGGCAGTTTCTCGAAGGTCATGCGCGACACCCCGACGCGCACCATCCCTTCTTCTCGACGCGGGTCGGACCATGACAACATGCGCGACACGCGCGGCAAATCTTCTCGCGCCGCTGCCGCCTCCCAGCGCGACCGCACGGCATCCCCTGCGGTTTCCGTCTCGCCCGAGGCCAAGGTTCTGAGCATCCACGGCGCCGTGCCCGTCAAGGATCTCGCGGAGATGCTCGGCACACGCCCGAACGTCGTGATCTCCCAGCTCCTGAAGCTGGGCATCCTCGCCTCCATCAACCAAAGCGTCGATGCGGAGACCGTCGGCAAGATCGCAGCCCTGCACGGTTTCGAAGTCGACGTGGAGAAGTCGCGCCGATCCAGCGCCAACCGGCCCGTGATCAAAAGCGAGAATGCCGACGACGACATTCCCGAGGATCGTCCCGATCAGCTCCTGCCGCGTCCGCCCGTCGTCACGTTCCTCGGCCACGTGGACCACGGCAAGACCTCGCTCATGGACCGCATCCGCAAGGCCAATGTCGCCGACGGCGAGGCCGGCGGCATCACGCAGCACATCGCCGCCTACACGGTCGATGTCAATGGCCAGAAGATCACCTTCCTCGACACCCCGGGCCACGCCGCCTTCTCCGCCATGCGCGCCCGCGGCGCGATGCTCACCGACATCGCCGTGATCGTCATCGCGGCGGACGACGGCATCATGCCTCAGACCCAGGAGGCGATCAGGAGCGCTCGCGCCGCCGACGTGACCATCATGGTCGCGATCAACAAGTGCGACCTGCCCCAGGCCAATCCCATGCGCGTCATGCAGCAGCTCCAGGCCGAGAATCTCACGCCCGAGGAGTGGGGCGGCGACACCGTGGTCTGCCAGGTCAGCGCCGCGACGGGCGACGGCGTCGGCGGCTTGCTCGACATGATTTTGCTTCAGGCCGAAGTGCTTGAGCTCTCCGCCAACCCCGACCGCCGCGCCAACGGCGCCGTCGTCGAGGCGCAGATGCAGCCCGGCAGCGGCCCCATCGCGAGCGTCCTCGTCACCGGCGGCACCCTGAAAGTCGGCGACATCGTCCTGTGCGGCGAGCACCACGGCCGCATCCGCGCCATCATCGACAGCAACGAGAAGCGCGTCAAGTCGGTCGGCCCCTCCGGCGCCGCCCGCATCATGGGCCTCTCCGGCGTCCCCGAGGCCGGCGCGGAGTTCCGCGTCATGCTCAACGAGAAGCGCGCGCGCGAGCTGGCGGCCGAGTACGCGCAGCAGAAGAAGGAGGAGATCCTCGGCGGCGTCACCCAGGCGCGTTCGGTGGACGACATCTTCAAGAAGCTGAACGAGGCCGAAAAACAGGAGCTCAACATCATCCTGCGCGCCGACGTCCAGGGCTCCGTCGAGGCGGTCCAGGAGTCCATCGAGCAGATCAAGAGCGACAAGGTCGCCTGCAACATCGTCCTGAGCGGCACGGGCGCCATCACGTCCAACGACGTGCAGCGCGCCGGCGCCGTCAAGGCCCTGGTCATCGGCTTCAACGTCTCGCCCGAATCGGGCGTGAATGCCGAGGCGCGCCACCACGGCGTGCGCATCAAGACCTTCCGCATCATCTACGAGCTGCTGGAGTACGTCAAGGAAGAGATGCTCGAGCTCATCCCGGTCGAATACCGGGAAGTCGTCCGGGGCCGTGCAGAGGTCAAGCAGCTCTTCTCGCTCAGCCACATCGGCGTCGCCGCCGGATGTCTTGTCACCGACGGGGTCATCACCACGGATGGCAAGGCCCGCGTCCTGCGCAAGAAGAAGGTGGTCCACACCGGTTCCTTTGCTTCCATCCGCCACTTCAAGGACGAGGTCAAGCAAGTCACCCAGGCGCAGGAATGCGGCATCCTGCTGGAAGACTTCGAGGCCTTCCAGGAGGGCGACGTCATCGAGTGCTTCTCCTTCGAGGAGCTGCCCAAGTCGCTGTAGCCCGCCCATGGGCGACCATTGAGGAAGGCGCAACCATGAGCATTGATCGAATCAAGCGCGTGAACGAGATGATCCGCCGCGAGCTTTCGCTCGGACTCTTCCACGTCGGCCATGGCGAAGGTCTCGATCTCGCCCGCATTTCGATCGTGGATGTCGACGTCTCGCGCGACCTCCGCAGCGCCTCCGTCGCTGTCTCCATCATGGCGCCGGAAGCCGAGTCTCATGCCTACATGGCCTGGCTCCACCGCCACCGCGCCGCGCTCCAGAGCCACATCGCCAAAACCGTTTCGATCAAATACACCCCGCGGCTCACCTTTCGAAAGACACACTCCATTGAGCAGGGCGATCGCGTCCTCGCCCTGCTCGATGAAATCCTTCTCGGCGATTCTGAATCGACCGCCACGGACGCCATCCCCGCCAACCCGACCGGAGAAGCCCCCCCAGATGAACGCTAGATCTCGCATTCCCCCCACCATCGCCGCTGTGCTCCTCTTTGCCGTCGCCGTCCGCGCAGACGATCCGAAACCCGCGCCGCCGACAGCCACGCCCGCCGCCGACAGCCAAGAGGCCGTGGCCCCTGCGCCAGACGCTGCGCCCGCCCGCAAGCGCCCGGTCCGCCGCGCGCTCCCGCCCGAGGCCTTCACGACGCCCACCAATTACGTCCTCGTCGTCAACCACGACGGCGCCCTCGAGGCGGCCTGGCTCGACCAGCAGTGCGCCTTCATGCAGAAGCAGTTGCAAGTCGCCGTCAAGAGCGACGCCGCCACCGGCGAAATCGGCGACAGCCCGCGCGCCTTCGTCCAGGGCGTCCGCGCCCGCCACGGCGACAACGCCAAGATCGTGGTCGTCGTCTCCAAGGAAGCCGGGCTTTCCCCGTTGCTCGCCTCGCCGTCGGAGTACTGGACGGTCATGGACGCCGCCTGGATTGAGAAGGCCGGAGGCGACGACGCGCTCCGCGACGAACGCATGGGCAAGCGCATCTTCCAGGCGCTCGGCCATTGCGTCGGCGCCGGCTACCGCCTGGAGCGCGAGGCCGTCATGCGCCACACCCCCACGCCCGAGGCCATGGACGACTGCCTCTCCCGCGGCTTCCACCCCCTCAACAGCCAGATTTTCGACACCGTCAGCCGCGGCATCGGCCTCGACGCCATCCGCCTGCGCCCCCGCAAGGAGCTCGTCGAACTCGGCATCCTCCAGCCCCTCCAGCCCATCGCCCCCAAGACCCCCGCCCAGGCGGAGTAGGGGCAAGGCCGAAGGGTAGCTTTGTCGCGATCTTTGTCGCTTTGTCGATCCCATGCGTCAAATGATCGCGAGCGTGGGATGCGAAGCGAGGTGGGGCGACGCCGTCCCCGGCTAGAGCGGTTTAAGAAAATCCGTGTCCATATTCTATCCTCCAGCTCCAAAACGCCGAATCCTAGTTCAAATCGTGCGGCTATATTATTTCTTAAACCGCTCTAGCCGCGGTCGACCGCCCCGTCCATTTCCCACGCGAGGCTCGCCGCCCCGCTCTCGCCCTCGCCGCCCTCGCCGCGTCCCAGTTCCCACCCTGCCACCCCCAGCGAACGGTTCCGCCGGGACGAACGACCCCGCCGGGACGGCGGTCTCCAGCGTTCCGGCTTCTGGTTCGCCCATGGTGGGCCGCGTCGTTGGTGTCGTTGGGAACTGCGGTCTCCGCGGGCAAATGGCGATTGGATAAGTGTCAGAGTGGCAACTGGTTGCGTTGCGCCTCCATTTTTTGGGGTCTGTCCCCTATTTTGGTTGGGGCGGGGGCGAAGCCTCGCCTGTACGATAGAGAGGGGTGGGGCGACGCCGTCCCCGGCTAGCCGCGGTCGACCGCCTCGTCCATTTCCCACGCGAGGCTCGCCGCCCCGCTCTCGTCTTCGCTCCTTCGCCGCGCCCCTGTTCCCACCCTGCCACCGCCAGCGAACGATCCCGCCGGGACGGCGGTCTCCAGCGTTCCGGCACTTCGTTCGCCCGTCGTGGGCCGGGGCGGTCGTACCCGTTCGCGTCCGCATCTTGCGTGCATGATTCGCAAAATCGACGTCATCGAATCCCGTACACGACTCCCCTTCGTTTACGTTTTCGCGAACGGGTGCCGCTTCGCTGGGAATGGGTACGTGGACGGTTACGCCATCGATGCCGGACCGTCCACAAAGTCCACCCTGTCCACTTCGTCCACCAAACCCCGGTTTTTCCTTGACGTCCTTGGCGTGATAGGGGTTTCACGCGAAGACCGCAAAGTTTCCTCGCGCCAAAGCCGACAAAAAAGGTGGGCGGCATCGTCAAGGAGGTCAGAGCGTTGCGGAAAAACTACCGCGAAAAAGGTTCTGGACCTAAAGCCACGCTTCGGAACAAAGACCTCGAACCGAGTAAATCATTGGCTACGACGTATGCCGCCCACGAGTTGACAGTCTATATCATTGAGCCTCGAAATGTCAACAAGAAATCGAAATTGGGGAAATTGGGGACAGACCCCAAGGGCAATTGGGGACAGCCCCTGGTCTGAAAAGGAATCGTGAACGCGAGCCGCTGCGCTGGGTGCGGGTGCGGGAACAAATCCCACGAGCCGTCGAACCGCCGCGCCGGGACGGCGGGATCCAGCGTTCCGGCCTTCCGTTCTCCCGTAGTGGGTCATGTCGGTCGTGCCTGTTCGCGCCCCGTCTTGCGTTCATGATTCGGCAAAACCGACGTCATCGACGCTCTCGAATCCCGTTCCCGTATTCGTTCGCGTTCACGATTCCCCGCGTTTGCGTTTTTCGGGTACGTGTACGTGAACCGCTTCGCTTCGCACGTGTACGTGAACGATTCTGTGGCAAAGGGGCACGGGTTTTCCAACCCGCAGGCGCAACCACGGACAGGAATGTCCGTGCCCCTGTCCGAGGCGCACCGCGCCGATGGCGCGGGCGAGTGGCGGCTCCCGCCGAGACGGCGGGGGCCAATGTCAGCACCCTGCCACCCGCTATAATCTTGTCTCAGCCAAATATGCTAAAGTGAGGGCGCTTTCCGGTGAGAACCGAAAAGCGCCCCGGGGGTTCGCGCGAACCCCCGGGGCGGGGCGACGACGACGACCGTAATCCAGATCACGAGGCCACGGCCTCGGAGTTCGTGTTCAAGTCTGTCGCGCCGCCCCATCTGCATTGGCCCGAACAGTTGATAGTGCCGTGAATCGAGCACGCAGACAAGAAA
>JBMNOD010000128.1:0-4110 GCA_050942875.1 Kiritimatiellia bacterium
AGCATGACCTCGCTGACGAATCGAAATTCGATGCCGCCCAGGTCGATGCGGCGATCAAGCAAGGCAAGGCGGTGTCGCTTTTCGAGGCGATACGCTGCAAAGTGCGCTATTTCAGCCATGGCGTCGCTGTTGGACCGGCTGCGTTTGTGATTGAGATCGTCAAACGCCTGACGGAGGGGAGGGACACCAAACGGAAATGCGCCGGTTGCGACGATTTGGATCTGTACACGGCGCGACCGTTGCGCGGTGGCGGTGAGCTGAGCGTGCCAAAATCCCATGTCGTCTAGGCTCCAACGCGACATCACCTAGGCGGAAGACCGAAAAAGCCGACGACCAATGCCCAAGAAAAGAGACCACAAACGTGGTCTCCATTTCCAGCCACCCAAAATCACTAAAAACCCCAGGGGACAGACACTGAAAAACCCAACAAAAAACCCAACAAAAGTGTCGACAACGACCTGTTTTGTCCCGTATCATAAGAAACAAGCGTTTTCCCTTCTAGAACCATGATCGAAAGGTTGACCATGAACACCGGCATTGCATCGCGCCTCTGCGCCGTCGCACTCGCGCTTCTTGGCGCCTTTCATCCCCATGTCCTGCCCGCTGACACCTTCGGCCCCTACACCTACACCATCTACGGCGACGAGGCCGTCATCACAGGTTTCGACGTCTCTTACGCAGACGCCTTGTCCATCACCAACGAACTTGGCGGCCATCCCGTCACCGCCATCGACCACGCCGCATTTGAAGGTTGTGAATCCCTCTCCTCCGTCACCATCCCAAATAGCGTCACCAACATCTATCAAGGTGCCTTCTACGGTTGCACCGCGCTCACGAACATCACGGCATCGGCGGACAATCAAGACTATGCCAGCGTTGACGGCGTGCTGTTCAACAAAAATCGAACCATGCTCGTCCAATATCCCGGCGGCCTTGCTGGTCCCTACACCATCCCCGACAGCGTCATCTCCATCAGCAACCTGCCCTTCGCCGGCTGCTCCTCCCTCACATCGCTCACCATCGGCAGCGATCTCGCTTACATCACCTACTGGACCTTCCGCGACTGTTCCTCCCTTACGAACATAACCGTGTCTGCAAACAATCCGAACTATGCCAGCGTCGGCGGAGCGCTGTTCGACAAAGATCTGACCCTGCTGATCCGATGTCCCGGCGGCCTTTCGGGCTCCTATGTCGTTCCCGACAGCGTCATCGCCATCGAGAACTACGCCTTTCTCGGCTGTTCCGCCCTCACCAACATTCTCTTCTTGGGCGATGCTCCGGGGGTCGGGCTTTATGTTTTTTACGACACCCCCGCCAAATTCCACTATCTCCCGGGCAGCACTGGCTGGTCTTCGTCCATCTTCGGTGGAGCCGTCTGCTGGAATCCCAAATTCAGCCCCGCATCCCGGCCGAGCTTCATCGGCGGCGCGTTCGCCTTTTCCCTCATCGGCAATGTGGGCATTCCCGTCCGCATCGAAGCCTCCGACAGCCTCGCCGCCCCATCCTGGAGCACCGTTACCAACACGATGATTCCCGCCTCGGGCACACGCGATTTCACCGATCCCGATGCCAGCGCCCATCCCTCGCGCTTCTACCGCATCGCCTTTCCACAATAGCGAAGGCAAAATGTGGAAATGACGATCTTCAAGAGGCCTGTCCCCCCCTCCCTCCCCCCCTCGATCCTGGTTTGAGCGCTATCACCCTCTCTTCAAGTTTCCGAAGATTCAACCCCTTTACTCCATCCTTCCGAATGTCAATGTGCGCTGGCTTGGGAAGACCGTCGGCTGGCTTCTTCTCTTTGTGGCGTCGTTGTTCGTTTATGGTTTGCTTCAGTGGTGCCGCATTCGGATGGGTTTTGGAGGACAGACCCGAAAAACAGAGACGAGCGACTAGGTTGCAAGGCGTGCTTGCGCCCATTCGCCTGCGGAGAACGCAGCCCCCGGCGGCACGGCCCACGATGGGCGAACCCGGAGCCGGAACGCTGGAGTTCGCCACCTCGGACGTTGTCATGAAGCCGGGAAAACCCGCCTGATGTGGCGATCGAGAAGATTGACGGTCACTTCGTGCGCGACGGTGTCGCGGTTCGCATCGAGAAGCGCGAGGTAGCGCGGACCCGCCTCCGCCGCGAGGGGGAAGGATACATGCAGAAGCTGACGCAGATGCGGATTGAAGCGGGGACAAGACGGGTCGTGCCGGAGCGCGGCCGCGAACCGCGAACCGTCCCAGCCCGACACCTCCTCGGCCGAGGGAAGCTTGGCCGGATCGATGTCGATCACCGTGGCGTAGGGCTTCGCCAGCTCCTCGCGGCGATCAAGGGCAAGACGCCAGATGTCCTTGACGAACGCCAGTCCCTCGCCGCCCGAAAGCGCGAGCCCCACGACTTCCTCGAGCCACGTCGTCCCCGCGGTCTTGAGGTGGATCCCCGCGCCGGTCCTGGCGAGCACGTCGCGAATCGATCCATAGATCGAGAATTTGTCGCTGCCGGAATGGACGCTGAGCTTGAGATCCGATGGCAGTCCAAGCGCGGATTTCGCCAGCGCGAGCACCGCCACGTCCGCCTCGAACTCGCGCTTGAACGCCTGCGGATCGCCGACGTAGTCCACGCCTTTGTTGAAGCGGCCGCTGAACCGCGGCGCGATCGTGCGCACGGGAATTCCCTCCGTCGCCAGCGCCGTGAGGATGACGAGCAGCTCCGCTGGCGTCTGCGGGGCGTTCGCCTCGTCTGTCGACACCTCGGTGACGAACCCGTCCGGGCCGCGATGCGCGACAATGCGGCGGTAAATTCTGCCGGCCTCCGCAACGGCGGCGGCGTATGTGGCGGCCGCGGCTTGGACGCACGCGGGCGCCAGGTCGAGGATTTGGCCCGAACCGGCAAGTTGCTGACGGGTGCCAAAAAGCCGCTTCACCCGCTCGACAAGCGATTTCACCACATCCGCAGGGGCGGGTTTGCCGATTAAATCGGCGACGTCGAGAGTGAAGAAATCATAGGCGTCGAGAAATTTCTCGACGTTGGCCAGCCCGACGTGGTCGGCGTCAAGCCGGTAGGGCTGGCGCCAGCCCGCAGCGCGCACGGCGGCGTCCGCCGCCTGCCGAGTGTCCTCCGGGCGCGTGCCGATCAAAGCGTGCTCGCGGTTGGACTTGTTCCAGACCGGCGTCACGGCGATGCCCTCGCGCTGCGCAGCTTGGAGCGCGGCGAGCTGCGCGGCGCCTGCGCGTCCGAAGCGGTCGCCAATGCCAAGCGAAAACCGCGCCAAGCTGATACCAGCCGACAGATCGTTTTTACCAGAAATTGATGACATGCCATTCTCCAAGGTTGAAGCTTTCAATTATAACGGCAACATCGTGGAAAAGCACCAAAAACAACGTCCGCACGACAAAGGGGCAGAATCCAAGATCCAAAGCCACCGCTTTTGCTGGTGAGCGACGCTTTAAGCGGATGGCTGATACAAGCATCCGAAGAGCCAAAGCGGAATCTTGTTGCCGACCACAGTTCAACCCCGTCGGTCGCGACATGGGAATCCGGGATGTCCTTGACTTGTGAAAAGCCCTTTTGGCTCCCCACCAGTCGTCCATACGTTGTCCTTCCATGTTTGCAAACACTCAATACGACCTGCTTTTTAATGTTTTCAAACACGGACAGCCTATCAGAAGTCGTTTTTGCCGTCAACCGCCAGATTTTACTTGCTCCAGCGCAACGGCTTTTCGTTCGCCCATCGCGGGCCGTGCCGCTGGGGACCGCGGTCTCCGCAGACAAATGGCATACACTCGCTCCTGCGTCGGCACGCTGCCACGCCACTATAATCTGGAAGATTTTCTTCGAGATTACGGTGGCAGGGTGGGGCGACGCCGTCCCGGCGCGCCGCCATTCGCCCGCGCCCTGGCGCGGTGCGCCTCGGAAACAGGGACGCGGACATTCCTGTCCGTGTTCGTCCACGGGTTGGAAAACCCGTGCCCCCTTGCTCGTTTCCATAATCTCGAACATTCTTCGAGATTATGGTGGGGAAGGTGGGGCGACGCCGTCTCGGCGCGCCGCCATTCGCCCGCGCCCTGGCGCGGTGCGCCTCGGAAACAGGGGCGCGGACATTCCTGTCCGTGTTCGTCCACGGGTTG
>JBMNOD010000058.1:0-21581 GCA_050942875.1 Kiritimatiellia bacterium
TAATTCCCTTGGGGTCTGTCCCCTAATCGTTGCGAATGGGCTTCGTCGTGTTCATGTGGTTTTTGTGTTAGACAAGATTACAAGATTGGCAAGATTGGCTTGATGGATTCAATCCTGTTAATCCTGTTAATCCTGTAATCCTGTCCAAATGATTGCCCGCCGCTCATGGGAATCGCTGACGGGATAATTCCCTTGGGGTCTGTCCCCTAATCGTTGCGAATGGGCTTCGTCGTGTTCATGTGGTTTTGTGTTAGACAAGATTACAAGATTGGCAAGATTGGCTTGATGGATTCAATCCTGTTAGTCCTGTAATCCTGTCCAAATGATTGCCCGCCGCTCATGGGAATCGCTGACGGGATAATTCCCTTGGGGTCTGTCCCCTAATCGTTGCGAATGGGCTTCGTCGTGTTCATGTGGTTTTTGTGTTAGACAAGATTACAAGATTGGCAAGATTGGCTTGATGGATTCAATCCTGTTAATCCTGTAATCCTGTCCAAATGATTGCCCGCCGCTCATGGGAATCGCTGACGGGATAATTCCCTTGGGGTCTGTCCCCTAATGATGCTCCTCCTCCAAAATTCGTTTTTCGTTTTCAAGCCAGTCGATTGCCGTTTGCTCGTCCTGCTCGATGGCGATTTCCACGGCTTTCTTGGCGCACTCAAGCAAACGCTTGGATTTTCTTCGCAAGCAGAATGACTCAACGACTTTTTGCCGAATCTCGGCTTGCTTTTCTTCGGCTACTTTAGGCAACACGATCTTTTTGAATTCATCGCTGCTTATGGCAGCTAAAATAGTTCCCCTACAACCTTTTTTAAGCTGCAGTTGACCAACGAGACTTTTAAGAAGGATCAGCAACGTTTCTGAATTGAACGCCTTTGAATCGACTACATGAAATCCTGTTGAGCAAAGGGCTTGATTGTAGTCTTTCCCTATTAATGCAATGCTGGATAGCGATCCTTCAATTGACGAAACAATGACGTTACCCGTGGCCACCTTTCTTCTTGCTCTGGTTGGAAGATCTTGACCTTCTTCAATTGTACAATCGGCAACTTCTCCGTTTCCGGAAACATTGGCAAGTTCGATATATTTGTATCGCTGTTTTTCAAGCGGCTGAAAATTTTCGTCCTTCAGCTCCGTTAAATTGCCCAGCGTATCCCAGCCGCCTTGATAGGCTTTGATCGCATTGACGATCTCTTCATACTTCGGCTGAAAGTACTCAGCGTCAAGCCGCTCGGCGCTTTGGGTGTCAGAATAGTTTTTGACAAAGGAGAGTTGGTGCTTGGGTTGCCAGTTGGTCAAGCCAAGTTCAGCAAGAAGGACTGCCTGAATCTGTTCAAATAGCAATGCCGATTTCTCTATGTTTACAAAAGATTCACGCACAATTATTTCAACGACTTTCTGAAAATCAGCAGACGGGACAAAAACCTTAATTTCTTTTAGATCTGGCAGGTTTAGACCTTCTTGTATTGCTCCTCGCTTCCCTCTAAGGGAAAACAGCTTGCCTGTGTTCGTGTTGAGATACGTTAAGAGGTAAAACGGATTGACTTCTCTTGCCCTAATGATTGTACTCTTGCAACTGAATATAGATGTAGTGTCTTTTTTTGTTGCAATAGCCACCTTCCCAAGTGTGCCAACTACAGTGATTAACAAATCGTTTTCTCGAATATGATATTTAGGCAGTGAATCATATACACTTTTTGACACCAACGCAGGCTCAGCATCATTAATTAGAAAGTCGTTTATATCCTTGTTTCTTACATACCTGTAATTGGAATGTTCTACATATTGATCCACTGTTACAGTGGAACCAAACGGACCTATGACGAAATCCACCAAATTGCCCAAAACATCGTTTTTGTGTTTGTCTAACACATCGAGCTTATTAAGGACTTCCTCTCTATAATATTCAGCGTCAATTCTAAACTCATGGTTGAGTCCTTGAAACATTACAGTTGATATCTGCATCTTCACCCCTCCGCCCAGAACGACAGCTTTTCGCTCTTCGCCCATTCGATAAAGGCTTCCGCGATGCCGTCGGGCAGCTCCCCGCCGTGATTGTGCAAATCGTGGTCAACAATCAGATGCCCGTTCCTGTCCAGCTTGTACTGCCCCTTGCTGTTTTTGACATAGATGTAATCGCCGGAATTGTCCTTGCCGCCGTTTTCTGAAACGGCAAAAAACATCGGATAGTCCTCCACTTTGGGGCAAAGCTCGTCATCCCATTTTTGCACGAACAACACGCTGGTTTTCGTGCCGGTGTGCGGCTTGAAGGTGTTGCCGTGCAACCCGACCACGGCAAGGATGCGAGCATGTTGCGCGATGAATTCCCGGATGCTCTTATCCGAGGTGTTGTTGAACCGGCCTTGCGGCAGCACAATCGCCATGCGCCCCCCCGGGCTTGAGGAAGCTCAGGTTCCGTTCGATAAACAGAATGTCCCGCCCGACTTTGCTTTGCGCCTTGCCATTGCTCTTAAAGCCGAGTTCATACTGGTGCAGAATGCGGCTTTCCTTGATGTCGCCGGCAAAGGGCGGATTTGCCATCACGATGTCGAAGTCGAAGTTCTTGTTTCCATCCTGTTCCCTTCTGAGTTTTTCCAGCCGTTCAAAGCCTTTGCCGTAGGTCTTGATCCACTTCGGATCCCTTTCGGTCTTGTCGCCCCACCGCTCAAAATCAAGCGTGTTCAGGTGCAGCACGTTCGTTTCTCCATCGCCAGCAATCAAATTCAACGTGCGAGCGACGCGCACGGATTTTTCGTCGAAGTCGATGCCAAACACTTTGAGGACGTGCTGCCTTTCCTCGTCGGGAATTTCCGCGTTGGTGAAAAGATGGCCGGTGAGCTTGAAAATCGTATGGACTGGAAAACCGCAGCTTCCCGATGCGGTGTCGATCATGTATTCGCCGCGTTTGGGGTTAAGCATCATGACGCACATGTCAATGACATGGCGAGGGGTGAAATACTGGCCTTTTTCACCCTTGGCCGATTTGTTGACCAGATACTCAAAAGCCTCGTCCACAACCAGCAAGTTTGAATTGAACAGCTTTACATCCTGCAAACTGGAGACGCACACCGACAAGTGGCTGTCCGTCAGCTCGAAAGACGAACCGTCTGGGAAAACACCATGCCATTGGTTTTTGGCCTGGTTGAACAACTCTTGAATCTTCTTTTTCAATTCAGCGTCGGTTTGTCCGGTGTTTCTAAACTCCATGACGCGAAATCTCTTGTCGTCTAGTTTTTCAAGGCACGCTTTCAGTTTTTCGTAGTCGCCTCTATCTTCCTCGCTCAAATTCTGATCAAGGTGGAAGTCGATGACGCCTTTGTCTTTTTTGCTGCAAAACTCGTCGTAGAGCTTGGTGAAAATGAGTTTGAAGACTTCTTCGAACACATCCACGCCCGCATTGGCAAGCACCTCGTCTTCCATCTCCAGAATGATGTCTTTCAACGACTTCCGCTCATTGGCGATTTTGTCTTTGATGATGAGATCGCGCAACGTGAAGCGGTCGCTCAATACATCCTTGAGCGCTTGGCTCTCTTTGGGAATGTCGGTGATGTCTTCAAAAATATTTGGGTCTTTGCGATTGTAGTGCGATATTTTTTCGCCGTTTGTCCACACGCCGATAGGCGCGCCCGTCGCGTTGCAATAGGATCTGAGCTGGTTTTTTCCGTCCTTGAGCTTGGGTTGTTTGAGTTCAACGATGATATAGGCGGCATCGGTGCGGTCTTTGTCAAAAACAACGATGTCTGCGCTTTTCTTCTCACGCCCGAATGTAACGGGGTGTTCAAATGAAAGGCGTTTTTTCGGGTAGCCGTATTGCTCCATGAGCCTTGTCGCATACAACTGCCTGACAACCTCCTCGGGCTTGAGCTGGATTTCTTTGTCTCTGACGACGCAGTTTATGAACGGCGTTTTCTTCCCCTTGGCTTCCTTGACGAAAACCTTTTGCCGTAGCGCGTCAATTTCTTCTTTTGAAAACAGCGACAAATTATAGTTGCTGTCCTTTAGGATGGTTTGAAGGATGTCTGCTTGTGTCATGGGTTGTCGTACCTCCGTTCCAAAATTTTGCTCGTCGAGATGAAAACACGCGTTGACCTCTGCCGCCTGCCTGCCCTTTCGTTTTGATGAAAGCGGCCCCATGCGCGGGGACGCGGGCGGTGAAGGCGTCGGGGAAGGCGTCGAGATCCTGCTGGCGCCAGAGGTCGCGGACGGCGCGGGGGGGGCGCGAGGGGGGTGTCGTTCATGGCTTGCGTTCTGGCGATTTGCCGCCTGGGAGGTTGACCGGACGCCAGTCGGGGGCGTTCCAGTGTCCGGTCGCCCGGAATTCGAGCATCTTGGAAATCGGGAAGAGGGCGTAGTAGAGACCCTGCCCCAGCCAGGTGCCGCGGTTGAGGAGGTGCCCTTTGAGCAGGAGGTCGAGCTGGCCGTCGGTGCCGATGGAGCCGACGGCGGAGGCGCTGAAGACGTTGCCGGAGATGCGGAGATCCTCGAGGTCGAGGCGTTCGTCGGCGTAGGTCCAGTTGGCCTCGAGATCGTCCTGGGAGAGCAGGAAGTCCACGCCGGGGACGGAGTCGGCCAAAAACGCCGTGAGGCCGGCGAAGAGGGGGATCGTGTAGACGCGGACGTCCTCCATTTCGAGGCGGCCGTCGCCGGCGAGGCTCTTGAGGATGTCGTCTTCCGGCGGCGGGAGCCGGCCGCGGATGGCGAAGGCGAGGTCGAGGGTGCCGGGCGACCCGGCATGGTCGGCTTCCGGATTGAGCAGCGTGCCCCATTGTTCATATCGCAAGTCGGAGAAGCGGCCTTCGCACGTGAAGTCGAAGTAGGCGGGGCGCTTCAGGTGGGGCGTGAAGGCGGCGGTGGCGTCGAGCCTGCCGCCGCAGACTTGCGCGGCGACGTTGGTGAGGGACCAGATCTCGTCGCGGAGGCGGGCGTGTGCGGACGCTTCCACGAACTGCACGCCCTGGGCCGTGATGCACGGCGAGCTCACGACGCCCCGGATGTCCGTGCGGTGCGGATGGCGCGAAAGGTCGTAGACGCCCGAGGCGACGACGCGCGTGGGGTTGTCGAAGCCCAGCGGAAGCAGGACCGGCTCCGAGGTCA
Organism: Kiritimatiellia bacterium; assembly: GCA_050942875.1. GTDB lineage: Bacteria > Verrucomicrobiota > Kiritimatiellia > RFP12 > UBA3636 > JAAZAI01. Next base: position 5,095 of record JBMNOD010000058.1, read on the forward strand.
CGCGGGCGAGCCGCAGCAGGTGGAGCGGATCGAGCGTCGAATCCGCCTCGAAGGCGAGGGTGTCCCGGTCGAGGTCGATGGTCAGGCCGCCGCGGGCTTCGCCCTCGGGCCGGCAGGCATGCAACGGCGCGATGTCGAGATCGTTCCAGTGGTTGGCGCCGGAGGCGCGCACGACGCCCGCGACGGACGTCAACGGCACGCCGTTGTACGTGCAGTAGCCCGCCTTGACGTCGATGCGCAGGTCGCGCACGCCGTCGGCGGGGCGGTAGTCGAGGCGCAACTGGATGTCGGGCGGCACGCCGGGGAAGCCGATGAGCGCGATCTCCGAGGCGAGGCCGGGCAAGTCGATGGCGCGAAACAACGGCACAAGCCGGGCGGCGTCGAGGCGCCCTCCCGCCTCGATGGCCAAACGGCGAGGGTTGAAGTCGAAGTCGAGGCGACCCGTGAGCTTCTGGACGACGGGGCCTCGGCTTGGCAGGCTGAGGCGGACGTCGCCGAGATGAAGCGTGTCGTTCGTCACGGAGGCGCTGAGCGCGACGTTGTTGACGACGAGGCCGAACCCTTCGACAGAAGCGCAATCGAGATGAATGGGGTCGAAGGAGCGACCAGGGCGAGGATGCGCAGGCGTGCGCTCGTCGGGGGCGGCGGTGGATTGCGGGGGCGCAAAGCTCGTCGTCGCTTGTGCGCCCATGTCAAGACTTGAGGCGGGCAGTGCGAGGCGTCCGATCCGGATGGAGCGGATCCAGGAAAGCGGATGCCGGCCGCGGCGCGGCCGCAGCGCGATGAAGGAATCCTGCAGCTCGAGGATCGCCTCGTGGACGACGCCCCTCGGGTAGATGCGGATGCGACTGACGTCGAGTTCGATGCGTCTCAGCGAAACCGAGACGCCTTCGAGCTCGAGCGCGAAGCGGTCGGTCGAGGCGCGGGCGGCCAGCGCGTCCACCCAGGAGGGCGGCAGCCCCTGGGAGGCGAGCCGGAGCAGGAAGGCGATGGCGACGAGGACAAGCGCGCCGACGATGTGAATCGTGCGGAATCGGAGTCGCTTGGGTTTCGCGCCTGGCTTCATGAGCGGTTCCGGCAATGCCGCCTAGGCGGCGGGGGCGAGCATGGCGACGTAGGCGGCGACGAGCCGAGGCCCCCAGAGCATCCACGTGAAGGCGCCGAGCGCGAGGTAGGGGCCGAAGGGAATGCGGTCGAGGAGCTTGCGGTTGCCGGTGACGAGCAGCGGCAGGGCGAGGAGCGTGCCGTAGAGGGCGGCGGCCATGATCGAGAACGCGGCGCCTTGCCAGCCGAGGAAGGCGCCGATCGCGCCGATGAACTTGATGTCGCCGAAGCCCATCGCGTAGTCGTCGGGGCCGATGCGGCCCTTGCGACGGTAGATCGCCGTGCCGACGACACGGATGGCCTGCAGCGGCGCGAAGCCCGCGGCGAGGCCGATCGCCGAGGCGAGCAGACCCTGCCACCAGAGCTCGGCGCCGTGGAGGGCGGGGACGAGCGCGGAAAAAACAAGCCCCGCGACCATGCCGCCGATCGTGACGCTGTCCGGGATGATGAAGTGGTCGAGATCGACGAAGGTGGCCACGACCAGGCCCGAAAGGAAGACCCAGGCGACGGGGACGGCGGCGACGCCGCCGGGCAGCGGGACGATGCCCAGCGGCGGCCTGGCGACGAGCGGCGGCGCCATGCAGCAGGCGAGCACGAAGAGCGCGGAGACGAGCAGCTCGACCGCGGCGTAGCGGAAGCTGAACGGCGCCTTGCAGTTGGCGCAGCGGCCGCGCAGGACGAAGTAGCTGACCACCGGCAGGTTGTGGTACCACGGGATCGGCTTGTTGCAGGTCATGCAGTGCGACCGCGGCGCGACGACGGACTGGTCGAGCGGGATGCGGTAGATGCACACGTTGAGGAACGACCCCACGCAGGCGCCGAAGAAGGCGGCGAAGATCGTGCAAATCAACCAAAGGTCGGGGGTGAGCGGCATGGCCTAGCCTTCCTCCTTCTCTTCTTTTGCCTCTGCCGACGCTTCTTCCATCGGCGTCGGCGGCTCCAGGATCGCTTCCGTCACGGACGCGCAGGCGAACGTGAGCGAATCGGCGTCCGCCGCATGGTCGGCGGCGATGGTGCAAGGCGGGCTGAATTCGCCGCGCAGCAGCTTCTCGGCCAGCGGGTCTTCGATCCGCTGCTCGATCGCCCGGCGCATGGGCCGGGCGCCCAGCGCGGGGTCCGACCCCTTCGAGATGAGGAAGTCGACCGCTGCGGCACCGAGCGAAAGCTCGATGCCCTTGCGGGCGAGCCGCCGCCGCACCTTCTCCACCTCGATGTCGAGGATTTTGCCGATGTCCTCGCGGTTGAGCTTGCGGAAGACGATCACGTCGTCGAAGCGGTTGAGCAGCTCGGGCTTGAAGACGGTCTTCGCCGTGGCGAGCAGCTCCTTCTTCATCGTGTCCTGCTCCGCCGCCTGGGATTCGGCGGCGAAGCCGAAGCTGCGGCCGGAGCGCATGGCGTCCACGCCGAGGTTGGAGGTGAGGATGACGACCGTGTTGCGGAAGTCCACCTGGCGCCCCAGGCTGTCGGTGAGGCGGCCTTCTTCGAGGATCTGCAGGAGCATCTGCATCACGTCCGGGTGGGCCTTCTCCACTTCGTCGAAGAGCACGACGCTGTAGGGGCGGCGGCGGACGCGCTCCGTGAGCTGGCCGCCTTCGTCGTGGCCGACGTAGCCGGGGGGCGAGCCGATCAGGCGGGAGACGTTGAACTTCTCCATGTACTCCGACATGTCGATCTGGATGAGCGCCTTCTCGTCGGCGAAATACTGGGAGGCAAGCGCCTTGGCGAGCAGCGTCTTGCCGACGCCGGTCGGGCCGAGGAAGAGGAAGGAGCCGATGGGGCGGCGCGGATCCTTGAGGTCGGCGCGCGCGCGGCGCAGGGCGCGGGAGATGGTGGCGATGGCTTCGTCCTGGCCGACGACCGTCTTCGCCAGCTCCTTCTCCAGTTCGAGGAGGCGCTTCATCTCGTCGGTGTCCATGTGCTTGAGCGGGATGCCGGTGGTGGTGGAGAGCGTGGCGGCGATGTCGCGTTCGGTGACCTCGACGATCATGCCGTCGCTCTGCTGCTTCCATTCCGCGGCCTCGCGCTCCAGAGTCGCGGCGAGGCGCTTCGCCTCGTCGCGAAGGACGGCGGCCTCCTCGAAGACCTGGCGGTCGATGGCCTCGTTCTTGCGGCGCGTGACCTGCTGGATCTGCTCTTCGAGCTTGCGCAGCGCCTCGGGGCGCGACGAGGCGCCGATGCGCGCCTGCGCGCCCGATTCGTCGATCAAGTCGATCGCCTTGTCCGGGAGCTGGCGCCCCGAGATGTAGCGGGCGCTGAGGCGCGCGGCGGCCTCGATCGCGGCCGGCGTGTAGTTGACATTGTGGAAATCCTCGTAGCGCGGCGCGACGCCGCGCAGGATCTCGATCGTCTCCTCGACGGTGGGCTCCTCGATCCGCACGGTCTGGAAGCGGCGTTCGAGGGCGGCGTCCTTTTCGATGAACTTGCGATACTCGTCGAGCGTCGTCGCGCCGATGCACTGCAGCTCGCCGCGCGCCAGGGCGGGCTTGAAGATGTTGGCCGCGTCCATGGCGCCCTCGGCGCTGCCGGCGCCGACGATGCCGTGGATTTCGTCGATGAAGAGGATGACGTCGCCGGAGCGGCGGACCTCGTCGACGACCGCCTTGATGCGCTCCTCGAACTGGCCGCGGTACTTGGTGCCGGCCACGAGGAGCGTGAGGTCGAGGGCGACGATGCGCCGCGACCGCAGCTTCTCGGGGACCTCGCCGGCCTTGATGGCCTGGGCGAGGCCTTCGACGACGGCGGTCTTGCCGACGCCCGCTTCGCCGAGGAGGGCGGCGTTGTTCTTGTTGCGGCGGCAGAGGATCTGGACGAGGCGGCGAAGCTCGTCCTGCCGCCCGATCATCGGATCAAGCTGCCCCTTGGCGGCCATTTCCGTGAGATCGCGTCCGAAGGCGTTGAGCGCGGGCGTCTTGCCGCCCTTGCGCGTCTGCGGCCCCGTCGGGCGGGAGCCCGGCGGAGTCGGGAAAGACCCGCCTTGACCGAACGGCGGCTGGGCGCCCCCCCGGCGGTCGCCAAACGGCGAGGCGTCCTCGTCGTCGTCCTCCCCGTCCGGGCCGATGTCGTCCGAAGCGTCCGCGGCGGCTTCGCTGGCCGTGTTGACGGCGGAAACCGCCTTTTCCAAGGTGACGCCCAAGGTGTGGAGCGCCTTCGCGGCGACCCCCTCGCCTTCCCGGAGGAGGGCGAGGAGGATGTGCTCGGCGCCGACGAGCGGCGTGTTGAAGTTGCGCGCCTCGGCGACGGCGAACTGGAGCACTTTCTTGCTGCGTGGCGTCAAGGGCAGCATGCCGACCGACTCGGTCGTGCCCTCGCCGTGCGAGACGAGCTTTTCGATTTCAAAGCGCACGGCCTTGATGTCGAGACCGAGCGTTTCGCACACGGCGGCGACGATGCCGTCGTGGAGACTGACGATGCCAAGCAGCAAGTGTTCCGTGCCGATCGCGTTGTGGTTGAAGCCATGTGCCTCGCGATTGGCGATCTGGATCGCCTTTTTGGCGTTGGGGGAGAAAAAATCAAATCCGTTCATGATGGGTTCTGGAAAGGGTCTGAATCGTTAAAGCGAGAAAATCCAGGAAATGGTGGGCAAGGCGGGATTTGAACCCGCAAGGCTTTCGCCATCAGATCCTAAGTCTGACGTGTCTGCCAATTCCACCACTCGCCCGAGGTCTGTGATGTGATGGAGATTTTACGTCATCCCCTTGAGAAGGTCAAGAAAGGGCTTGACCAAACCTTGAATGGTAATCGGTCTAGCCAATTCATGGCCGAAGGTTGCCCGACCTCTTCGACTGGCCGATTGCCGTGAATGAAATCGCGCCCTTGTCCTACCCCCCTGGAAAATGTTAACATCCCGTCATGTCTTCTACATCTCACCCATCTTCTTCCGACTTCAAGCAGTTCATCGACGATGCCGCTGCGGCGATCCGCTCCCTTCATGATGTCCTGCCGGACATCGAAGCGGCTGTTGAATTGATCGTCACGACCTTGTCGTCCGGCGGCAAGGTGCTCACCGCCGGCAACGGCGGCAGCGCCGCCGAGGCGATGCACCTGGCCGAGGAGCTTTCAGGACGCTACAAGCACAACCGCCGCGCCCTGCCCGGCCTCGCGCTCTGCGCCGACGGCACGGCGCTCACCTGCATCGCCAACGACTTTGGATTCGACCAGGTCTTCGCGCGCCAGATCGAAGCCTTCGGCGCTCCCGGCGACCTGCTCGTCCTCTTCTCGACAAGCGGCAACTCCCCCAACCTGCTCGAAGCGGCGCGTGCCGCCCAGTCGCGCCAAATGAAGGTGCTTTCCCTGCTGGGCCGCGGCGGCGGCGCCCTCCGCGGCAAGTCCGACGTCGACATTCTCGTTCCCGACACCGCCGGCGCCCATGTGCAAGAAGCGCACCAGGTCGTCCTGCATCTGATGCTTGAAAGCATCGACGCCGCTTTCGCCTGACACCACAACCCCTCCCCTGCCCAACCGCCATGAGAACATCGTTCGCAGCCCTCGCCCTCTTCGCCGCCGCCGCAGCGACAGCCGCCGCCAATTCGGTCATCGGCCTCAACGTCATGGCGAAGCTCGCCCATGTCGAGTACGTCTATGCAGAGGCCATCCCGCTGACCGTGACGGTCCAAAATCCGGGAAACAAGGCGTTCATCCTCGACGACTATCCGCCCTACGACGCCAATTCGTTCATGATCGCCCTTCGCACACGTGAAGGCCGCATCATCTTCCCGATAAAAGGAAGGGAACCGACGCCCGAACTCACCATCAAGCCTGGCGACGCTGCCACGTTCGACGTGAATCTCAACCAGATTTTCGGCCCGCTTCCAGAGGGGCACTACCTGCTCAGCGCGGTCGTCAATCGCGGTCAATCGTCCTTCTCCTCCAAGATCGTGCCCCTCACCATCGTGAACGGCATCGAGATCGGCAGCGCCATGCGGGCCAAGCCGGGACGCGACGACATCGCGCTGTCCTACACGCTGCTCTACTGGGCGCGGAGCGGGAAGGAATTTCTGTTTCTGCGCATCGTCGAAAAGCCCACCGACGCCATCTACGGCTTCGCCCAGCTCGGGAGCGTCGTTCGAATCGCACAGCCGCGAATCGACTTCGGGGAAGGCGGGATCTCCATCGTCACCTACCAGACGTCGCGCGACAATTTCATGCGCGTGACATTCGATGCCTCGGGCCCTGAGCTCCAGCATGTGGGCTCCCAGCCGATGGTCAGCGCCGCCGCCGTTGCGGAGGAGAAGGCCACCCAGCGCGCCATGGAATCCGTCGAACGCTACATCGAAGAGAAAAACAAGGCCGAAGGCGGCAAATTCTTCCGCCGTCGCACAAACCGGGTCCGCAAACTGCCTGAAGGGGCGCCGAAGCCCAAGGAGTGAAGCCCAAGGTCCAAGGTTTGAACCCTGAACCCCTTGACGCCCGGCGACGGCGTTGCCGGGCGTCAAAGCCCCGTCGAGCCAAAGCCTCGTGAGCCGCGCGTGGTGTCGTCGAGTTCCCCGCACACCTTGATCGCGGGGCGGAGAATCGGGCAGACCACCATCTGGGCAATGCGCATGCCGCGGACGACCTCGAAAGGTTCGCGGCCGTGGTTCACGAGAACGACGCAGACTTCGCCGCGGTAGCCTTCATCGACCGTGCCGGGGGTGTTGAGTATCGAGATCGCGGATTTCGCGGCCAGGCCGCTGCGCGGGCGAATCTGGGCCTCGGTCCCCTCGGGCAGCGCGATCGCGATGCCCGTCCGAATGCTCGCCCATTCACCGGGCTGAAGCACCCGATCCTCGACCGAGCACAAGTCGAGCCCCGAGTCGTCGGGATGCGCATAACGCGGAATCGCCGCCTCGGGCGTCAGCCGCTTGATCTTGAGCGTCATCGTCGCCTGCCGTCCTTCCTCGCCCGCATCCTACTTGAGCGGCTTGATCTCGATGCCGCCTTCGAGGCTCAGCGGCGACTGGCCGGGCGCGGCGTCTTTGATCACATTGCGGCGTTCGATGGTGGCGGCATGGTAGAGCAGCACGCCGGTGGGATCGCGAATTTCGATTGTGACGGGGAAAGCCACATCCGAAGGAATCGGGATCTCGACGACGGAATCCGCCTTCAGCTCGGGGACGTCGTGGATCACCAGCGGCTCGTAGGCATCGGCATCGAAGACATGAATGCCAGACGCAAAGGTCGGCCCTTTGTCGTGAACGACCTTCACATAGCCAAAGGTGCCTTTGCCGCGTCGTTCGAAGACCTCCATCGTGAAAAGGTGATTGCCGCCGGCGGCCTTGATGCGGGGCAGCGCGAGAAAATCCGTCTGGGGGCCGATCGACGCGATCTTGCCGCCGTTGATCATCGCAAAGCGCACCCTCGCCTCTCGGGCGGCGGCGGCGATCTCAGGCGTATAGCTTCCGAAGGGATAGCTGAATACGCGCGTACGGTAGCCGGTGGCTCGCTTGAGATCGGAACGCGAGGCGCGAATTTCGTTGAAGGGCTTTTCATGGACGCGCAGATCGACCCGGTTGCGGGTGTGCCCGCCAAACGAAAAGACGCCCTCGTCGATCGCCGCGCGAATCTCGGTCCACGTCATCATCGGCTCGCCATTGAGCGTCCGGCGCTCGGATGGATTTTCCGCGATGAACGTCGTGGCGAGATTGACCACGGCGGTGAACTGCTGCTCGCGGAGGATCGGCGCGACGTCGACGAGAAGGTTGCGATAGGCGTTGTCGAATGTGATGACGATCGGCTTGGCCGGCAATGGCACCCCCCATTCCGCGTAGGCGCGGAGGCGCGCGGGCGAAACGGTGCGATAGCCCTTCGCGGAGAGATCGCGCATCTGCCGGTAGAAGACCGACTGCGGCACCGAGACGGCATCGACCGCGATCGCCCCGATGCGCTCGTAGAGGAGAATGGGCACCTCGACGGACGGCAGCATGGCGACACGAAGCCGGATGCCGACGAAAACGACGAGCAAAACCACGGCGGCCGCAACGACGGCGCGCATGCGTCTGCGGCGCCGTGCCCGACGAGTGAAACGACGTTCTGGAGCTTTCTCAGCCATGGGTCAGCACCGCCTCTCGGATCGTCCGCCCATCCGCGAGCACCGGTGCGGTGCGTTCGCGCCACTGTCGCCGCCGAGCATGGACCACGACGACAAAGCCGCGTGACCACAGGGTAAAGAAATCAAGCTGGTCGGCCAGCCGGTAGAGCCAGCGGGCCTTTTCGCAGACCTGGTCTTCGCCGACGCCCTTGAGAAGCTGCCGACTTTCGTAGATCCGCACCAGCTCGACAAAGAAACGCGAAAAGGAATCTGTCGAAATCACGTCGAAACCATATTTGAGAAAACCGAAGAGGGTCCGCTCGGTGTAGGCCTCGCCAATGATCGCCCCGCCCTCGCGCTGGACGAGCCGCCGCACGAGATTGATCAAGCTGAAGCTCTTCTTGAACTGTGTGCAAACGATCAATTCACCTGCCGATTTGAGCACCCGGTTGCATTCCTTTAAAAACGCCGTGGGGTCGGACATGGCCGAAAGCATGCCGAGCGAGACGACGACCACGTCGAAGGCATGCGGGTCGTAGGGGATTTCGCCGTCGGCGCCCAGGCAGACGACAGGGGTGCCAAGGAATTCCGAAGCCTCCTCGGCGTGGGCGGGCGAGCGAGCAAGCGTGGCCCAGGCGCCGCCATGCTCGCGCAAAACCGCGGACATCACGGGGTTGGGCATGCCGATGTCCAGCAACACTTTTTCCTGAAGACGCTTTCTCGGAAGGCGTTTCATCAGGCAGTCCAGCTCCAGCCGCAGCGGAAGACGGCTCTTGAAGCTGTTCACCAGAACTTGGCCATGAGGAGATAGCGAATTGAAATCCATGGCTCAAATGTTACCAATTGGGCCGCGACAGTGTCAACATTCGATTGCGAGTCGCCGGCCGCGAGCACAATGGAACGCTCCGGCCGATCCGTCCGATCGACCGATCCTGTTTTTGGATGGCTAAAGCCGCCATTATTTGCTACTATCAACAACCAAAGGAACGAGAGGCGTTGCGTGAGAGTTGAACATGGCATTTACAATGGGCTGATCCGCCACATTGAAAGCGAAATCCAGGCGGGACGACGTCATGTCGACCTGGATCCTGGCATTGTCGCGATGTTTCTGGCGATGGATGCCGATGCGCCGTCGTCCGCCGCCGGCGGAGCCATGCGTCCGATGGCGCCGCCGGCGGGCGCTGCCACGCTCGACGACCTCGCCGCCGGGATCGCCCAGTGCCGCGCCTGCGCCCTTTGCAACGACCGCACGCAAACCGCGCCCGGCGTGGGCAACCCCCATGCGCCCGACGTGATGATCGTCGGCGAACGCCCCGTCGAAGACGAGGACGGCCGCCTGATGCCGTTCAGCGGCGAAGCCGGGGACTTGCTTGAAAAGATGATCGCCGCCATGGGCTATGCGCCTGACGACGTCTTCATCACCACCATCGTGAAGTGCCCGACGCCGAACGGCCGCCTGCCCGACGTGGACGAAATCAGGGCATGTTCGCCTTGGCTGGAAAAGCAGATTGCGCTCGTCCGGCCGAAGTGCCTCATCGCAATGGGCACAGGAGCGTTCAGGGGGCTCGCCCGCGACATGACGGCCAACGTCACGAAAATGCGCGGCGTCTGGCACAAGCACGCCGACATCCCCCTCATGCCCACGTTTCATCCCGACCACCTTCTAAAATACGCAACGGCCAAACGGGGCGCCTGGGAGGACTTGAAGAAAGTCCTCGCGGCCCTTGGCAAACCCGTGCCCACACCTCGAAAGACAAAACCCCATTGAACCCATGAACGCCACACCTCCCGATGCTGATGTTGCCGCAGTCGAAGCGACGCCCGACGCCACGCCTCCCCCGCCCCCCCCGCCGCCGCCGCCGCCGCCCGCTTCATCCCCCACCCCGCCTGCGCGGACGCTTTACACGCCTCCCCCGCCCCCGCCGCCACAGCGCGAGTCCTGGGCAACGTCCTGCCTGAGAAGCTGCATGGTGATGTCGTTCGTATTCGTCGTGGCGTGCATCCTCGTCGCGCTGACGATCGTCTCAAGCTGCGTGCAATTCATGTCCAATGCCTCCGAGTCGATGGAGACAATGAAGACCGTGTTCACCGAGGCCGCACAAACCTCCAAGGTCGCCGCCGGGGAAGATGGCGGCGACAAGACCGTCCTGGTGGTCAAGCTCAACGGCACGATCAGCGAGAAAGACGAATCCTCCGGCTGGCACGTCGATCCGACGGGCTCCGCGGCCGCGTTGCGCAACATCCAGGCGGCGAAAGACGAGCCGGACATCGACGGCATCCTGCTCTGCATCAACAGCGGCGGCGGCGGCATCACCGCCAGCGACATCCTCTGGAAGAGCCTCAAGGACTTCAAGGCCGCCGACTCGAACCGCGTCGTCGTCGTGCTGATGGGCTCGGTCGCCGCCTCGGGCGCCTACTACATCGCGGCGGCGGCGGACGCCATCGTCGCCAACCCCACGACGCTCACCGGCTCGATCGGCGTCATCATGAACAGCTTCAACATCCAGGAACTCGCCGACAAGATCGGGCTGAAAAACGTGACGATCAAGTCCGGCGGCAACAAGGACATCCTCAGCCCGTTTGCCGAACTGACCCCGGAACAGCAGCGGATGCTCCAGGACATGGTCGACGCCATGCACTCGCGCTTCGTCTCGATCGTCGCCGAAGGGCGCAACCTCGACGAGGCGCGCGTGCGCGCCCTGGCCGACGGGCGCGTCATGCTCGCGCAAGAAGCGTTGGACAACGACCTGATCGACCGGATCGGCTACCTCGACGACGCAAAAGCCGTATTCAAGGAGCGCTTCGGCGCCGCCCCCGCCTTCATTGAGGAAACCCGGAAGCTCCCGTTGCTGAAAATCTTTCAATCCCCCTCCTTCTGGGGGGCCAGCGCCGCTGCCGCCGCGCGGGAACTGTCGCGCGAAGCAAACGAGGAGCCCGTCCTTTTCCAATGACCCTTTCGAGTGACATGCAAAAAAAATACAACACGGTCGCCGTCCTGATGGGCGGCAGCTCCAGCGAACGCGACATTTCCATGCAGTCGGGCAAGGCCGTCGTCGGCGCGCTCTGCGAAGCCGGCTACGAGGCCCTTCCCATCGTGCTCGACGAGCATGACGCCTTTACACTCCCCCCGGGCGTCGAAGCCGTCTTCATCGCGCTGCACGGCACGTTCGGCGAAGACGGCGGCGCGCAGAGCGCTTTGCGCAGACTCGGCGTCCCCTACACCGGATCGGATGCGGCGTCGTCGCGGATTTCGTTCGACAAGCTCCTTGCCCGAGCGGCCTTCGAGGCCGCCGGCGTGCGGGTGCCGAAGGGCGCCGTCGTGCGCGGCGACGCGATCGACGGCGTCACGCCGCCGTGGCTTCCCGTCGTCGTGAAGCCGCCCTGCCAGGGCTCCAGCGTGGGGATCTCGATCGTCAAGGACGCGACCGCATTCCCGGCGGCGCTGGCAGAAGCCGCCAAGTATGGCGAGGAAATCCTGCTCGAAGCGTACATTCCAGGACGCGAATGGACCGTCCCCATCGTCGGCGAAGAGGTGCTCCCGATCGTGGAGATCACGCCCCAGATCGACGACGGCTGGTACGACTGGACGGCCAAGTACGCGTCGGGCGGCACCACGCGCTATACGTTTCCCGAGGACGACCCCGCGAACGCGGAGATCGCCCGCGAAGTGCGGGAGCAGGCGATGGCGGCGTTCAAGGCCGTCAACGCGCGCGGCGTCGGCCGCGTCGACTTCCGCGTCTCGCCCGAGGGCGTCCCCTACGCGCTCGAGCTCAATTCGATTCCGGGCTGCACGGCGACCAGCATCCTGCCCAAGTCCGCGGCCAAGGCCGGGATCAGCTTCCCCGCGCTTTGCGCACGGATTCTGGAGAGTGCGCAATGCACCTGAGGGCCATCGGCATCACCCTGCTCTCCATGTTGGTCTGCGTCGGCCTCGTCGTCGGCTGGCAGACCCTCTACCGGCTGATGTTCTCTGAAAACCCGGCCTACGAAATCCGCACCCTCGACATCACGACCGAGCACTGCGTCACGCCCCAGCGCCTCAAGGAGCTGACCGGCATCCGCGAAGGCGTCAACCTCCACTCGTTCAGCGCGTCCAAAAAGCGCCGGGAACTCCTCCGCAACCTGCCGAACCTCTACGACGCGCGCATCGTCAAGCGCTTCCCGGACCACGTGGAAATCCGGGCGACGGATCGCGTTCCCGTGATGAAGCTGGGCGCAACGAACTTCGCGGTGGATAAGGACGGCAACGTGCTGGCAATGGAGGCGTTCCAGCGCAGGCGCTGGGCGAACATCCCCGTTCTCATCGAAGGCAACCGCAAAATCCAGATGCAACCCGGCCAAGTCGTCTCGGACAAATACCGGACGGCGCTCGACATCGTCAACATCTACAACGCAATGGAGGGGATTTCCTTCAAGATCAACCAAATCGACATCTCCGGGCGCATCTACATCCTCTTGATCACATCCGACGGCCACCGCGAAATCCGGCTCGTCTGGAGTGAGATGACGTCATCCGAGAACATGCGGCTCGCGCTCAAAATGGCCTCGGCGACGCTGGCCGATCCGAAGGCCGCGCCGTTGATCCGTTTCGACGTCGTTCTCGAAACCAAATTCGTCTACGGAATTTAACCATGGCTAGAACACCCATCGTCGTCCTTGAAGTCGGCACCTCGCGAACGGCCGCGCTGCTGGGAATCCTTTCCGACAAGAGCAGCGGACCGCCCGCCGTCGTTGCCGCCAGCGTCGCCAAGACCTCCGGCATGCGCAAAAGCGAAGTTGTCGCGCCTCAGTCCGTCTCCACGACCGTCGCCTCCGTCCTCAAAAGACTTTCCGAAAGCGGCGACGTGGACATCAATCAGCTTGATCTCGTCTATTCGGGGGGAGACCTTCAAGGCATGCCCATCAGCGGCCACGTCGCCATCCAGTCCGACTACAGCGAGGTGCACGAGCAAGACGTCGCCGCCGCCATCGCCCAGATGCGCGACACCCCTCTTCCGGACGGCCGGACCACGCTCGAAGACATCAAATGCAACTACGTCCTCGACGGCCGGCGCATCGTCGAGGACCCCATCTCGCTCACCGCCTCCGAACTCGTCGTCAACGGCATCCGCACGCATGTCGATTCCAACAGCGTCCGCGCACTCATCGACGCCGTCGAATTCACCGGCGTCGGCGTTGCCACGGTCTTCAGCACCGCGGCGTCCGCGCCCCTGGGCTGCACCACGGCCGAGCAACGCCGCAACGGCGTGCTCGTCATCGACCTCGGCGGCGGCACCACGTCCTGGAGTGTCACCCGCAAGGACAAAGTCGCCGCCGTCGGCCATCTCGCCATTGGCGGCGACCACGTCACCAACGACATCCTCTGCGCGTTCCACACGGGCAAGGACGAGTCGGCCGCCGAGCTCAAGCACACCGTCGCGCAGGCCACCCTCGAAGGCGTCGATCCCGCCGAGCAAATTCCCGTGCCCAAGATGCTGGGGATCGGCAAGCGGATCAAGCTCCGCTCGCTCGCCATGGTCGTCAACGCCCGCCTCGATGAAATGCTCCGCATCATCCGCGACGACGTCCAGGCCGTCGGCGGCCTGGACGGTCTCGGCGCAGGCATCGTCCTTTGCGGCGGCGGCGCGTTGCTCCACGAACTGCCGACGCTTGTCACGCGCGTCTTCGATGGCGTTCCCTGCACGGTGGGCGCGCTGCCACCGCTCGACTGCCCGGTGATCGACGACGATCCGGAGAACATCCGCTACGCCGCCGCCTATGGCGCCTTGCTCCAGTCGGCGCGGATGCACCGCGACATGCCCGTCTCCCGGGGCGGCATTCGCGAACGCCTGTTCAACTTGATTGCAAGAGGTGGAGGTCGCCCATGAACGACCCTGGCTTCATGATGATCGGCCTCGGCGGCGCCGGTGGAAAGATCGTCGACGCCGTCGCAGGCAACACCGACGGCGCGATCCGCGCCGTCGCCATCGACACCGATTTCAACGCCATCTCGCGCCTCGCGCGCTGCCAGCAAATTCGCATCGGCGCCACGCGCTTCGACGGCGCAGGCTCCGGCGGAGACCGCAGCGGCGCCGGCATGGCCGCCGATGAAACCCCCGCGCTCGCCGGCGTGTTCGAAAACGTCCGCATCGCGGCCGTCGTCGCCGGCCTCGGCAAAGGCACCGGCTCGGGCGTCCTCCCCAAAATCCTGGAGGCCGCCGCCGAACGCAACGTCGCCACGATCGTCTTCATGGTCGTGCCCTTCGCCTTCGAAGGCACGGAAATCGGACGCAAAGCCGCCGAAGCCGAACAAGCCTCGGCGCACCTCGGCGACGTGCGCGTGGTCTGCCGCAATGACGACCTTTGCCCCACCGACGACGACACGACGCTCGACGACGCCTTTTCGGGCGCCACCGGGACGCTGGCCGACGGCATCACGCTGCTGTGGAAGCTCATGGCGATCCCCGGCTACATCAACATCGATCCCGCCGCGTTGCTCTCCGTCGTGCGCAGCGGCCGAGGCTCGTGCAGCCTCGGCGTCGGCGTGGCAAGCGGCCCCGACCGCATCGACGACGCCCTCGACGCGCTCCTGGGCGGCAAAGGCCTTGGCATCGGAGGCCGCCTCGCCTCCGCGAAGGCGGCCCTCGTGGGCATCATCGGCGGAGAAGACCTTCGCCTGGCCGAAGTGTCCCGTGCCATGACCGCCATCAGCGCCGCGCTCCCCATGGACACGCAGATTCGCATGGGCACCGTTCTCGACAAGACGCTTGAAGATTCCCTGCGCATCGTCGTGCTCCTCTTCCGCGAATGGAACCCCCTCTACGCGTCTGAGACGGATGAACACGACGACGACGAAGCACGCGAGGCATTCGAAACGGGTCGAAGCGGTTCTCGCTACTCCACCGGACGGGTTTCACGTGCAAAAACAGAGAAATCCACTTACAATAATCGCTTTGACTCGCTGACCGCGACCTCCAGAAACGGCGAAAACCTTGACAAGCCGACGTATCTCAGGCGCAAGCTGCACATCGACCTCACCTGAACATCAAAAGGAGACACCATGCAGAACTGGACCGTCAGAAAAATCCGCGAAAGCAAAGGCGGCGCGCCGCTGGCCACCGTCACCGCCTACGACGCCATCACGGGGCGCATCGCCGACGAAGCCGGCGTGGCGCTGATCCTCGTCGGCGACTCGCTGGGCACCACCGCCCTCGGCTACGACACCACCCTGCCCGTCACGATGGACATGATGCTCCACCATGTCGCGGCCGTTCGCCGCGGCGTCCAGCACGCCGTCCTCGTCGCCGACATGCCGTTCCTCTCCTACCACCTCGCGACCGAAGACGCGCTCCGCAACGCCGGGCGCTTCCTCCAGGAAGCCGGCGCCGATGCCGTCAAGCTCGAAGGCGGCGCGACGCGCGTCGACGTCATCCGGACGCTCGTCGACAACGGCATCCCCGTCATGGCCCACCTCGGCGTGCTTCCCCAGTCCGTGAAGGCCAGCGGGTACGCCGCCAAAGGCCGGACGGAAGATGAAATCGCGCGCCTCGAAGAGGACGTTCTCGCCGTGGCCGAGGCCGGCGCGTTCTGCACGACGCTCGAATGCGTGACGGCCGGCGTTGCGGAACGCCTCACGGCCATTTCCCCCGTGCCGACCATCGGCATCGGCTCCGGAAACGCCTGCGACGGCCAGATCCTCGTCATCGCCGACCTCCTCGGCCTCACCGACGGCCCCCTCCCCCGCTTCGTCAAACGCTTCGCCACCTGCGGCGACATCGCCAAAGCCGCCGTCGAAGCGTATGTCTCCGAAGTCCAGAACCGCGCCTATCCCGATTCCGAGCATGTATATCGGTAGAAAGCGGCTGGTTTTTAGTGAGGAGTGAGGAGGGCTGAGTTTGGACCCCCCCAGCGGTCACGGCTGGGGCCGGGTGAAGCTGGACGTCACTTTGTAGAAGCGGCGGGTGGCGGCGGGGTCGAGGGCGATTGTGAAAGCGATCTCGCCGCCGGTCGCCCGGAAGCTCTGGTTGGGGTGCGGCGTCCAGGTTCCGTCGAGGTCGTCCGCGCTGTAGATCGTGTACCAGAGGCCGGTTTCGGCGTTGATGATCGTGAAGGTTGCCGTGCCGTCGTCGATGACGAATCCCGTGCCGTCCGTGGCGAAGGCCGGTTTCGCGGGAAGGCCGGACGCGAGGTAGTACGTGACGCCGATCGCCGGGCCGCCGGTCAAGGTGCCGCCCGTGTAGTAAAACATCCGTCTGTTCCAGTCCGGTGCCTCCGTCGCGTTGGCCGGGATGCTCCACGGCATTCCGGGGCCTGCGATGTTCAGCTCGATGCCCGTGCATTTGTAGAACATGTAGTAATAGCACTCCCTGGCCAGAGTCGTCGCCGGCAATTCCGGCGG
>JBMNOD010000059.1:0-21567 GCA_050942875.1 Kiritimatiellia bacterium
CATGCGGACAGCAAGTGGTTACCATGCCACCTGCTGTTTCACATCATACCTCAACGTGCGGCAGTCTTCAAAGCCCCGTATACACGGTTCCTGTCAGATCGCCACCCACATTACCAACACAAAAACGCAGGCGACGCGGCGCAGGTGGAGGTTTTTGATCTGGAGCGGTTTAAGAAAATCCGTGTCCATATTCTATCCTCCAGCTCCAAAACGCCGAATCCTAGTTCAAATCGTGCGGCTATGCTATTTCTCAAGTCGCTCTAGCGGAGATTCGTGGGAGCCAAAAGTCATTCTCGGGGTCTGGGGCGAGGCCCCAGCGGAAACTCCTCACCCCGCCCTCCTCACTCCTCACTAAAACAGCCCCTTGGCGTCCTTGGCGAGCCTGGCGTGAGGCTTTTTCACGCAAAGGCCGTGAAGCCAGCAAGGGCCGGGGCGGCTCCTCTACGCCTGCTGCCCGCCGCCCGTGGGCGGAGCCACGATCAGGGGATAGCGCAGGCGGAGCTGGTCGTCGAGAAGAATCTCAACCCAGTGGATGCCATGAACCTTGAATCCAAGGTTCATGAAAATCTCGACGCTCGTCGCGGTTTGCTCCTGCGTGTTGAGCTTGATGTCGACTTCGCGGCCGATGCCGATCGGCTCGACGCCGTCAGGGCCGATGATGCGCGTGACCTGCTTGAAGACGCCGCTCCCGCAGCACCATCGGTTCACCACGCAGATGCGAGGCGGGGCGGAGGGCAGCGTCCGGAAGCGCAAGGAGTCGAAAATGCCAATCAGGATGAACTTGCCATTGTCCTCCCGGCGGACGTCGTCGCAGAGGATGCTGAATTGTAAATCGGGAATCATGATGCGCCTTTCATGCTGGATCGCGAAACGCCGTTTGCGGCGCGTCGCAGGGGCTATTCTACAACGAGATTCTTCGTGGGATACTGTGGATCGCACGTCATGACGACACCGAGCCGACGCAGACCTGCCGCATCGCCATCGCTGACCATGTGCGTAAGATGCACGTCGCAGCCGCGCAGATCGACCAGCTTGCCGACGGCACGCTCGACGGCGTTGCTGTTCGCGGCGCTGATGCCAAGCGCGATAAGCAGCTCGGCAACGTCGAGATTCGACGCCGTCTGATGGAACGTCTGTGACTTCATGTCCATGATCGAACGCGTGTAGGTCTCGGGGATCAGGTGAAGCCAGTCGGGAAGACCGGCCAAATACTTCAAGGCATTGAGGATCATGCTTGAAGCGGCGTGCATCATCGGCGAGTTTCGGCCCGTCAGGATGGTGCCATCCCGGAGCTGGATCGCCGCACCCGCGAAAATGCCGAGATGGCCTTTGCCAACGCGCCTGGCGTTCTCGGCTGCGAACCGCGCCGGTGCGACGACCACGCGATCCGTCTCCTCAAGCCCGAGTTCGACCATCAGTCCATCGATCCGTTTGACAGGCATCTCGTCGCCGCGCCCGTCCATCGCATCGCAGATGGCCTGGAAGTGGCGGCGGATGATTTCCTGTTCGGCCGCCTTTCGGACGGTTTCGTCGTCGGTAATTGCGAAACCGATGCGATTCACGCTCATATCCGTGGGCGAGCGGTAGGCCTCCTCGCCCATGATATGCGCAAGAAGGGATCGCAAAACGGGGAAGGCCTCCAAATCTCGATTGTAATTGATCGACTCGACGCCATAGGCTTCGAGATGGTACGTATCGATCAGATTGACATCGCCGAGATCCGCCGTGGCCGCCTCGTAGGCGAGGTTCACAGGATGCTTCAGGGGAAGATTCCAAACCGGAAAGGTCTCATACTTCGCATAGCCTGCGCGACCGCCGCGCTGGTGCTCGTGGTAGAGCTGGCTCAAACAGGTGGAAAGCTTGCCGCTGCTCGGACCTGGGCCGATGACGACGACGATGGGCCGTTCCGTCTCGATGAACTCGTTTTGACCACATCCCTCTGGACTGAGCGTGCGATCGACGTCGCTGAGAAAATCCTTGATGACGCCATGCGTCTTGACCTCGATCCCAAGATGGCGCAGCTTGTTGGCAAAGCCGTCGGCGACCTTCATCGAGGAATCGAAGCGCGTCATCACGACGGCACGCACGGGGAACCCCCATTTGCGCACCTCGTCAATGAGGCAGAGGACTTCGTTGTCGTACGTCGTGCCTGTGTCGGCGCGAACCTTGCGTCGCTCGAGATCCCCGGCATAGATGCAGACGATGAACTCGATGCGATCCTTGAGGCGCTGGAGCATGCGGATCTTGACGTCGGGGTCGAATCCGGGGAGCACACGCGCCGCGTGGAGATCCTTGAAGAGCTTCCCCCCTACTTCGATGTAGAGCTTGCCGAAACGCTCCGCTCTGCGGATGATCTCGGCGCTCTGCTGCTCGATGTACAGCTCGTTGTCAAATCCGCGTCGAATGTTCTCGCCCATAATCGCTAACAGTTCCCGACTTCGCCGCCGACAGCGGCCCCGCCGGGCGCCGACCTAGAAGGCCGGTGCCTCGGACGTTTCGCCCTCCTCCGCCGGCGCATCAGGCTCGGCAAGAATCGGGATCAGCTTTTCGGCGTCATGCTTGAGAGAAGTCTTCTTTTCCATCGCCATCTTGGCCAGGGCTTTCGCCTTGGCAAGCGCGTTGGGATGATTGCCGCTGTGGACATAGCAGAAGATCGCGGCATTGAAGAGATGTTCGCCATGCTCCATCGTCCCGATCGGGCGGTCATGCGGACGGCGCTCAAGCAGGAACGTGAACAAGGTGATCCAATCCGCCTGCGTGAGCTCGGCGATCACGACGCCCCTGCGCATCGGCACAATCAGCTCCAATCCGTCTTCCGAGACGCCACGAATGTCGAAGTTGCGGTAGGCTCGGCGGATCAAGCCGTTCTTCTTGATGTCGTCGATCAGGAACGCCTGCAGCGCCGAGAGCCTGTTCAGACGTTCAACCGTCCACTTCAGCTCCTCCTGGGCCTCGGGGAACGTCAGCTCCCGCTCCATGCGCATCATGTCGGCGGCGGCCTTGTCGTACTCGAATTTGTCGACCATCTCCTTGCGGCCGGCAAAGACGGTGCGGACGCGATCCACCTGCTCCTGAACGAGTGCCTGATGGCGGGCTTCGCGCTGGAGGCGCTCCGCCTCGACCCTGGCCTTGGCGGCGGCGGCGGCGTCTTCACGGGCAAGGCGGTCGCGCTCTTCAAGCAGCTTTGCTGCTTCGCGCTCGACCTTCGCACGGCCCTGCCGCATCGTCTTGAGCGTCACATCGGCCTGAGCCACCAGCGAGTTGACCTCCTCAATGTGCTTGAGGCGGCTCTCGTGCGCCTGAAGCCGGGTGTTGAGCGCGGCCTCGACTTGCGCCGCCGACATGCCCACCCGGATCTCGGCGAACACTTCCGGAGGTTCGTCAAGAATGCTTTCGCAACGGCGCATCGCGGCACGAATGGCCTTTGCTGGCTCGAAAATCTCGACTTCCACAAGTTGGCGCAACTTGTCCGCAGGCGTCTGAGGGAGATCAAGCGGGGCTTCCGGCTCGGGCGCGGGCTCCGCGAACTCCGCGACCGGCGCAGGCTCGGGCTCCGGTTCGGCGGCGGCCTCGGGCTCCGGCGCGGCGGCCTCGGCATTGGCGGCGGCTTCCTGCTTCAATTTCTTCATCATCAAATCGAGCATTTCCTTCCCCGGCTGCTCGACCCCGATCTTTTGAAACTCAAGACGCGCGCGAATCTCCAACTCGATGTCTGCAGGATCGCGCTCCTTGGGTTTGGGGGCCTCCGCCGCAGGCGCTTCTGCTGGTGCCGCATCTGCCGCACTCGCATCAAAACCCGCGGCATCGAACAACGGCGCGGGTGCCGCAGGCGGCTCAAGATCAGGCACGGCGAGCGCGTCGCCAGTGGCTCGCTCAAAGAGCGCAACGACGGACGCGATGTCGTTCGTCATCTCCTGATCGCGCAACCGCATCTTGTTGGCGCAGCCCTCCAGCTCGGCTTCAAGATCGAAATACTTCTGCTCGAATTCGGCCGCACGCGCGGTGTTCACCTGCACCATCTTGCTGGCGCTGCGGCGCTTGAGCACAATGTTGCCAAACCAAGCTCCTGCGCCGACAATGCTCAGCAAAATGAGCGCGAAGATGGAATAAAGCGCGATCTTGGCGCCGTTGATCGAAGACGTTTTGGCAGGGCGCATCGCGGCCGAGGCGTTCTCATTGGGACGGATGATCGCCGGCGAAGCGGTCGTCAACGCCCTCACGGCCTGCGATGCTTCAACGGTTCCCTTCTGAATCACAAGCTTCTTGCCGCCCCGTCCGGACGCATCTCCCGCGCCGGACATGTCGCCGGTCTGGAGGGCGGTGCTGGAAATCGTCTTGCGGGTGATGCCCGGCCCCAGAATCGGCCCCTGCTTGCGGATGGCCGGAATGGGTGCGAGATAGTTCTTGATGTCGTTGATCAACGAGCCGTAGTTGGGATAGCGCATGAACAGGTCGTTGTACATCATGCGCCCGATGATGCGCGAAACCTCGGGATCGACGTCCGGGCGAATCTCCTCCAACGGCCGGGGCGGACCCGCGAAACGGGCCTTGATCACGGCGACGGCGTCGTCCCCCTCATAAGGCGGCTCGCCGGCGATCGCATGGTAGAGCGTCGCGCCCAAGCTGTAGATGTCGCTGCGCGCGCTGTTCTTCTTCTTCTGGACCTTCTCGGGGGCGATGTAGTAGGGCGTGCCCCAAAGCTCGTTGCTCTTGCCCTGGGTGGCCAGGCTCGCAATGCCGAAGTCCACCAGCTTCGCCCGCATTTTCGAGTCGAAGAGAATGTTGTCCGGCTTGATGTCGCCATGAAAAAGACCGGCGTTTTCCGCAGCTTGGAGCCCCTCGGCGATCTCAAGCCCCACCCGCATGACAAAGGCCGGATCAAGCTTGATGCCATCGGAAATCATGCCATCGAGCTTGTTGCCTGCCACAAGCTCCATCTCCAGATAGGGGCATCCGCGGTGCTGGCCAAAGGAGTAGATCTGAGCCACGTGGGGGTGGTTCAACTTGGCGGCGCTCTGCGCCTCGTTGCGGAAGGTCTCCAACGCCGCCGGATCGTCGCCCACCGACTTCTGCATCATCTTGATGGCGACCTTCCTTCCCAGCGACACGTCCTCCGCCAAAAACACCGTGCCCATGCCGCCGGCGCCGAGGCGCTTGAGCAACAGGAAGTGGGCGAACTTCGCCGGCACGTCGTTTTCCGCTCCACAGGCCGGACACTTGATGCGACTGAAGGGCTTGACACCCGTGGTGTCGATCAGGATGTTGCATCCGGTGCAGTTCATTGTCGGTACAGGATCCGCTCCAGGGACTCCACTCATGCCCTGACGATCGGCTCCGGCTCCGTCGCTCAACCCGTTGTAGTTGCTCATGTGCTGGTTCTCTCGGTTCTCACGCATTGACAAATGCATCAAAATATATCACTATCCCCTGCCGGTTGCAACACCAGGCGCATCGGAGACGAAACACAGAAATTCGGAACAGTATTATATGCACCCAATCCTTTTTAGTCTAGACCAATTTACCATTCACTCTTTTGGCGCCTGCCTGGCCATCGCCATCCTCGCCTGCTATTTCACCATGGTCCGTCTTGCCAAGTCGATGGGCCATGGCCCGGACTTCGTCTCCAGCATCCTGACGGTGCTGATTGTGAGCGGTTTGATCGGCGCCCGGCTCTTCTACGTGTTCGAGAACTGGCCCTACTATTCAAAACACCCCGCCAGCATCATCAAGGTGCAGGAAGGCGGCCTCGTCTTCTACGGCGGCTTCATCCTCGGAACACTCGCCCTCATCGGGTTCAGCCTTGTCAAGAAAGTCCGCATCCTGGACGTGCTCGACCTCGTGGCCACCGCCGTGCCCCTCGGACACGCCATCGGCCGCGTCGGCTGCTTCCTCAACGGCTGCTGCTACGGACGCGACTCCAACGCCTGCATCGCCGTCACCTTCCCCAGGGGCTCGATCCCCTGGAACGATCAACTCGCCAAGAAAATGATCACCCTCGCGGCGGACCGCTCGTTGCCCGTGCTCCCCTCCCAGCTCTTCGAAACCGTCCTCAACCTCGTCGTCTTCGGCGTCATGCTGCTGCTCTTCCGCCGCCGACGCCGCCGCCCGGGATTCCTCGCCGCCGCCTATGCCACGCTCTATGCAGTCGTCCGCTTCGCAGTCGAGTTCACCCGCGGCGACCCACGACTGCATGTCGGCCCCCTCTCCATCGGCCAGCTCATCAGCCTCGTCATCTTCATCGGCGGCCTCGCTGCAACCCTCGCCCTCGCCCGAAAATCGAAACTGGAAACTGGAAACTTGGTTGCGCCGAATTGAAACTTGACACCGAAAACGGAAAATCGGAAACTGGACACCCGAAATTTGATCCGGCCGATCAGACCAATCCGACTGATCCGGCCGATCGCCAAAGCTCGCGACAAAGCCGCCCTCCGACACTGGCGACCGACGACTGGCGACCGACGATTAGCGACTAGCGACTCAAAAAAGTAATTTCGCAATTCATAATTCGCAATTTCCTCTCTCCTCACTCCTCTCTCCTCACTCCTCACTCCTTTTATGCCCCCCTGCACCCCCTCCCCCACCAACGCACCCTTCAACGAAGCCGAGCATTTCGAGCGGCTTTGCGAGAAAGCCGCGTCCTCGTGCCTCGTCGATTCAGCGCTCTACGCCCGTTACAACGTCAAGCGCGGCCTGCGCGACCTCTCAGGCTCCGGCGTCCTGGCCGGGCTCACGCAGATCGGCGACGTCCAAGGGCAGACGCTCGTCGGCGAGGCCAACGTCCCCGGCCCCGGCAGGCTCATCTACCGCGGCATCGACATCGACGAGATCGTCGAAGGCTTCTACGGCCAGGGCCGCACCGGCTTCGAAGAGACCGCCTACCTCCTGCTCTTCGGCGACCTGCCCAACGCCCAGGAGCTCGACTGGTTCCTGAAGCGGCTCGCGTCCGAACGCGCCCTCTCGCATGACTTCATCCACGACTCCATCCTCACGCTCGCCAGCCCGGACATCATGAACGCCATGGCGCAGACGGTGCTCTCGCTCTACGTGCTCGACAAGAACCCCGACGACACCAGCATCCCGAACGTGCTCCGGCAAAGCCTCTTCCTCGTCGCCAACTTCCCGCTCATCGCCGCCTATTGCTA
Source organism: Kiritimatiellia bacterium (assembly GCA_050942875.1). GTDB lineage: Bacteria > Verrucomicrobiota > Kiritimatiellia > RFP12 > UBA3636 > JAAZAI01. The sequence continues at coordinate 7,143 of JBMNOD010000059.1, forward strand.
TCGCGCCCACATCTATCGCTTCGACAACCGTTGCCTCATCATCCGCCCGCCGCGCGCCGATTTCTCCACCGCCGGCAACTTCCTCCACATGCTGCGCGACAACGGCGCCTTCACCCCGCTCGAAGAGCGCCTGCTGGACCTCTCCCTCGTGCTCCACGCCGAACACGGCGGCGGCAACAACTCCTCGTTCACCACCCACGTCGTCACCTCCACCGGCACCGACACGTATTCCGCCATCACCGCGGCCCTCGGCGCCCTCAAGGGGCCCCGCCACGGCGGCGCCAACATCAAGGTCGTCCAAATGATCGACGACCTCAAGGACAACGTCGAGGACTGGACCGACGCGGCCCAGGTCGAGCGCTATCTCCAGAAACTGCTCGCCAAGGAGGCTTTCGACCATTCGGGGCTCATCTACGGGATCGGCCACGCCGTCTATTCCATCTCCGATCCGCGAACGGAACTTCTGCGCAAGTATGTCCGCGCGCTTGCGAAAGCGAAGGACATGGAAGAGGAGATCCGTCTCTACGAGACGGTCGAAACCCTCGCCCCCGCCCTGATCGGCAAGAACCGCAAGATGTACAAGGGCGTCAGCGCCAACGTCGACTTCTACTCCGGCCTGCTCTACCGCCTGCTCGACATCCCGCCCGAAGTCTTCACGCCGCTTTTCGCCGTGTCCCGCATCGTCGGCTGGTGCGCCCACCGCATCGAAGAGCTCGCCAACAACGGCAAGATCATCCGCCCGGCCTACCTGGGCGTCGCCGAACCCCGCCACTACCAGGCACTGGAAGACCGGCGCTAATACGGGATCACCAGCACCATGCCCTCTTCGACCTGATCGCCATTGCGCAGCACATCGCGATTGGCATCGCGAATGTCCTTGTTGCGGGAGGCGTCGCCATAATGGCGCTGCGCAATCGACCAGAGCGAATCGCCACGCTTGACGACATACGTGCGCTGCACGGAGCGATCCGCAAAACCGACGCTCGACGTCCCGCCACTCGGATCGGTCTCCAAATCGATCTTCGCCAGATCCTTCGGCGTCGGCTGTGAAACATCGGGATTGTTGAGCATCGTATCGACCTGCTTGTTCAGGCGCGCCAGCTCGCGGACGAGCTTCTCCTTTTCAGCCCGGGCGGCGACCAGCTCCTCTTCGCTCGAAGCGAAACGCCTTTGCGCCTCCGCAAGCTCGCTCTTCAACGCGGCCACTTGCTCCTCCCACTGCTTGCGCTCGTCCACGATGCTCACGGTCTCAAGACCGCCGCGATACTCAAGGCTGATCTGAAGCTTCGCCTGTCGGATGCGCTCGTCGACCATGTCGCGCTTCTCGGCGTCGGGCCGCAAAAAAAGATACGTCTGGAAATGCGACAGCGCCGTGATGGGATCCTTGCGACTGTCCTGAAGCACAATGCCAAGCTGAAGATGCGCCAGCGCGTTGAAAGGCTGGGAGATCGTCACCGCCTTGAAAAGCTCGTAGGCCTTGTCGAACTCCCCCGCCGCCTGCGCCGCCTGCGCTTCCCGCATCGCCGCGTCTGCCGCCTCTGCGCTTTCAAGCGTCTGCACCGTGTCACGACCGCAGCCGGTCGCAAGCAAGACCAACGCGATCAAGCCGCCCATTGCCGGCAACGTCGAATGCGGAAAACGACGCCACGCTGTCATTCGACGCCTCCATTGGCGACTTCGACGCGGATGTCGGCGAAACCTTGATGGCGAACCGACTCAAGCTGCCGTCGCACGACGACACGAACCACATGCGGGCCGTCCGCAGCCGTGCGCGTGTTCCACACGAAGCTTCGTCCAGAACCGGCCAGCTTGCCGTCGACAAGCCAATTGAACCGCAAAAAGACCGCAGGATCCTCGTTCTTGACCTCCGCCTTCAATTCGACGATGCCGACAAGTGGCTCCGCGACCGGATCGACCACCGGCTCGATGCGCGGGGCCCACGGCTTGGCAAGCGGATCGCCAACCGGCAGGATTTGCAGAGGCGAAAGCACCGACTGGTAGAAGCTTTCAATCGCCGTGCAGCCGGCAAGCGCGTGCAGGAAAATGGACGCACTCGGGAACTTGGCCCAGATCGCATACGGCTCATCCACCGTCCCCGCCGAAAATGCCGCGCCCGCCTTCAGCCACGTCGTCGCCTTCATGTGCGCAGCCTGATGGAAGGCCGCGCCAAAGCTGGTAAGGTTGTCCGCGAACGCCCCGGGCGCCAGCGTCAGCCGATCGCCCGGAACGGTGCGGCTCCCCGTCATGAAGCCAATGAGCGGGAAATCCGAGGCCGCGGGCAGGTTCGTGGAAACGACTGCGCGGACGTTGTACCGACTCTTCAGCGCCGTAGCGGCGCCTTGGTACTGCCAGTGGCGGCACGTGGAGCGCACGTCGTCGTTCACCGCAAAATAGACGGTGCCGTCCGGCGCCGTATGATCCGAAGCGGCCGAGCGCTCAAGCGCAGTCACGGCTTCCATCACCGTGATGCCGCGGGCGCCCGTGAAGGCCAGCATCATCGAAGGAAGCGGCATCGCCTCCAGCAAGCGGTTGCGCATGAGGTCGAACGTGGCCGAAGGCTCGGGCGAGCCGACAGCGGACGAAGGCCCGGCAAAAAGCTCCGAGACGTAACGACCGCTCGCAATCAGCTCGCTGTCCGGAATGCGGTTCCGCGTAAACGTCAACCCCGTCAGAGACATCGGTGGCTGAGTCGTGACGCGGGTCGGAAAACCGCAGGAATACACGAGCGCCAATGCCTGGGGCGCAATGCCGGCCTCGGTGATGGCGGCCGTGACCGGCAGCCAGATGTGGCGGGCGAAGTCGTCGGGCGAAATGTCGGTCGACACGCCGTCGTAGACATTCGTCGGAATCGACACGCGAACCACGTTCGACGGCGGGATGCTCCGAAGCCGCTGGTAGACCTGCCCAAGCAGAATCGAATCCAACGAGGCGTCGTTGATGACGAGCACGACCTCATGCGGGCCCAACGCGCAAGCAGGCGAAGCCCCCAGGGACAACGCAATCGCGAGCGCCGCCCCTGCAAGCCATTTCATCGTTGCGCCGATGCGCCCGTGTCGTGGCATTTCCCGCTGTCCTACTGTCGCCCGATAATGCGATCGGCGTAAGTGCCGGTGCGCGTGTCGATTCGAATCCATTCGCCTTCTTCGACGAAAATCGGAACCTGGACGACGTAGCCGCCTTCGACCGTCGCCGGCTTCATCACCTTGCCCGCCGCCGTGTTGCCCTTGACGGCAGGATCGGAAGCAATGATCTTGCGCTCGATGAAATTGGGCAGCTCGATGTCCACCGGCTTGCCATCGAGATAGAGAATCTCGCACTCGATGTCGTCGACGAGGAAATGCTTGCGATCGCCAAGGACCTCCTCGGAGACCTCGGCCTGCATGAAGTTCTCGTCCACAAAGACGTAGTTGTCGCCGTCCTTGTAGGAGAAGTGCATGCGCTTCATCTCAAGATCCGGCTTTTCAAACGTGTCGTTTTCACGGAAGTTCTTGACGAAGGTGTTGCTGGTGAGCAGATGCTTCAACCGGCACGTGTAGATCGACTGGCCCTTGCCGGGCTTGGTGAACGTGTATTCGGTGATTTCGTAAGGCTGGCCTTCGTACATGATCTTGAGACCCTTGCGAAGATCGGATGACGTGTAAGACATGAATGCTCCTCTCGGTTGTCTGCTGCGGCCAAGCGTGAACGGAATTGGAAACGCTCCCGACGCAGAGGAAAAAAACCAGCGCAAATGGTACGAAAAAACAAAAGGAGGGTCAAGGCGGCTTTTGCACCTGCGAGCAACCCCATCGACAAGCGTCCCGGGACCAGCCCCGCCGACCGACCGATTACGCACGGGACGCTTGACAGGCAATCCGGCATCTGCTACGTTTCCTCTTCGGTCGACGGAAAATAGAAATGAATCAAAACCACCCTTCATCCATGCATCCGCGGCACGCCGCGGAGATCCTCGAAAGCATCTCGGATGGCGTCTTCACGGTCGATGAAAACTGGCGCGTGACATCCTTCAACCGCGCGGCGGAGACAATCACCGGCGTGCCGCGCAACGAGGCGCTCGGCCGACGTTGCGGCGACGTGCTCCGATGCAGTCTTTGCGGCCGCAACTGCGCGCTCCAGCGGACGCTCAAGTCCGGCCGCCCCGTCATCGGCGCCTCGGCCTACCTCGTCAATGCCGATGGCGAACGCATCCCCGTCAGCCTCTCCACCGCCGTGCTCAAGGACGCCGACGGCCGCGTCATCGGCGGCGCCGAAGTCTTCCGCGACCTTTCCGAAGTCGAAACGCTCCGCCAGGAGCTCGAAGCGCGGCACCACGTCGGCGGACTCGCCAGCCGCAGTCCCGTCATGCAGCGCCTCTTCCAGGTGCTGCCCGCCATCGCCGCCAGCCCGAGCACCGTGCTCATCCAAGGCGAAACCGGCACCGGCAAGGAGCTTTTCGCCCGCACGCTCCACGACTTGAGCCCGCGCAAGAAAGGCCCCTTCGTCGCCGTCAACTGCGGCGCCCTGCCCGACGCCCTCCTCGAATCGGAGCTTTTCGGCTACAAGGCCGGGGCCTTCACCGACGCCCGCCGGGACAAGCCCGGCCGCTTCGCCCTCGCCAAGGGCGGCACGCTGTTCCTCGATGAAATCGGCGAAACGAGCCCCGCCCTGCAAGTCCGCCTGCTGCGCGTCCTCCAGGAACGCGTCTACGAACCCCTCGGCGCCACGAAGCCGGAACGCGCCGACGTCCGGATCATCGTGGCGACGAACCGCGACCTGCTCGACGGCTGCCGCGAAGGCGCCTTCCGCGAAGACCTCTACTACCGCATCAACGTCGTGCGCCTCGAACTGCCCCCGCTCCGGCGCCGCAGCGAGGACGTCCCGCTGCTCGCCGAGCAGTTCGTCGCCCGCTTCAACCGCCTTCAAGGCCGCAGCCTCGCCGGGATCACCCCGGACGCCCTTTCGCTGCTCATGGCCTACGACTGGCCCGGCAACGTGCGCGAACTCGAAAACGCCATCGAACGCGCCTTCGTCCTCTGCCCCTCCGGCCGGATCGGCGTGGAGCATCTGCCCGAGACGATCGCCGGCGCCCGCCCCCCAGGCCCGCCATCCGGCGGCGGCGCGTTGCGCGACGCCCGGAACGCCATCGAAGCGCAGGCCATCCAGGCCGCGCTCGACCGCACCGGCGGCAACCGCGCCGCCGCCGCCCGGGAGCTCGGCATCCACAAGACCACCCTCTTCCGCAAGATCAAGGCGCTCGGCCTCGGCGCCGCAGCCCCCGCCCCGCCACAACCCTAGCCACCACCAACCCCGCGCCTCAGTCCCCACTCTGCCACACCACCAATTTTGAAAACATAATTATACAGGACGGAACAATGTAGTGGACGAAATTTTGCTTTGCAACGTGGCGATTATTTGGCTTAGCTCAATGCACGCCTCGGCTTGAAGATCAAGACAGGTCGCAATCCCGTCGGCATCGGTGCTTAGTCGAGAAGCCATCGACAAACGAAAAGCGCCGTCATCGGCACGTGCCATTCGGTAGGAGTGGAGATGCATTGAGTCGCCAACAACTGGCGGGTTTTTCATATGTTCAAATTTGAACTCTTTGGTCATATAGTCCAGAAATTTGTCTTGTACCACAAGAACAATTTTTCGATTGACATGCTCAAATGTTTGTACTTTATGATGCATTTGAACGAGAATCGTCTTGGCTGTCATTTTCCAATTCATGCCAAAGGATTTTTTAGAATCTTCGACATTTTTTGTACGCGTAACGTTTAACTTTTTTAACAGGCGTTGACGTTCAGGCCATACGGTTCCGGTCGCATCAAGTGTTTGCAACTCGATGCCTACAAAGTCTTGAACCTTGCCTTCCTTTGCGGACACAAGAACATAGTCGACGCTTCCACCAGGCACAGGAACTTCAGACACAAGATGAAGCTCGTTTCCTGGCTCATGGCATGTCAACAAATGCAAACAATCCGTGAAGATTTGCCCCCGTTGGACAAGACGTGTAGGACAAATCATGATCGGCTCTGGTTCCCGACCATAAAGAACTGTGCAGGTGCCTATCGAAATCTCCGGATTGGATTTTCGAACTTTATAACAACATTTATTGAGGAAAGGACATTGTTGGTCTGCAACCACCCGACGCCAATCAATGCCGGGCGTATCAGTCGCCTGGCCAAAAAATTCAACAATTCTATTCATAGGAGAACGTCACACCTTTGTTGTGAGATTTCAAGATAGCGGCGTGATATGTCGATGCCTACTGACTTGAAGCCAAGATTACGAGCTAGAAGTAAAGTTGTGCCAGTCCCGCAGAAGGGATCAAGCACAATTCCACCAGGCGGGCATGTGGCAAGTAAAGGCCTTCGGCAAAGATCCAGAGGATAAGGGGCGAAATGCTCACTCCGTTGTTGAGCGTCTTCTGGCATGATGTCCCACACGTCGCCCGGCTTGCTTCCTTTAGGGTGATACTTGAGGAAGTAGAAACCCTTGTCTTGAAGCTCTTTCGCTCGACCGGAAACCGTTTCGCTATTCGAATGCGTGGTACGTTGTTGATCGCGGATAATCATGCGAAAATCTGAGATGTTGCCTGCTTTTACATCGGCGAGCATGCGATCAAGCGCAGCAAAAGCCGATTTTTTCTCGTTTTCGTTAAGGCTCGTTGAAAGTTCAAGTTGCCTTTTGTAGCGGACTCCAGAAACACCAGTGGCTGAAATTACAGCCCCGTTGACAACTTTCGCTTCACGCGGTTTTGACCGTATGGCGTCAATGTTATAGTAATAGCCTCTCGGCTGTTTCACAAAGTGAAAAAGATTCTCGTGGACATTGGCCAGACGATCTTTGCTATTGTCCATGCCGCCTTTGATTTTGTTCCATATAACACTATTTCGCAACGTCCAACCTTGGGCGTCTGTTAACTCAAAAGCAAGCCTCCACGGGAGGCCGAGCAAGTTCTTGTTGTCGTAGGAATCGCCAATGTTGAGCCAAAACGACCCCGAAGACTTTAAAACTCGTTTCAATTCAAAAAAGATGGCAGCCAAGTTCTTTAGAAAATCCGTGTAGTTAGCCTCAAGGCCGATGCCCCCGTTTTCGTACTCACGCTTTCCCCAATAGGGTGGGGATGTCATGGCGAAGTCAATACACTCGTCGGGTAGAGATTTGAGGACGACGAGCGCGTCCCCGTTTAACAATAGTGGACGTAGTGCCGTTTCGTGTTGGTAGTCAGCAAATGCGCGCTCATGATCTTTTGAAATGATATGTGTTGACGATTGATTGTCATCACTTATAGCCCGCTTGCGGTGGGTTTTATCGTTTTTAGCTTCGTTGTTCTTTTCATCCATGATTTCAACCTTTCTTCGTCGAGCATAAATGAATGTTGCCCGCGATAAACTCTAACCGAGCTTGCACCGTCACGTGCAAGCGCAATCGCTTGACCTTCATTGAATTGTCCAGTCTAGTCTTTCTTAGGTTATTAGTCAACCTCGGAAAGTTGAAAACACTAAGGTTTTAGGTGAGGAAACCAAGAAGATTTTTGCGGTTTTCATGGCTATGTTCGAAATTTCCCGAACCCTGAACCCTGACTTTCTCTACATGCGCTTCGCCGTGAAAATCACGGTCGAGGGCATGGCGTCGAGCTGGCCGCCGTGGTTCGCCCAGTCGCGGCTGCTGTACGGGGCGTCGGCGACGGCCGCGGGCTCCTCCAAAGCCGTCACCTGAAGGCCGGCGTCCGTCAGCCAGCGGAACCAGGACGACACGGGATGCGCGCGCGACACGACATGCTGGCCGTCCTCGTCGCGAATGTCGTCGGGCGGCTCGAAATAGCTGCGGAGGAAAAGCCCATCGACCGTTTGCGGTCGCCGGAACCCTCCGTCGTTGATTTCAAACGTGGTCCATTCGCCGTTGAAAAGCGGATGCACCGTGGAAATCATGAGCGTGCCGCCGGGCTTGAGGCGCGCCGCCATCGCGGCCACGGCGGCGGCGGGATCCTGGACGAATTCGAGCGCATGGGAGCTGTGCACGAAATCGAAGCGCTCGTCCGGCGCGAGATGCTGGTCGAAGTCCTCGAAACCCGCTTTCACCAGCCTTATGTTCACTTCATGCGCCTTGCAAAGGCGTTCGGCATGGACGAGCTGGCCCTCGGCGATGTCCATGGCCGTGCAGACGACGCCCTGCTTCGCGAGCCAGACGCTGTTCTGCGCTCCGCCGCAACCGAGCTCGAGCGCCGTCATGCCCGGCTCGAACGCGGGCAGCAGGCGCAGCCCGGACTCGCCGGGAATCTGCGGGCCGTAATGGAAATCGTCGCAACGGATTTTCGTGAAGGACTGGTAGCGGCGCGACAACGCGTTCCAATAGCTGCCCTGCCGATGGATGTCGATTTCCTCGCGCATCGCCCACTTCCTCCGCCCGGTCAGCCCTTGAAGACGATCTTCTTGCGGGCGACGTAGTTGATCAGAACCGAGGCGATCACCTTGGCAATGTACGAAACCGAGGTCTGCATGCCCGCAAAGCGCACCAGGATGTCCGCAACGAGGATGCCCGCGCCCGAGCTGATGCCCGATGCCGCGAAGAACAGCGCGAACTCCTTGACCCGACTGTGGCGGCCGGGCTGGAAGACCCACAGCGCGTTGACGATGTAGCAGAACGTGTTCGAGAAGGAAAAGGCGATCACGTTGTCGTAGAACTGGTGGTTCGCCCGTAGCGCCTGGTCGATCTCCACGACCGGCACCGTGACGCCGAAGGCGGCAAAGAGCCGCACGAAAATGTCCGTCTCCGTCAGCGCCGGGAAGATGAACCAGGCCGAGAGAAAGAAGACGGCCATGTCCACGCCGGTCGCCAGGCCGCCGACAAGCCCGTACTTGAAGAACTGGATGAGCGGGTGCGCGGCCGCGCCGCCGCCGCGGAGCTGTCGCCACAGCTCCCCGAACGTGGTGGGAAACGGGATTTTCTCCTGAGGCGGATCAGACATGGTGGGGGTTCTCGCTTTCGACTTGCGCGACGTGTTCCGCATGGGGAGGCGGCGTGCCGGGCGCGTCATGCCAGGCGTGCCGGTTCACGAAGTAGACGGCGCCGATGATGCACAAAAACGCCCAGAGGTAGTCCCATCGCCATTTTTCGCCCAGATGGAGGATGGCGAACGGCACGAACACGCAGAGCGTGATCACCTCCTGGATGACCTTGAGCTGCGCCACGGTGAACCCGGCGGAGAACATCCCGATGCGATTCGCCGGCACCATGATGCAGTATTCAAAGAACGCGATGAGCCAGCTCGTGAGGATGATCAACGGCAGCCTCTTCGCCGAGACGCTTTCGTGCCGAAGGTGCCAGTACCACGCGGTCGTCATGAAGACGTTGCCGCAAACCATGAGGAAAAGCGTAAGCGCTGTTTTCATTTGTGCCAGTAGTCTGTTTCAGGTAGGGTTTCATTGGCGAGGCCGCGCCAGGCGGTTTCGATCGGCGCGCCTTCAGCAACGCACCGGGCCGCGGCGACGCCGGCCGCCTCCCCCATCTGGTTGCAGTTGACCATGACGCGGCACGCGCCATACGCGCCGCGGTCGCAATCGAGCATCCGTCCCGCGCAGAGCACGTTGCGCGCGCCGCGGGGGACGAGGCAGCGATACGGAATCTGATAGAACGTGGGCGATTCAGGCGTCTCGGGACGCCACCGCCCCCGATCCCACGTGATCTCGCCGCTGGCGCGATCCACGCGCATGGTCTGCTGCTTGCCATCAAGGTAGCGGAAGGTGATGCCTTCGTCGTGGTGGACGTCCACACGGTAGCTGCCATAGGCCACGGCGTCGTCGAACGCTTGGCCCGCGAGGACGTCGTCCTCCGTGAGCGAGTGGAGGCAGCGAGCATGGCGCGATTCGCGCACGCCCATGATGGGCGCCAATGCGGCGACGCCAATCGCGGCGCCCTCCGTGGCGAATTCACGGTTGGCCGCGCGCACAAGCGCCCAAAGCTGCCGCCGCCCCTCGATCTCGCCAGCGGTCAGGTCGTCCGCGTCGGCTGGATTGCAGTTTTGGATGCGGGTCGCCGCCGTAAACGTGAGCTCGGGCGCGCCGATCACGGGAGCCGTCCACCCGAACACATGCTTGAGCCCCGCGCCACGACGCGGATGCAGCATCGCTGTGATCGAAAAATCAGGATGCGCCGCCCGTACCGCAGGCACGCCAGAAAGAAGGGCGCAGGTCGTGTGCGGCTGAAGTTCCGCCGCCGGCAGGCTCCACGTCTCGAAGCCGGCCCGGTCGAGGAAATCCGCATCGCCTGTGGCATCGATGAAAAACGCCGCCGCAATCGCGCGACGACCCGACTTGTCCTCGATCACCGCATGCGTGGGATGGCGGGGTGCGGACTCGACCACGCCGACGAAACGCGCGTGAAGAAAGGGGCGGATCGATGGGTGCCGGACAATGAGCGCGTCGAGCGCAACCGTCAGCGCCGCCGTGTTCAGATAGGCATACACGGAGATGTCCGCAGGATCGTTGCGCACCGCTTCGCCGTTGGCGACGAGGTGTTCAAGCACCTGGTGCGTGAGACCGCGGATGATCGGGCGACGGCCTTCCGCATCGAAGAGCGAATGCCATACCGGAACGAGACCGGCTGTTGCCGTGCCGCCGAAAAAGCCGTTGTTCTCAACGATCGCCACACGCAGGCCGGCTTCGGCGGCGCGGACGGCGGCAAAGACGCCGGTGCAGCTCCCGCCGACCACACAGACATCGACCTCGTCGACCACGGGAATGTCCCGGGGCGATTCGCGGATGAATTCACGAGCGTTCTTCATAAGCGCCGTCCTCCTTTACTGACGGAAGAAGACGATCGCCCCTGCGGGGATCGATTTTTCGTTGATCTTGTCGCCGGGTGTCAACTTGCCGTCGGCCGTGAGGTAGTAGGTGTCCGGACGATTCCAGCGAACATTGCAAATTTCAAACACAGGGCGCTTGGCGGAGACGGGGCCGCCGACGGAATAGCCGACGAGCATCTTCGTGCCCTTGGGAAGCGCCGCAACCTCCGACGCTTTGAGCGACGAGCCGCTCTTGTAGCGCAACCCCGAGGAAGGCGGGAAATAGAAGGTCGACGCCGCCGTGATGTCGTCGCCGGCGAGCTCGGCGGCGGTGCCGTCGGCGCCGAGCGTGACAAGCCCGTCCACCGGGTTTTCGTTCAAGTCGGACGAAATTTCAACCTTCGTGCCCGCCGGCATCGATTTCCAGTTGCGGATTTCCGAGCCCTTCTTGCGAGTGCCGTCAGGAAATGTATAGATCGTTCCAGGGGCGCTGTAGAGGTCGCGGGCGATGTCCCAGGCCGTGCGACCCGGGCCGATCACGTTCCCGGACGACTTCACCGTGGCCACTTGGACGACCTTGACTTCAGTGGGGCGCGGCGGCCCCTGCTTGTAGAGGATTCGCGCCAGCTCGGGATCGGCGTCGACGAGGCGGCCGGCCTTGACGTCGGGGTCGTGCGTAGGCTTGCTGTAGAGCCCCAGCTTGGCGCGGGTCGTCGGAAGCGCGAGGAGCATCGCGCAGCGCTTGCGGCCGCGATGGCGTTTGCGCTGCCAGCGGTTCGGGTTGCCATAGGCGACCATCGAATGCGTCAGCACGTTCTCGTCCGGAATCTTGTAAATGGCCTTCAGATCCAGAAGCAGCGAACGCACCGCCGTGTACTGGGCCGTCGTCGGCTCGCGGTTGTGATAGCCCACGATTTCGATGCCGATCGAACAGGCGTCAAGCCCGGTGCGGCCCTTCCACATGCTCACCCCGGCGTGGTAGGCCACGCGATGGCGGTCGATGATGGAGTAGATGCGCCCGTCGGTGTTCACGACATAATGGCACTCGCCGTTGGCGCTGAGCTTTTCGAGCGACCCTCGCGCGCCGCCCTCCGTCGTGTGGAGTATGATGTAAAGCGTGCTCTTTCGGCGGGGACGCTCGCCATTGCGCGGACTGCGGTAGTCGGCATGGATTTGCACGCGTCGGCTCGCCGACGGTGTCTTGCGCGCCGGCGTCTTGGTCGAACGCCGGGCGTGGGCCCCGTCGGCAGCAAGCAGGAGCGCGAGGCAAAGCAGCGCGCGCAGGCAGGAAGCAAGACGGTGTTTCACAGACAAGGCAGTCATCGCAAGTGAAAGGGTCGCGCAGGGTGGCCCCTGCAGGATCGGCTTCATGTCGCAAAGAGCGAACGCGAGGTCATCTCGGCGGGGATGGGCAGGCCCATCATGTCAAGCACCGTCGGCGCAATGTCCGAAAGCACGCCCCGCTCCGCCAGTTTGACGCCGGCGGCGTCGCGCGCGACATAGATGCACTCGACAGGATTGAGCGAATGGCTCGTCTTCACCATCCCGGTGGCATAGTCGAGCATCTGCTCGGCATTGCCATGGTCGGCCGTGATGAGAATCTTCGCGTCGAGCTCCAGCAGACGCTCCACGATGCGGCCGACGCACGCGTCCACGACCTCGACCGCCTTCGTCGCGGCCGCCAGGTCGCCGGTGTGGCCGACCATGTCGCAGTTGGCGTAGTTGACGACGATCAGCGCGTAGGGGTTCGACTCCAGCCGCTCAAGCAGCGCTTCCGTGACCGGATGGGCGTCCATTTCCGGATGGCTCGCAAAGGTCGCAGGGTCGAACCGGCTGGGGATGTTCACGTCGTCCTCGCCGGGATACGGCGTCGTGGACTTGCCATTGAAAAAGCTGGTGACATGACGGAACTTCTGCGTCTCGGCGATGCGAAGCTGACGCAGGCCGGCGGCGCCGACGACCTCGCCCAGGAGCTTGTCCATGCCGCCATCCCCGCCCATGGCGCCAAGCAGATAATCCTCGAATTGGTCCCAATAGCGCGTGAAGCCGAGGTAGGCGATCTTGGGGCGCGCCGCGCGCTCGCCCTCGTAGTCGTCGCTGACGAAGGCCTGCGTGAGCTGGATCGCGCGATCCTGGCGGTAGTTGGTGTGCATGACGGCATCGCCGTCGCGCATGCCGTCGTAGCCGCCGATGGCATGCGGCAGGATGTACTCGTCCGTCATCTCCGTGCCGTCCGGCGTCTTGTCGGCGGCGTAGCAGGCTTCCACGGCGGCGACGGCGTCGGAGGCCGGACGCCCCGCCCCGCGCACCAGGGCGTCGTATGCCTGGCTCGTCAGCGCGTAGTTGCGGGATCGGTCCATCGCATAGTAGCGCCCCATGATGGTGCCGATCCGGCAGCCGCCGACGGCCTCCATTTCAAGCTGGAGGCGTCCCAGGTACTCCAGCGAGCTGCGCGGCGGCGTGTCGCGGCCGTCGAGAAATGGATGGATGACGATCTCGCCCTCGGGCCACGTCTGGCGCGCGCGGCGCATGATCTTGAACAAATGCTCCTGATGGGCGTGGACGCCCTCGTCCTGCAGCAGCCCCATCAGATGGAGGCGCCCCTTGCCGGCCTTCCAGGCCTCCATGAACCGCGTCCACTTCCCCGTCTCGAAAAGCGATCCGGAAGAAAGACCGTCGTCGATGCGCTTCAACTCCTGCACGACGACGCGCCCGGCCCCCATGTTGAGATGCCCGACCTCGCTCGAACCCTGGTAGCCATCGGGAAGGCCGACAGCCTCGCCGCAAGCGTCCAGGATCGTCCAGGGATACTGCTTTTTGAGCGCCGTTACGTTGGGTGTCTGGGCGCTGGCGACGGCGTTGCCCTCTTTTCGTTCGTTAATGCCCCATCCATCGCGAATGATCAAAGCTACGGGTCTCATGGTCTTCTCCTGCCGCCGTGGCAACGTCCCGCCAAGCGGCTCGTTTCAAAAGTCTTTTGATTTCCAGTGAAAGCAAGACTTTACCAAAAAACGCCGCGCATGGCAAAACCAGAATTTTTCACCCTGCGTAATCGGTCAGTCGAAGAGGTCGGCAACCTTCAGCCATGGATTGGCTTGACCGACTGCCAGTCGCTACTGACCCGGCCATAATTCATGATGCGTAGATGATGCTCTCATGCTTGAAGTAGCTGCGCGCCCTGCGCGGCTGTTTTTGGATGCTTCGCATGGCGCCAAGCGCCGTCCTTTTCAGATGCCCTTTGCATCGTGCGTCGGGTTTGCGGCTGATTTCCTCCTCTGAGATGTCGCTGAACTCCTCGGCGGCGGCGGACAGGGCGAGGACGGACAACAGAAGGGCAACGCATTTTTTCATGTTGATCGGATTAACTAGAGCCTGTCCCAAGATGGCATGATTTTCGAAGGGCGAGTCTGCCGCCGGGGAATTCAGCCATGCTGCGACGGCTTTGGACGTCGCTGGAGCCGTTTTTGACCGTTCGGCACGAGAAAAAGGCCGTTTCGGGGCGAACGCAAGCGTCCGCTCGCGTTTCGGCGGGTCTGGAAGAGGCGAGTTCGTGGTTTTGCCTTAGGCCGCTTGCGCTTTTCGCGCCTCCCGTCGTCGGGTGGCGGCCTTTTCGGCGAGCTTGCAGAGGTTGTGGGCGAAGATGCACCACTCGATCCGGAC
>JBMNOD010000060.1:0-21513 GCA_050942875.1 Kiritimatiellia bacterium
CGAGAACTCGTGGAAGTCTCATGGTGCACCTCTTTCGGTTGGATTTGACGCTTTTCCGGCGTTTGGTGGCAGAATAGCAGATGCGGTTACCGATTGCAATCACAAAATAGGGGACAGACCCCAAAAAAAGAAAGAAAGGACAGGTCGGCAGTGCCGTAGATTGAGATCTGTTTGCGAATCTGTTTGCGAATCATTTGACTCGCGCGACATAACGGCGAGGAGACGGTGCGCCGGGCTGAAGGCGCTGGACAATCCCGTATCCGCAGGGGTTCCATTCGTGGCCGTCTTCAGACCAGGCCAGACGGGTGGCCTTGCCATCCACCCCTTGATGCCGCCAGATGAGCGACAAGCCGAGGTCGCCGGATGCCGGCCAGGCGGAGGCATCCATCACGGCATACGGGATGAAGCATTCCGCATCAAGCCCGGCCTCCGTGACAAGCCAGGCGCCGCGCAATCCGTCGCCCGTGACGCTGGTCTCCCCTTTCCTGATCTTGACAAGCCCTGCAGGCGCAAAGGACAGATCAACCCAGTAATAAGGGCCTGCCGTGCCGAGCTGCGCGGGTGGCCTGGGATCGAAGAAGATCGTCGCCGTGTCGTTCGTCAAGACGCCGCGCCCGCGCAGGGCGATGTAAACCCCGTCGGCTCCGGCTTTGAAAAGGAAGTCAACCTGCGCCTCCTCCGGGCTGGCGCGGTTGTCGGCCGGTCCGCGCCATCCACGCGCCTGGCACGCCAAGCCGACCGGCGCGGTCGGCTGTCCGTCCCATTCGCCGAGCCGCCCGTCAACCTCGGCCTCGCCGACGGGAGCAATCGCAACGGACGTGTAGAGCACTTCGGCGACGGCATGCCCCGTCCGCCCTGCGTCAGTCAATGTCTCCACAACAGGAATCCGACCCACGAGGCTGCCGTCTGGAATCTGCACAAGCCGCTCCCGCACGCCGTCCTTTGTCCGTAGCGCAATCGAGAGATCCCGGCCTTCGACGACCGTGCGACACGGAACAAAGTCGCCCTCCACTTCAAATGGGCAGACCACGCAGTGGACCTGGCTGCGACCGCCGGAAAAATCGACAACGAAAAGCGGAATCAGCTCCTGGCTCAGGTAAACGTCGTTGGGGAAGCGGAGCAGATCCTCCGGCACGTTCGCATCCGGCCATTCCACGTCGAATGAAACCGCTTCGCCGGGTTCCAGCGTGTAGGCCACATCGCCAGGCTCCGCGATCTGTGCCGCTGTCGGGGCAAAGGCCGCAAGACGCCCCGTGCGGCTCTTGTCTGATCGGTTGACGGCGGTGACTCGCGAGACGACGCCCTGGTCGGTCCATCGGCTCTCGCCGTGGAGCGCCAGCGTTCTCTCGGCTTCTTCGCCGATCATGGCGGCGAAGGCCGCCTTGGCTATCTGGAGATGGCCGAGCGCGTTCGGGTGGATCGTGTCGCCGCGACCCGCATGCTCCAGCAGCGTGCTGAACTGCGCGCGACAGCTCGTGGGATACAGCGGCCACAGCGCCAAAGCCGATTCGGCGACGGTGTTTCCGCCGCCGCCCCAGACGGCGCCGAACGTCCGCGCCACGGGAATCGCGTTGCGCGCCCCCAGCTCCGCGATGGCATGGGCGTAGCCGATCGTCCGAAATGCAAACTCCGGCGGCTCGACGCCACCGGTCGGCCCCGAGCGCAGCGTGGCAATGTGCGGCGTGGGCTGAAGGTAGATGGTGTCGGCGTCGAAGCGCTCGCGCAATTGGTCGGACACCCACGCATATTGCTCCAGGAAGGCGCGCAGGGGCACGAAGCAAATCTGGTCGTTGAGTCCGTACATCAGCAGCCCGAGATCGGGCTTGACGCCTTGGACGTCCCGGTCGAAGTTTCTGACCGTGGCATCGACCGATCGACCGGAATAGGCCTTCTTCACGACGACGATGTTCGTGTTGCCGGTGGCGCGCGCGAGCAGCATCGCGAGCATCTCGCCATACTCGCCCGTGGCCGTGACCGAATCGCCCATCGCCAGAAGGGTGTACGGCGCGCCCGCCAGCAGCTTCTCGCCGCTTCGCGGCAATTGCCTGAGGACGCCATTCGAATCGAGCGGCGGCGGAGGCGCAAGGGCGAGAAACCGGATTTCGGCATTGACCGGGGGGCCGAGGCTGACAACATGAATGGCCTCCGTCAGCGGCTTGACGGCGACTCTGCCATCGACCACCGGAAGGATTTCAGTCCGCTTCAGGCCGAAACCCTCCGTGGCGATCGCCGCGACATGGCAGGCAATCTCCCCTTCGTCAATTCCCGTATGGACGTGCGCCGTCTCGTCGGTGAAGACGAACGGCGTCTCCACCGACGGCTTCGGGAGCGCGGAAGCCAAGCTTGCGAAAGCGACGGACAACGCGCCGATCCAGACGGCGAGCCGCATGGGGGTTTCGCGCCTCCTACTCAAACCGGATCAAGCCCCAGGCGGACGGGGTGAACCAGGATTCCTGCGGCAGATCGTTGACGAGGTTTGTATCCTTGTTCGCCCAATAGGTGCGGGCGACATTGATCGTGCCCGAGGCATCGGAAGAAATGAAGCCGAAGTCCCCGCGCACGTTCAATCCCCTGGCGGGCTTCAGCCCCAGCGACGACAGTGGCAGCGAGGCCTCGACGACATAGCCTTTGTCGCTCCTGGCGACGCGCACCACGGCGTCCGCGAGGACTTCCACGCGGTCGAAATGCTTCGGCGCGACCGGCGACGTGTAGTCCACGGCGGCTTTCGGATCGGCTGTGGGGTCGACGGGCTTCATCAGCACCGCCACGGGCTTCCCGCCGAGTTGGCTCAGCACCACGCGGACGTCGCCGGCGGCGGGATCGCGCCGGTTCGCCTGGTCGGTCAAGGCGCCATTCGTGCTCAGCTGCAGATCCACGGCGTCGCCCGTCTTGAAGAGGCGCGTGCAGTCCTTGCCCTCGTTGAGCCAGGGCGAGTCGTCCTGCACGGAATAGGCCACGTAGAGGTTGGCGTCGTCGTAGGCCATTCGCGCCGTCCCCTTGAAGGGGAACCCCGGGCGGGCGATCGCCAGGGAGGCGACCCCCTCCCAGCCGTTGAGGCTTCCATTGATCTTCGGCGGCGTGTCGAAGCGCTGCGCCACATAGACTTTGGGCGGCGCCGCGCGCTCCGCGCGGGCGAGGTTGTCGCGATCGGCGGCTTCGAGCCGCTCCGCCGTGACCTCGAGCTTGCCGGCGTCGAAACGACGGATGGACTCGAGCCCGTTCACGGTGAGAATCATCGCGGCCTGGCGCGGGAAGCCCGTGGTCATCCGGATTTTGCCGTCGTCCTGTTTGCCGAACCAGCCGTTGAACGGCTCGCCGCCATGGGAGAAATTCTCCATAGGCATGCCGACGAGCGACGACTCCTTGTCGGGGAGGGTCTCGCCGGGGAGGCGGCCGTCCTGGAACATGGCGCCGACGAAAAGTCCGTCCGTGGTCATGAAGAAATCCTGTCCGAGGTTGCCGCGCATGAGAAACACGCGGCCGACCTCGTCGTTGACGTGTGCGACGCCCACGATTTTGAGGGGGCCGATCACGCTTCCCGGCGAGGGCATGGGCGCGCGGTGTGATCCATGCACGCCCGGATAGGGATTGGGGTAGGTCCAGAGGACGCCGCCATCCTTCGTGTCGATGCCCGCGATGCGCGTCGGGCCGGCGTAGCCTTTGAAGCTCAGGCAGAGCAGAAGATCTTCGGCTGGAACCGGGACGAGATCGCCTTGCTCGTTGACGCCCAGCGGCTGCAGGCTCTCCCGCGTATAGACGGGCGCGCCTTCGTCGGTGAAGGACGTCGGGCTGCAGCGTGAGATGCCGTTGACGTAGAAGGTGAAGTCCGGCCCGATGCGCTCGCCCCAGCCGCTGCCCATGGGAATGGGGATCGCGCGCGGGTTGCGCTTGTCCCGGGGGGAGGCCGGCTGGACGATGTCGCACTCGTCGCGCTGGATTCTGCCGTCGCGGTTCGCATCGTTCCAGAACACGGCGTCGAAGGGGCTGAACGCCGCGAACTCGCCCGTGGGCGCCTCCTCGACTTTGCCATTCGAATCGACTTTCCCGCTGATCTGTCCAACGGTCGTGACGGCCGAAACAGGCCGCCAGCCGTCCGGCGTCTCCATGAAAATCTTGTATCCCGCGAAATCCCGATACGGTGGAACGAACAGGTATTCCCGGGGCTTGCCCTTGACCGTTGCGGTGAAGCGCTGCGGATGCGTGTGCTCGCTCGGGCTGATCCGGAACCGCTCGCCGCCGACGTCCGGATCGGGGATCCACAGCACCTGCGAAACCTCCCAGCTCCGGCTGGCCTTGTCGAGCTTCAGCTCGATGGGGCCGACATAGGCGAGAAAGGGGTCGCTGTCGTGCAGGTAGGAGCCCGTGCCTGCGTAGCCGGTGTTGCCGATGTAGTCGCGGACCAGCGAACCGTCCTTCGGATTCCAGACGGAGACGCGCCGGGGGAACTCCCATTTTTCGACGGCCCACACGTTGCCGATCGCATCGACGGCCAGCGAGCTGGCCGCGCGCAAGGCTTGGGGATCGAAGCGACCGCGCAGCGGGCGCCCTCCCCGCTTTCCGCAGGCGGCAAGCAACCTGCCATCCGGCGCATGGACTTTGATCTGCCGATCGGGCCCCGCATCCATGACGACGAGGTTGCCCTGGCCGTCCACCGTCAGCGAGGACGGCTCGACAAGCCCGGGCGTGTCGAGCGTCTTTTGCGCGCCGCTTTCAAGATCGATCCGACACACGGATTTTCCATCGGTGCCATAGACGACATTGCCGGGCGTCGCGGCGATGGCCGTCAGCCGCTCCGTCTTCACGAGCGGCCCCTGCAACCGGGCCGTGGCCTTGTCGAGCTTCGCCAGCGCGCTTGTCGCCACGTCGTTCGTTGACTTGGCGTTGAGCAGCAGAATGATTGATGAATCCGTCGCGACGATTCCCGCTGCGGCATAGGCGTCGTCCCCGACCAGATCCTCCAGCGGGCATTCAAAGGGCAGTTCCTTGCCATCGCGCACAAACGGCGAGTAGGCGCCGGTCGTCTTGTCGAGGCGGATCAACAGGTCGCGCTTGATGTGCCAGCCTGCGGGAATTCCGTAAACGAATTTTTCGTCGGCGGCCAGCAGCGTCGCCCCGCGCTTCTCCCCCCACCGCTTCAGCCCGTCCGGGCCGATGCCGATGATGCCGCTGCCGCCTTCGGCGAAGGCCCAGGAGACGATCATCCAATCCCCCGAACGCGCCACGCGCAGCGGGGCGCTGTGGTCGGCTCCCCAGGCGCCGTTGCCCTTGACGGTCTCCCAAGGCGGCGTCCCGGGGTTGTAGAAGCACATTTCATAATCGGCTCCCAGGCCGCCGTGGGCAAGGCCGCGCGCCTGGTAAAGCCCCGGCTCCACCCTTTTCCCCGCGTCGTCGAGGCCGTCCCAGCCGACTTCGACCGTCCGCGTCGTGTCCGTTTCCGCCACCGTGTAATCCTCGGGAAGCAGATCGCCCGCGAGGTTTCGCACGCGACGGCCTTGTCCATCTTCGACGACGAACGTCATGCGCCCCGCGCTTTTGGGAAGCTCCGCGCGGAATTTGAAGACGCCTTCGACGCGCCGTTCGTCCGACACATAGCGTCGCGGTTCGAGCTGCCCCTTGGGGAGCAGAACCGCATCGCCCCAGGATCGCGTTGCGCTCCAGAAGAACTCGCGCGAGGTCTGCCCGGGCTGCATGTTGTCGGCATAGCGGTGGACAGGCCACGTGCTGCCGGTCGGGTCGCCCCAAAGGAACTCGAAGCCGAGCCGGAGCGACAGCCCCGGCTTGATGGACGGCGCCGTCTTGTACAGCTTGCTCCACGGGATGCGGATTTCCTGGGCGTAGCCCTTGCCGTCCCCATCCCTCAGATAGGCCATTTCAAGTCCGTCGCCCAGCACCGTGCCGCCTTCCGGCGCCACGAAAAGCGTCTCGTCGAGTCCGTCCCGGTCGTTGGCCGGGTTCTTCCAGATCGCATGGTGCAGGACGGGCATCGCCTTGGGCGTGAAGCACCACGTGGTCAGCCACGTCGTCTGGTCCGCCGTTCGAGCCCGGATCTGGACGGAGTCGGACTTCCAGCCGTCGTTGGGATTGAACGCGGGGTCGATCGTGTTGTGCATCGGCGTGGGATCGCGCCACTTGACGCCGAGATACAAGGCGTCGTCGTCCCACATCGCGGCGACCTCCGCCGAGTAGCGGTTGCGGATGGACAGGTCCGCGAAGCACCAGATGCGCCCCGAGAAATCCCAATCGTTGAAATCCCCGTCGACGACGACGCGACCGGGCGCGGGGACGACCGGCAGCCCTTCGTTTTGGCTTTGTCGTCCAATCATGTTCTCGGCGGCGCGCGCGCCTGCCAGAACCATCGCCGACATGGCCGCGCAGACAAGTGTGCGGTTTCGTATTTTGTTTTCCATGCCTCCCCTCATCTCAAGTTTATCGCACGACGATGATCGTGCCGCGAGGCAGCTTGATCGAAATGCGCTTGCCGTCGGCGAAGTCGATGGTGGTGCCGGCCGGCAGCAAGGTGATGTTTTCCGGCGGGATCGCCCCGCTCAGCGCGCCGTAGTTCAGCAACGGCACCACCGCGCCCTCCGTCGGGTAGCCGCGCGCATCGACGACCAGTTTCGTGGTGTCGTCCACGGCGACCGTTCCCGTGGCCGTGATCGGCGTGAACCCTTCCTTTCCGAAGCGGATGTCGAGCGTCGATCCGCTCAGGATGTTCAGGGCCTTCGCCTCCAAAACGCTGTTCGTCCCGCAGAGGCGGAGCGTGCCGGCGTTGGCCACCGTCATCGACTGGGCGCCGCCGCCAAACGTCTGCAGAGAGCGGAGCGTGCCGCCCTCGATTTCAAGCACGTTGTTCGTGGCGCTCGCGTTGTGCCCCACGAAGACGCTGCGCCGGATCGCCACCTCGGCGCCATCGGCAATGCGCATCCGGTTCCCATGGCCATTGAAGCCAACGTCGAGGTCGTAGTTCTGATTGGTGAGAACGGTGCCGACGCCCGTCACCAGCAGCGTGTTGTCGTGAACGCCAGCGCCATAGCCGACATGGGCATGGCCCAGGAAATCAAACGTCGCCCCGCCGCAGATCGCGATGGAATTCCACGATCCGGCATAGCCCGAATACACGTAGGATCCTGCCGAGAAGCTGGCGTTGCTCACGGTCAGCGAATTGCAGTCGCCCGTGTGTCCCACATAAACAAGCCCCGGGTTGGCGACCCCACATCCCGAACCGATGAAAACGGAGTTGCTTGACGCACCCGCGTCGGCGCCGACCGTGAACGGCGTGGCCGCGTCGCTGACAAACGAAGCGCCGTTGTCGAGGACAAGCGAATTGCCCGTGCCGCTCTTGCCGACGACGATGGAATAGGAGGCGCCGTTGCCTTTGCTCCGCAACACGGAATTCGAGCCATCGACGAGAACCTTGTTGTTGGACGAACCGTCCCGGGTATCGACATAAATGCAGCGGTTCGCCACCACGGCGCCGCCGTCGGCGACCTGGAGCGTGTTCCAATGCCCGGCGTTTCCCACGTTGACGTCGAACGTCTTCGTTTCAATCAGGCTGTTGGCGCCAGAAACAACGACCGTGTTGCTCTGGGACTCGGTCGTGCCGCCGATGTAGAGATGGGTGCGGGGGATCACAAGACCGCCGTCCAGGACGTCGAGGCGATTGAACGAGCCCGACAGGCCGACATTCAAGTTGAAGTCGAGAACGAGCGTGCCGTTGCTGACCGTCATGGCGTTGCACGACCCCTTGTTGCCGACATGGGCGGAAGTGTTTTTCGCGGGGCCGTTGGTGGAAAGACAGCCCGAGCCGACGAAAACGAGATTGGAGTCGGCGCCGGCCGAATCCCCAATCGAAAAACCCGAGCTCGGACAGAAGAGCGTGCCGCCATTTTGAACGCGGAGCGCGTTGCCCGTGCTCTTGTTGCCGATGATGATGCCGGAGCCGTTCCCGTCTTTCGCGGACCCCAGAACGGAATTCGTGCCATCGACGACGATCAAATTGTTGTGCCCCCCCGAATTGTAACCGGCATAGACCGTGCGGCCTGCGATGACAGAGGCATCGTTGGCGACGATGAAAACATTGTCGCCGCCGCTCGAGCCAACGTAGACGTCGTCCCCACGCGTCACCACGGACGTGCCGGGGTTTTTCACGACCATCTTGTTGCCATGATGCGCCGCCCAGTCGCCGAGGAGGACCTTATAGGCGCTTAGCGTTCCGCTTGGCAGCTCGACGCAGGCGTCTCCAGTGGTGCTCTGAAGCCTGAAGAGCGTGACGTAGTAGAGGTTGTCGGCGCCGATGTCGAACGACACCGTGCCGCCCGGCGCGGAGAAATAGGCGTGGGAGTTCGTGACGCTGCTTCCAAACCGCACCGGATAGCTGGCATCCGCGGTGAAATTGGCGGTGTCGGCGGCGCCGGGGACCAGCCCGCCGACCCAGTTGGCGGAAACCTCGAAGAACCCGCCTGCGGCGTTGCTCCACGTCCGATCGGCGGCGCGGACCGCAAGCGGCCCCGGCAGCACGGCAAGAAGCATGGCGAACAAAAGCCTCACGTGTGAATCAAGAATCCTGCTCTCTTTCATTTTTTTCATTTTCATTTCTCCTTCTCACTTCTCTTGGGCAGTCAAGGGGTTTGGGAAGTCCGCCCGCAAATTGCGCTGAAAACCCAGCATAACGCAACCGGCGCAATTTGTGGACAGGTTCGTGCCCCTACTTGTCCATCAGGATCGGCCCCCAGGCCTTCGGGGTCAGCCGGGCTTCGCTCGGGACGTCCGAGACGAGCCCCGTCTTCTTGTCGTGCCAATAGAGGCGCGAGGCTCGGTTGTCGCCGGCGGGAGTCGAGTAGATGACGCCGACCACGCCCGTCAGCCCTTCGGCTTCGGCCGGGTTGAGCCCGAGTTCCGCCAGCGGGACCGTGATCAGGCAGGTGTAGGCATTGAAGCCCTTGCCCACCTTGACCGTCGCCTGGTCGAGGCGCCGGACAACCGGGAACGACGTGGCATTGGCCATGTTGTTGCCCACGGCGTAGGTGATGGCATTGTCTTCGGCCTCAGACTCCGCCTGCCAGTAGATCGCCGTGGGCTTCCCGCCTACCGAAGCCGCCAGAAGGCGGATGGGGCCGCGTCCGGGGACGTTCAACTGGACGTCCACGGCATCGCCGCCGATGAAGGCGTGGGTGAAGGCGCCGGCCGCGTTCATCCACGGGCTGGGGTCGGCCACCTGGAACATGGCGGCGAGATCCCGTCCGTTGTGCGCCAACGACGCGCGGAACCACTGCGCAGGGTTGCCCTGCTCGGCGACGCGGACGTCCACGGCGCCGGCGATCAGCGGCGTCGAGAGCGGCTGCATGACCGGAGCCGGCGCGCCCGGCATCTGCCGAACTCGCGCGATGCGCAAGCTGTCCGGCTCGCGAACCACCGCCTGGCGGCGCTTGGCGAGAATCTCCGCCGAGGCCTTCAGGTCGGATTCGCCCACGGTCAAATCGACAGCCACCTTCCGGCAGCTTTCCAGATTGTCGACCTGCATGATCCGGTAGGACGCTCCGCCAAGCTGGACGAGGACCTTGCCGGTTGCCGCATCGCGCCAGATGAAGCCGCCGAAGCTCTCCTGCCCGATGAACGTCTCGTCGAGGACGACCTGCCCCTTGGAGTCCTGGCAGATGGAAGAGAGGTAGATGCCATCCATCGTCATCAGGAACCATTCGCCGCGGTCGCCGCCGAGGGCGGTGATGCTGCCGACGCCCGGGACCTGCTCCACGACGCCGTTGCAGCGAAACGGCGCGATGAGCACGCCGCGCTGCGCGGCAGGCGCGTCATGGCGGCCGTAGCGGTTCGGCCATTTTCCGCTGCGCCCGTCCACGGTGTGGTAGGCGATGCCGTCGGAGATGTTTCCGGCGTCGTCGATCACGGGCGTTCCCGCAGAGCCCTGCGCGTCTTGGGGGGCGATCCAGTTGGGCACTTGCGTCGGCGACGTGAAATCGTACCGGGGCACGCCGGTCGCCGTGAATCCCGTCGGCGCGAACGTCACGCCGTTGACGGCGAGGATGGCGAGGTCGGGGCGCACCCAGCCATTGGACCAGTACAACCCCTTCATGTCGACGTCTTCAACGACTTCGCCCGCGTCTTCCTTCCCGTTCTCGTTGAGATCGGTCCACGCCCTGGCGCCGAACGCCGCGAGCTTGCCATCGACCCTGCGCTGGCCGCCCAGCGCGATCGTGACGACCGGACGGAACACCCCGTCCTTCGCGCGTTTGAAAATCTTCAGGTGCGAAGGCTTGTTGTAGCCCGGCGCGCCGCAGGCATACTCGTCGTCGCCGACCTTGTAGACGAGCCCGCGCTCCTCGGCGAGTTCGGGATGGTAGCGCAGCGGCTGCTCGCAGGTCTTGCGCTGCCAGGGGTTCGGATCAGGGTCCAGCTTGAACTCGATGCCGTGCGCGACAAAACGCGTGGAGTCGAACGTCAACGGAAATCCAGCCATCGCGCCGTAGTCCGCCTGCCCCCAGTACTGATCGAGCAAGGCGCCGTCGGCGCTCCAGCAGGTGACGCGCTTGCAGGACTTGACGGCCTCCGCGATCCAGAGGCGGCCCAGATGATCGAAATCGGCGCCCAGCGGGCAAATGAGATCCGTCGGCACAAAGGCTCCCGCCGGACGGTCGTCGGCCTCGTAGGCGCGGCCAATCACGTGCAGGCGCTTGCCGTTCGACCTGAACACGACCACTTGGTTCGATCCCATGTCGCTGATGGCGAAACGTTTTCCGTCGTGGCTCACACCGAAGCGCACGGGACGCTTCAGCCCCTTGGCCTTGAAGACGTCTTTTTGTTCGGCCTCGGCGTCGAGCGCCACGACGCGGCCGTCCTTGCAGAGGCCGAACAGCGTGTCGTCGCGGTCGGTGACGGCGACAAGATCGCCGACGGGCAGCTCGGCCTCGACTGCGCCAGCCGACCGGTCGATGCGCAGCAAGGCGCGGCCGGGAATCAACGCCCACAACTTGCCGTGGCCGATCGCGATCGTGCTCTCGTTCGGGATGTCGGCATCGGACAGCAACGTCGGGCTCGGCGTCCGCGCCGCGTCGTCGAAGGGGACGATGGCGCCGTTTTTCAAATTGAAGCGGAACAGCAGCGTCTTCGTCTGCCATGACGAGCGCGACAAGCCATAGGCGTACGTGTCGTCCAGCGTGGCGTCAAGGAACTCGTTGCCGTCGGCCCATTGGATGATGCCGTTGTCATCGATCTTCTGGATCCCGGAGCCGCCTTCCGTGCCCGTGAAGATCAAAAGCGTGTCGCTCCCGCGCGTCGCGACCGAGGTCGGATGCCCGTGGTTCGCGCCCCAGAGCTTCGTGCCCTCCTCCGTCACCCAAGGCGGCGTGGCGGAGCTGTAGACGCTGTTGACGAACGAAATCGAAATCGGCTTGTGGTGGACGATCGTCGCCTTGTAATCGCCCGGAGGAACGGGGTTGCCGTCGTCGTCGAGGCAGTCCCAGAGATCTTCCACATCGCCTGCATCGCGAGGGCGCTGCCCGAAGAGGCAGCGGACGCGGCGCCCCTGGGCGTCGTCGATCACGATCGAGACGTCACGGGCTTCCGGCAGCGCATACGCGATGGGCACGCTGCCATGTGTATCGTAGTCCACGAAGTTTTTCAGACGGGCCGCCTGCAGGGCGCGCTGCTCGTCGGCGACGTCGAGATTCCCCTCGGCGCGCAGCGTCGCGCTGCCCCACCCCGAACGGGCGCGGAACATGAAGATGCGGTTGACGGCGTCGTCCTTGATGCCGTCGGCAAGACGATGGACCATGCGTGTGCCATCGACGTTGCCCCACATGGCCTCCGTGCCGAACACGAAGGACTCGCCGGGCTTCAGGGCCTTGCCGGACGTCCGGCAATACGACCACGGCCAGAACGCCTCCAGATTGTAGCCCTTGCCGTCCTCCCAGGCCTTGAAGGCGATCCTGCCGCCCGCCTTGTCCATGGCGGAGCCCCATCGTTCAAGCTGATCCGGACGATCCGGCCCCGTGTCGTCGTAGGGGGGCTTGTCCCGAAACCCGCCGTGCTTGACGATCATGTACGGACGATCGTCGCGCGAGGAGTGAAACAAGTCGATGTGCATCTGATGCTCGTCGTCCGTGTCGGGGTCGAAGACGACACGCGCCTGATAGCAGTCGGCGCGCCAGGATTGCTGGAAATCCTCCCCGGAGGTGTCGTTTTTCAACGGGGTCAGGTCATGGCAGCGCGCGAGCATGTAAACGCCATTGGCATCCCACATCAGGTGCGTCCAGACGGAATGGCGATCCACCAGCGTCGGATCGTTGTAGCTCCAAATGCCGCCGGAGAGATCCCAATCGTCCGTTTCGCCGTCGACGACCACGACGCCGGGCGCAGGAAGGACGGGAACATCCGAGTTGAAGGACATCGTGCGGTCGTGGGCGAACGCGCCAGCGGCGAACAGCGCGACGATGACGAGGCTCGGCGCCAGCCTTTTGATCGGCGAGATGCGCAGGAAACCAAACAGAGAAGTCGTCACGGCAAAAGTCCCTCCAAATTGGATGGTTTTAAAATGTTCTTTTAATTGTGGTAAGATAATCGAAACATAGTCGAAAGTCAATAAAAGAAAGCACACCCCACGGACAAATGCTTGAAATGCGCCCGCAAGGGCATCCCGCGTAAGCATATAAGGCGGAAACCCAGCCTTGCCACGGCTCGTCGCCTTTGCGAGCTTGGGGCGGACGTGGCGTGGATCTCTGTAATCTTGAGTTTTTCTTCAAGATTATAGTGGGTGGCTGGATGGCGACACGCCCCGCGACGGGCGAACGAAGAGGCCGCACCGCTGGAGCCCGCCGTCCCGGCGCGGCCGTTCGCCCGCGCAGCATCAACAATTTGAATTCGGAATCCCTGGCCGATTCCGGCTTGTTTACACCTGCCGTTTTATTTATACTTGCCGCTTTACTTGCCATCATGCGGCTGCATGTCACGTAGAGCAATGAAAAGGAAAGAACATGAAAGCTAATGCTGTGTTGTCGGCTGTGGCGTTGACGGTCACGGCGACGTCCGTTGGCGCCGCGGCGACCGACGCCGAGAAGAACAAGTCCGGAATGATGAACGCGGAGGCGACCACGTCGGACGAAGGTGCCAGCGGCGACGTCCGCGTGCTCTTTCTTGGCAACTCGATCACACTGCACGGATCGCTCCCCAAAATTGGCTGGACCAACGTCTGGGGCATGGCCGCGAGCGCGAAGGAGAAGGACTACGTCCATCTCGTCGCGCGTGGGATCGAGGAAAAAACCGGACGCAAGGCCGAAATCAAGATCCGCAACCTGGCCGATTTCGAGCGCAACTACCGCACATGGGATCCCGATCAGGCACTCGCCGATCTCAAGGACTTCCGCCCCGACCATCTCGTCGTCGCCTTGGGCGAGAACGTGCCGGACTTCACCACCATAATGGACGCACAAGATTTCCACGACGCCTTCAAGCGCCTGCTCCAGTGGTTCGCCCGGGATGGCGCCAACCCTCGGGGCATCGTCCGCGGCACGTTCTGGTCGAACCCGTTCAAGGACGTCCAGATGCACCGTGCAGCCAAGGCGTGTGGCTTCCTGTTCGTGCGCGCCGACGTGTCCAACCAGCCGGGAATGTCCGCAAAGGGAATGTTCTGGCACGAGGGCGTGCAAAACCATCCCGGCGACCAGGGCATGGCGGAGATTGCGCGCCGGATTCTGGCGCGGTTGTTCCCCGGCCCCGGCGCCGCGCGCTTCCCTGATCCGCTG
This sequence comes from Kiritimatiellia bacterium, assembly GCA_050942875.1. GTDB lineage: Bacteria > Verrucomicrobiota > Kiritimatiellia > RFP12 > UBA3636 > JAAZAI01. Next base: position 13,752 of record JBMNOD010000060.1, read on the forward strand.
CCCCTGCCGGAAGCGACGTCCGCCGGCTACGATCCGAGGCAAATGGTCCTGGCACTGGAGTCGCATGAGGTCGAAGTCAAGATCGATGGCGAAATGCGCGAAGCACGGGCGATCCGCGTGTCGAAAAATCCGTTCAACCGCGTGTGGCCCGGTTTTCAACGTCCGTACGACCAGACCGAGCCCGCGTCCTACATTGCCTTCGAAAAGCACGCTCCAGCGACGGTCGAGGTCCGCCCGAACGGCGGGTTCACCCATGCCGTGGTTCGTCCGCTCTCCGCCGGCGTCAAGGCGGCCGTGAAGGATGGCGTCGCGTCCTTCGTCCTGCCGAAGCCCGGCTATTATTCGGTCGAGTTCGACGGCACCCACCGGACGCTCCATGTCTTCATGGACGATTTCCGCGACGATGCCGAAAAACAAACGGCGACGCGCGTGTATGGCCCTGGCATCCATTTTGCCGGCATCGTCAAGGTGGAATCGGGAGATCGCATCTACATTGACCGGAGCGCGATCGTCTATGGTCGCTTCGAGGGCTTCGACGTCGAAGATGTGAAGATTTTCGGCGGCGGCGTCATCGACGGTTCGGTTTGCGAGCGGGTCTTTGAAAGCTGCTATGCACCGCTTACGCCGCACGGCATTCATTTCTACGGCTCCAAAGGCATTGCCATCGACGGGCCGATTCTGCTCAATTCGGCCAATTGGTGCGCGGCGTTCTTCGACTGCGAGGATGTCGACGTCCGCAATCTCAAGATCGTCGGCCAATGGCGCTACAACACGGACGGCATTGACGTTTGCAACTCACGCCGGGTGAAGATTCGCGATTGCTTCATTCGCGCCTTCGACGACGTGATCTCGATCAAGGGCATTACGCCGTTCGCGCACAAGCCGGTCGAGGATGTATCGGTTGAACGCTGCGTCCTCTGGTGTGAATGGGGCAATACCTGCGAGCCCGGCATTGAGACCTTTGCCTCGGCGTTCCGCGGAATTCGCTTCGAAGACTGCGATCTCATCCACAATGCCGGCATCGCCATCGACGTCGCCTGCGGCGGATCGGCCATCGTCGAGGATGTCGTCTACCGCAACATCCGAGTGGAACTGCAAGACGACACCGAGCCGATGATCTACCAGCATCGGGACGAACAGGTCTATGACGCCAAGGGGCAGAAGGGGCGTCCGATTCTGATTGCCGTTCGCAACGATCCCTGGACCCAGGCCGGCGGCACGGGCTTCGCGCGGCATGTGACCATCGAGGACATCAAGGTCACGGCCGATCCGGGAGTCCCCCCGCCACGCGTGATCGTCAAGACACACCCCAATTCCAAGGTCCAGCATGAAGACATCCGCATCTCCGGCATTGCCATCAACGGCAAAGCAGCCGAAGCAGGCAAGGATTATACGGACTGATTGGGAGCTTGGGAAATTGGAAACTTGAAATTGCCGAGGCGGCTTCGCCAAAATTCCAATAGGCTAGAGCGACTTGAGAAATAGTATAGCCGCACGATTTGAACTAGGATTCGGCGTTTGGAGCTGGAGGATAGAATGTGGACACGGATTTTCTTAAACCGCTCTAAATTTATGGCGTGTTGGTGCGGGATGCCCTGACGGGCCCGCTGCAAACGTTTTGCGCACGCCAGCGTTCCGGCTTTTGCTTCGCCCATCGTGGACCGTGTCGATCGTGCGCGTGCGCGTGCGCGTACACCCTGCCACGCGCCTTGGCGCGTGGGACGACACGCGGCGGGGACGCCGCGTCCACTTTCCTTCGCGCACAAAGTCCGTAGTGGCGTCGTGAGGCGCTGGGGCGGAACGGTGCGAAAGGCAGGCGGAAGGGCCGCTTCACCCAACCTGGGCTTTCAGTCGAGTTCGAGCTTGAGAAGACGCTGGTTCCCGGCGTCGTAAACGACAACGCGTCCGCCGCTTGCGGCGAGAGCGCCGGGACGGTCGCAATGCGACAGATCGTCGCCGCGAGAACCGCCGAACGACGCGAGAACCGAGGCCAGGGCCTCGTCGGCGCAAAGCACGAGATGATTGTCCGCGTCGCTGATCCAAACCCGGCCGCCATCGGCCGTCAGCGCGACCTCGTCTCCCAGTCGATGCGCGCCCACCGACTTCCAGCGGCGCAGCTCCTTCCAGTCGCCCGGTTTTTCGGTGCGCGAAATCTCGATGATGAATCCATCGGCCGCGGCGAAAACCCGTCCGTCTGAAAGACACGCCAGCGACGTGGCGTTGGTGATCGCCGCCGTGGCGAGCAACGTCCCGGCCGCCACATCGGCCAGAGGCTTTCCATGGGCGTCATGCCGGGTCTCGATGAGCCTGGAGTCGGCGGTGAGGCGCAGCGTCCTGCACCCCTTTTCTCCGCGCAACGCCACGCATCCGCGCACGTTGTCCGGGAACTCGGCATCCGGCATGTAGCGGCTGTTCGTGGACTTGGCCTCGGCATCGAAAGGCCCCCAGGCGGCGGCCGGCGTCGTGCCGTAAACGAAGGCGCTGGAAAAGAACGCGCCGTTCTCGAACACCGCCACCTGGCCGTTGCCGGCCAATCCCGTGCTCAAGCCGATGGGCGAAGCCGGGCCGTCGCTCCACCGCCAACAGCCGACGGGGATTCGGACGCTTCCCGTCGAGTCCAAGGCAAGATGGCCGCGCAGGTCGTGAAGCGCGCCGATTCGACGCACGATGTCGAGCTTGCGCGTCGCGTCGTTCCAGGCGACAAGATGCGCCACGCCCGCCAAGCCGCCCAGGGCGTACATCGAAGGGCCGACCGAGGCGATGGCCGTGGGCGAACTGATCTCGTAGTTGCCCTCCAGATGGCCGATGAAGGAACCCGACGCGCCGCCCAGCACGACGCCGGGATCGGGCTCGAACGCCGCGTTGAAGCGCTTGACCGTGCCGTGCCACTGCCCCGTCCAGTAGTGCCCGTCAACCGTCTGCGGCACGCCTTCCGCAAAGCGTCCGCGCTCCTGCCATTCCCCGCCCTGATACGCATGGACGTTTCGCGTCTCGCGATCAATCACCAGCGGCACGCCCTCGGGATCGACGGCGACAAAGGGGACCTCCTCCGAAATCGGAGGCCGCGGCAGGATGTCGGTGGTCTGAAGGGATGGATTGTAAAACGCAATTTGCGGCTTGTCGCCGCCCAGCACCACAAGGACGCGATCGCCAACGGCCGTCTTGGCCATGGCGCGGATGCGCACCTCGCACTTCTTCGGCTCCGGGGCATCCGCCCGGACATCCAACAGCCAAAGATCCTCCCGCAGCAACATCAGCAAGGTGTCGCCGCCAACGAGGCAGGACGCGTCGAGATGCGTCACCTGCCTCGACGGCAGCTTGACGCTTTCCAGGAGCCGCCCGTCCAACGCGTAGCGGTTGAGCTGGTCAACGCCGCCGCGATCCCAAAGCGTGCCGAAGCGATCGCAGACGATGCCGAGTCCGTCTCGCTGGTTCTGCGTCCGTCTTTCGGAAAAACGAACGAGCGTCCCGCCTTGCTCGCCGGAATTGCCCAGCACGCCGACGCAGCGAAGTTTCAGGGGTTCCGCGAGAGCCGCCTGCGCCAGCGCCGCGCAACAGCCGAAGGTCAATAGCAACGTGGTTCTCATTTCCCCTCCTCCACGCGAAGATCGCTCCACAAGGCAGGCAGCAGCATGATCTCGCCCGGCACGTCGTTGACCAGCGCCGTCGCATCGTTCGACCAATAGGAGCGAAGCAGATTGACCGTTCCGGCATCGTCGCCGTAGATGACGCCCACGTCGCCCCGGCAAATCGTTCCGGCCCGCGGCTGCCAGCCGAGTTCCGCCAGCGGGATCGCCGCCTCGATCCAATAGTGCCCGTTGCCACGCTGCACGGCGATCGTGGCGTCGGCAATGCGCCGGACGTCGTCCACCGTCTCGCTGCGCCAAGGACTCGTGAATGTCACGGGCCGGCCGGCATCGCCATCGAGGCGGTGGCGATACACGACCGCGATCGTCTCGTCGCCAAAAGGCGCGATCAGCAACCGGAAATCGCCGGGAACGGGATTCCGGCGCTTCGGATCGGCCGCCGGATTTGCGCCAAGCTGCAGATCCACCGAATCGCCCGTCTTGAAGAGCGTCTGCCAATCAAGCCCGCGGTTGACCCAGGGCGAGGCGTCGCGCACGTCATAGGCGAGGTAAAGCGTCGTGGCGTCGACGGCAATCCACGCCTTGGCCGGGAACTGCCCCTGCCTGTCCCACGACAAAGGCGGCGTGTTGTTCCACTCGCCCAGGCGACCGTCGATCTTGACGTTGGACGGCGGGGCTCCGATGGTGCCGGAACGCACCGCGCGCGCGGAGGAGCGGGCTTCGAGGCGACGACGTTCCGCCGCGAGAATCTGGGCTGCGGAGACCTCGATTCCGCCCGTCTGGCGCTTGAGCTTGTCGAGCCCCAGAATTTCGTAGATGCGGTATCCGCCGCCGCCGGTCTGCAGGTAGAACCGACCGTCCTTCGTCCGTGCGAAGAACCCGCCAAACGGCTCGCCGCCGACCCATTGGTCGTCAAGCGACCCGCCCATCCGGACGTCGCGGAACGTCTCGTCGAGGTAAAGTCCATCGGTGGCCAGATAGGAATAGCGTCCGTGGTTGCCGTTCAAGACGGTGACGTCGGACACGTCGTCCAGCGGCGCGCATCCCAGGAAGAACAAGTTGCCCTGCATGACGCCCGCCTCAGGCAGCGGCGCCCTGTGCGAACCGTGGACGCCGACCCATTGGTTGAGGAAACGCCAGCGCAGCTTCCCCTCGCGATCATAGGCCGCCATCCAGGGGTCGCCGTTCTGCAGCGTCACGCCGAAACGATCGACGGTGCTCTCCGCCGTCGTCGTCTGCTTGAAGACGTCAGGGGCGATTCGCGGAGCGGCGTCGATGGCCGCGCGCAGCGCCGGATAGCGTGGCGCGCCGCTCGTGTGCCAGCCCTGCGGCGCGAGATTGACGAGGACGTTCGTCTTCCCGTCGATGTCGACGCCAAAGGTGAAGTCAAGCCCCTGGCTGTTGAAGCCCCAGCGGCTGCCGGAGCATCGCCAATCGACATCGAGCACATCGAACTCGTTGGCCTGGCAAAGCCCGTCGCCGTTGAGATCCGTCCAAAGCACGCCGCGTCCGCCGACTTTTCCATCGGCGGGATTCTCAATGCCCGCGGACGCCAAGGCGTCGAGAAACGACTGTGGCGGCCGCCAGCCGCAGCCGTAGCGCCACGAGGCAACGGGGGCGAACGCGGCCAAGTCGCGCAACGAGCCGTCCGCGCGAAGCTCGGAGACCGTCTGGATGAAGCCGCTGCCGACGAGGAACGTGCGGCCCTCGCGATGCTCGTAGCGGTAGCGATAGGCCCAGTCGTAGTGCCCGCCGAAATGGCCTTCGTCGGCAAAGAAAACGCCGACGGGCCGCGGCGCGGCCTTTTCGTCCGACCCGCGGGGGTCGATCGTCCACTCGCACCCCATGCCGATCCAGCGGGTCGGATCAAGGCTGTCGAAGCCGCCGCCCGAACCGCCATACGGCGGATTGCCGAACCGTTCGTCGGCGACGGCGCCATCCGCAAGGTCGAACTGCAGAAAACGCTTGGGCTGCTGCCGGTCTTCCGTGACCACAAGCTTGTCGCCAAACACCGCCGTTCCCTGGGGGCGCACGAGGCGGGCGGGCGCGTACGCCCCGGCGTAAGGCCCGCCGCCGATGCCGTAGCGCCGAATTTCGCGTCCCTTGGCCGTGTAGGCAACAATCTGATGGTCGGTGTTGTCCGAGACGTAGAAGTTGCCCCGCGCATCCGTCGAGAGACCGCAAAGCGCATGCCCCCGCCCTTTCGTCAGCGCCGTCGCCTTGCCCGACGGAAGCGCCACGCGCAACACGCGGTCGCCGCTGATCACCAGCAGGCCGTCGCCCGAGGCGGCGACGTCGCCGACATCGGGAACCTCGATCTTGCCGAGCGGATCGCCCGTGCCTTTGTCGAAGACGAGCAGCCCGCCCGCCGGACGGTTGGCCACATAGAGGCGGTCGCCCAGCAGCGCCAGCCCGTTCAGACCCAGCGGGTCGCGGCGGGACGCCTCGTACTCAAAGATGCGATGGAACCGCGCTTTGCCCGGGAACTGGACGACACGGCACGACGCAATGTCGAAGCGCGTCAGGGTCACGAAATGCGGTCCGGCCCAGTCGGGATTGTGGCGCGCATTCTCCTGGTCCCGAGACGTGTCGGCGCCGGCGTTGGCCGCGTAGAGATACGCGTCGTCGGCCGCCACGACGGCCGCGCCATGGGGCGTGCCGTGGGGGAAGTTGTAGCCGGAAAGCCAGTCGCCTGCCGCATTGCAGCCAATCATGGCGTAGCCGCCTTCCGCATTGGCGGCGGCGACGAAGAAGCGATTCGTGTTGGCGCAAGCGTCCCGAAACCAGTTGTGGTTCGAGGCAAAGGGCTGCAAGCCCGGCTCGCGCCCATTGGCGTACATGCGCAAATACTTGGCGACAATCCCCGGATGATGCGCCGACCGCCACGTGTACGCGCCCGGCGCGACGAGGTTGCCGTCCTCGTCGCAGCCATCCCAGACGATGCGCTGCGCGCCGGCGGACGCCGCCGCGCCAGAAACGAGATTGCGGATGCGCCGGCCGTTGGAATCTTCGATGACGACGGTCATCTTGCCGTCCATCGGCTGCTCCAGATCCAGCGCGATGACATTGCGCAAATCGTCCGTTTTCAGACGATGGGCGTCGAGGTCGATCTTCTCCCAGTCGGCAGAATCATCGACCGAGAACTTGGCAAACGGCGAATGCCTGCCGGAAACAAGGTAGCGCTCCCAACGAACGGGCTGATGACGCCCCTGTCCAAACCACCTGACCTGCACCGCCAATCGAACGGCTTCAGGCTCCCCGCCTTCCCCCAGCTCGCTCCAGGGAATTTCAAGGGAGCCTTGCCACAGCATCGGCGCCGTCTCGATTGGCTGGACAGGCATCCGGCGCATTGCCGCGCGCGAGGCCGCAACGCCGACGTCCACCATCGGAGGAGAATCCGCCCCGAGGGTCGTCCCGACCTGGACGTTCAGCGCCAACGCCCGGGCGGAAGCATCCAAACGGTAGCGGAACGTGGGCTGGACCCCGTTGTGAGCGTCGATGAAGACGGGCTCCGTCGCTTGGGCCGCCGCGGACATTGTCAAGCCCGAAACCAGCATCCAAGCCAATAGAATCCTCATGTCGACTCCTTGCATTTCGCAGGCACGCGCAGACACGCGCACCTAAAAACATCATGATGTGCTGACAATTCCAAAATTACCACATCGACAACCGATTGTCAATTCACAACCTAACAGAGGTCGCGTTGGCACCGAGTGCAAGGCGAGCAGCGCTGAAGAGCCCGGTGCGGTAGTCCCGCACGCCGGGATCTGTGCGGGGGCCCGGCAACGGGCGTCCCTGCCGAGACAAACTCCACGGGATGGCGAACGGCCGCGCCGGGACGGCGGGATCCAGCGTTCCGGCGGATGGTTCGCCCATTGTGGGCCGTGTCGATGGGGACCGCGGTCTCCGCGGGCTACCCGCCGAAAACGGCGGGCTCCAGAGTGCGGCAAGTTTTTGATCCGTCTGATCGGACCGACCCAATCCCTGGCCGCTAGCCGCTAGATTCGACAACGTTTGCGACAAAGCTCGGAAGAAGCTGGCGACTAGCGACTACTAACCCGGCCACAAATAGCGTTGCGCACGGAGATTGAGGCATGGGATCTGGAATTTGGCGTTGGGAAAGGGGCACGGACATTCCTGTCCGTGTTCGTCCACGGGTTGGAAAACCCGTGCCC
>JBMNOD010000061.1:0-21118 GCA_050942875.1 Kiritimatiellia bacterium
TCGTCGAGGCGGTCTGCGCCCGGATCTACCCGCCGGAAGCCCCCGCCCGGCCCGAGACCCCCGCGCCGCCTTGCGCCTCGGAAGGCGGCGATCAGGAGGCGACCGCCCCCTCCCCCGAGCCACGCGAAGCAGGCGGACGCCGCCCCGGGTCGCCTCGGGATGCGAAAGGGGCTTTGAAGAAGCAGCCCGCTCGCGCCCCTGAGCCGACTTCGACCAAATCTTCTCATAAACTGTTGCCAAGAAAGGACTTAGACGAAACGGCAAAAAAAGGCGCTTGACTCACCCACATACTTGTTTTTCGTGGCCATTCCCCACTCGGCGAAGCCGCCGCGGCCTTTGCGTGAAACCTTTCTCACGCCAAGAACGCCAAGTTTCTTTTTTAGGCAGGATTACAGGATTTCAGGATTCCAGGATTCCACCCACCCAGGCAATCTTGTCAATCTTGTAATCTTGTCCAAGACTGCGCCACCTGCGCTTTTTGTGTTTTTCGTGGCCATTCCCCACTCGGCGAAGCCGCCTTGGCAGGTCGTCAACGTTTTGCAACAAAGATCGCGGCAAAGATCGTCCAAGGCCCGCCCTCCGGCAGACCTTGGACTTTGAACCTTGGACCTTGGACTTCCTAGCCCCTAGCGACTAGCGACTCCCTCACGGCTCCGCCGTGAGGACCACGCGGAAGAACCCGCCGTCGGCGCCGGGCAGGACGAAGCGGCTGACGGAGCCGTCGGCCACATGCCCCGTCTTCACAGGCAGCCACGGATCGCCCAGCGTCCTGGCGTGCTCGATCGCATACACCTTGCCCGCCACGCTCGCCCAGCGAATCTCGATGCCGCCGGCGACCGGGCGGATGCCGAGGATCTTCAGCACGGAGTTCGCCTGAAGCGGATCGGTGCCCGCCAGGAACTCCTCGAAGTTCGTCAGGCCGTCGCCGTCGGGGTCGTCGTCGCGGCCCGAGGCCGCGCCGGCCCAGTCGATTTCCCCGGCCCACGAATCGAAGTCCGCCGCAGGGCCGTCAACGAACACCGTGTAGGGGCCGTAGAGGTTCTCCCGGCCGGAGCCTTCGATTTCGACGACGCGCCACGTGTAGCATCCGCCTGCCTCGGCGCCGGGATCAGCCAGCGTGTACAGCGTCGGATGCCCGTTCATTTCCGACCACACCGGCGCCTCGGGATTCAGGCGCGTCCAGACGCCGCCCTCCAGGCGGTCGACCCAGTAGCCGATCGTGTCGTACTCCGCCGCCGTCTCCCACTCGACGAAGACCGTGCCGTCCTCGGCAAACGCGCGGAAGCTCGTGATGACCGACAACGTCGGGTTGCTGTAGAGACCGGCGTCGAGATCGAGGTTCACCTCGTTCGGCATAAGCGTGATCACGTTGGAATGCGGACCGTTCTCGCCAAAGTCGCTGTCCGTCTCGGGCGTGCCCCCGTTCGCGTTTTTCGGCGAGAAGGAATAGCCGTCCGGCGCATCGACGCGGAGCAGGTAGTCCCCGGGTGGAACCTGGAACAAATAGTTGCCGTTGGCGTCGGTCGTCGTGGTGGCGACGAGGTTGGTTTCAAGACCGCCTGCTCCATCATCGGCGACGCGGTAGATCTTCACCACGACGCCCTCGATTCCAGGCTCGCCGTCGTCTTGGATGCCGTTCGCATTGGCGTCGTTCCAGACGCGGTCGCCGATCGTGGCGGCATCCTCCGCTGGCTTGTAGCCCACGTTGACCGGCTCGCCGGCATTGTCGCCGATGCCGTGCCCCGGGTAGAGCGTGTAGTGCGCCACGGCATGGTCAACCGCATTGGTGGCGCGCTGGCGATGGGGGTCGCCGGCCGCCGGCGTGCCGACGGCGGGAAGATCGACGAGGGCGCCCGCGTCGCTGGAGAAGCGCACGTCGTAGTTGCCGGGGGGAAGATGGTTGAACTCGTAGAAGCCGTTTTCATCGGTCGTCGTCGTGGCGACAAAAATGCCATTCATGTAGAGACGCACATCGACCTCGTTGAGAACGCTGTCAGCCGGGCTCTTGGTCAGGGAGTCGTCCAGGTCAAGGAAGGCGTAGCCATAGAGGCGGGCCGGAATCTTGGCGTCGAGGAAGTCCCGCCCCGTCACATGGTCGCCGGCGTTGACGCTCACGGGGATCTGGTTGTCGTTCGGGTTGACCACGTCGCCGGTGCTCATGTAGCCCGGCAGGTCGGTCTCGACCACGATGTAGTTGCCGGGCTCCAGGGCGCTGAAGGCGTAGCCGCCGTCGAGATCGGTAAAGGCAAAACGCACAAACCGATCGCCGGCGTCATATTCGCCGTTGTTGTTGACGTCCTTGTAGAGCGCGACCGTCACGCCCGGGATGCCCCGCTCGCCGGGGTCGACTGTGCCATCGCGGTTTTCGTCGTGCCAGACGGTGCCGCTGATCGAGGCCTGCTGGTCGAAGGGCAGGCGGTAGTCGTAGAAGTCCCGGTTGGGGTGGACGCTGCCATTGGCGACGGTCACCGTGATGCTGTTGTCGTTGATCCCGTCCGCGTCGCCGGTGCTGCCGTAGCCGGGCGGGTCGACCTCGACGACGGTGTACGTGCCGTCGGGCAGGTTGGGGAACTCGTAGTAGCCGTCCTCGCCCAGCGTGGTGGTGGTCGCCACCAAGACGCCATTGGTGTCGTAGAGCCTGATCTCGACGCCCGGCAGGCGCGGCTCGCCGGCGTCGCCGTCAGCGTTCCTGTTGAGGTCGTTCCAGACGTGGCCGCTGATCAGGCCGGCGGTGCTCACGAGGTTCGTGTCGGAGTCCCGGGCGGGCGGCACGGGGGTGTCGTACTCGTCCACGGAGTAGTCGGCGGCGGCGGTGTTGACGACCGGATTGCCGGCGCCGACCACCTTGAACTTGAGATCGTTGGTGATCGCGCCGCCCGCGGCGAGACCGTCGGGTGCCGCGATGTTCTCCCAGAAGAGCGCGCCCGCGCCGATGCCGTCGGGCTCGAACGTCGCCGATCCGGGCACGTAGTCGAGGTAGGCGGCGCTGAAGGCGTCCTCCAGCGGAATCGATGTGATGCGCGTGTTGCCGGTGTTCTGCACCACGATGCGGTATTCGACGATCTCGCCGTAGCCGGCGGGGCTGGGCGAGAGCAGCGTCTTGGTGACGGTGTGGCCGGCATCGACGATCGTGACGGAGGCGTCGTCGCTCTGCGAGCCGCCGGGATAGGTGGCGGTGGCGGTGTTGATCACCGAATTACCGGCGGCCAGCGCCTCGAAGGTCAGCTCGAACTCGCGGATGCCGCGGGGGGCGAGCGGGCCGATGTTGCTCCACGTCACCACACGGTTCGTGCTGTCGTGGGAAGTCGGCGCCGGCTCGGCCGAGACGAAGCGCAGCCCGGCGGGATAGCCGTCGGTCAGGACAACGGGATCGAGTGTCGTCGTGCCGGTGTTGAACACCCGGACACGATAGACCACCTCGCTGCCGATCCCCACAGTGGAGACGGATGGATCGGCAAGCTGCTTCTGGATGCCGATGCCGGGCGTGCCGGGCGGCTGCGTGACAATCGCCGTGTCGCTTGATGTGTCGGTGGGATCGTCCGGATCGACGTAGACCACATCGAGCACGGTGCCGGGAGGCGCGTAGAGCGTGCCGTCCCCGTCGCCGCCATCGGTCGTGGCGCTGGCGGGAATTCCGCCGGTGAAGACGCCGGTGTCGGTTCCGGTCTCGTAGAGCGTGATCGTCTCGGTGTCGCCGCTGCTGGTGGTGATCGTCACCGTGATCGTCTCGACTTCATCGGGATTGGTGTTCTGGTCCAGATCGGTCACGCGGACATGGACCGTCTGGTCCGGCTGGTAGATCTCGGTGTGCTCGCCGTTGTTGTCGATGGTGAACTCCGTCGTGCTCGGCGTGCCGAAGTCGTCAGCGGAGACATGGATCCGCGTCGCGGCCACGTTCGTGATCCCCTCGGTGCCCTCGTGCGCCGTCACCGTGATCGACAGGCTGCTGCCGGCAGCCGGCGGCGGGCAGCAGGAGAATTCGTAGGTCTTGGTGCCGAGCGTGGTGTGGACGACCGCGGTGTCGTCCAGTGTCATGTCCACGCCCATCTCCGGAATGGCGAGGGTGAGGCCGGTGATGTCGTAGGCGCCGAAGGGGTCGCTGACCGTCGCGCGCATGTAGGCCGTGGTGCCGGCGATGACGGTATCGACCGGGCTGCCGTCGGGATAGGGCGCGTCGAAGACCGCCAGCGACTCGACCTTGATGATGGTGTCGGCGGGCAGGCTGACGAACGAGGGGTAGTCCTCGCTGTCGTAGAGGATCGCGAAGGGCGCCCTGTCGGCGCTGGTGATCTCGAGGGTGACCGCCTCCCCGGCGGGTATCGTCACCTTGCCGCCCAGAACTGTGCTCCAGTCAAGCCGGTAGATCCCCTCGCCGCCCTCGCCGGGGCCGAGCAGCTGGGCAGTGGGGGCGCCGAGCGTCGCGAAGGTCGCCCCGTCGTACTTCAGCCTGGCGCTGATGGCGGGGTTGACCGGCATGGCGCCATCGACGGCCGCCACAAAGACGCTCGCGGAGAGGTTGCCGCCCGCGGGCATCGTGAAGTCCGAGCAGAAGCAGGGCAGCTGCGTGAAGGCGATTCTCGCCACGTTCTCCGCGGGAATCGCCGTCTCATGGCCGAAGCTGATGAAGGCGTCGGTCATCGCGGCGTACTGGGCGCTGACCCAGTTGGCGCTCCGCGCGACGCTGGAGATGCGCATCTCGTCGAGCCTGCCGTCGAAGTTGGCTGTCGTCGCCGCGCGCGTGCCGATGTAGTTGTTGCCGTCGCCCAGCGCCATGCTGGAATAGGGGTTCGCATTCGCGGCGGCTGCGCCGTCGACGTAGAGCGTGTCGGTGGAGCCGTTTTTAACCCAGACAAAATGGAACCACTTTCCGGATGGCACCGTTGCGCCTTTTTTCCCGGGGATGGAATTGACGGAGCCTCCCGTCTCGTTCCGTCCCACTTCCAGCTTGCCGGCATTCCAGAGGACCTGGCACTGACGGTTCTGGGTGTCCTGCGTGAAAATACGATCAAAGTTGGCGGACGACCCCACATAGACCCACGACTCGAAGGTAAAGCTGCCGGTGACAGGCACGATCGCGACGCCGGGCAGCCTGGTGCGGCTCGTCCCGCCAAACCCGTCGGCGCCGTTGATCTGGCCGGCGGTGTCGAGCGCCACCCCGGTGGGGACGCCATTCCTTGCGTTGGCGGTGGAGTCGGCGACGGTGGCGCCCGAGGTCTCGTCCATGTGCCACACCGCCTCGAAGCCGCTGTTCCAGACGGCAGAGGGAGACTGGGCGTCGGCGGCCGCGGGGTTGCCGTACTCCATCCAGATGCTGTCGGTGCTCGACGAGGCGTCGATGCGCGGCACCTTGACCCAGATGTGGGCCTGCTGCGCGGCGGCGTCCCACGACTCGATCTCGTAGGCCAGCGCCGTGGTGCCGTCGGCGTCGTAGAAGCGGATGTCCTGTCCGGCGCCCTGGGCCTTGGCGAAGTCGAAGTTCGCGCTGGTCAGGTGGACGAGCACGGGGAAGTTGTCGAGGTTCTCGGCGCGCGAGGCGTTGAGGAAGGTGAGCTGTTTCTTGTAGCTCCACCCGCCATCGGCGGAGAGAACCTCGGAGCGGACGGTCGTCGTGTCGCCGATGGCCGCCGGATCGATGCGATCCAGTGCGTTCTCGATGGCCGGAGGCGCGTTCTCCTGCTCATCGCCCATTCCAACGAAGGTGCCGTTCATCGAGGCGTACTGCGCGCTGATCCAGTCGGCGCTGCGCGCGACGCTGGAGACGCGCATCTCGTCGAGCGCGCCGTCGAAGTTGCAGCTTGACTTTGAAAGCGAGCCGATGTAGCTGCCGTCGGTAGTCGTCGTCTGAAAACCGCTGTCAACCGCCTGGTCGATTCCAGTCTCGCCGTTGACATAGAGGGTGTCGGTGGTGCCGTTCTTGACCCAGACGAAATGGAACCACCCGTCTCTCGGCACCTGCACGGACTTCTTCAAGACAAGCGGGGAGCTGCCGTCGAACCGCGCCACGTCAATTTTGTGGTGGGACGCGCTCCAGGTCCAGGAGACCTGCATCTTGCGGCCTGCCGCTTCGTGCGTGAAGATGCGATCTTGCCAGGCGGACTCGGGGTAGTAGTTGCGGATCCACCCCTCGAAGGTCACCGTCTCACCCGTTCCGATGATGTTGCCAGATGGCAACGCCGTGTAACTGGACACCCCGACGGGATAGCTGTCGGCGCCGTTGATCTTGGTTTCCGTATCGCGCACAACCCCTGCAGGAGTGCCGTTCCACCCGTTGCCGGTGGAATCGGCGACGGCGCCCGAGGTCTCGTCCATGTGCCAGACCGCCTCGAAGCCGTTGCTCCAGACGTCGCCGGCGGACTGGGCGTCGCTGGCGGCGGAGTTGCCGTAGAACATCCAGATGCCGTCGGTGCCCGACAAGGCGTCGATCTGCGGCACCTTGACCCAGATGTGGGCCTGCTGCGCGGACATGTCCCACGACTCGATCTCGTAGCTGAGCGGCGTGGTGCCGTCGGCGTCGTAGAAGCGGATGTCCTGGCCGTCGCCCTGGGCCTTGGCGAAGTCGAAGTTGTCGGCGGTCAGGGTGACGAGCACGGGGAAGTCCCTGAGCGCCTCGCTGCGCGTGCCGTTGTCGAAGGTGAGCTTCCGCTTGTAGAGCCACTCGTCGGCGGCGGGGGCGGGGCTGGTTCCCTGTCCATCGCTCTGCTCCGCGCCGATCACGGAGAAGGCGCCGGACATCGCGGCGTATTGCGCGTCGACCCAGCCGGCGCTGCGGGCGGTGCCGGAGATGCGCATCTCGTCGAGCTTGCCGCCAAAGGGGAAGTTCGAGGAGTCGCGTGCCCCGATGTAGTTCTGTCCCAGGCTGGAGACTTGCGCGCCCTGGTGCGGGGTCGTCGAGGTGGAGTTTGGCTTGCCATTGATGTAGAGCGTGTCGCTGCTGCCGTTGAAGACCCAGGCAAAGTGGAACCAGCTCCTGTTCGCCGGCACCGTGGCGGCCCCCTTTAGCGGACAGTCAATGGAGGAGCCGTCGGAACGCCCGACCTGGACGATGCCGCCGTGCCTGATGACCTGGAGATGCCGGCCGGACACGGCTTGCGCGAAGACACGGTCATAGTTCGAGTTCGGCTCGACATGGAGCCATGACTCAAAGGTGAAGGGGCTGTTTCTGACCGGGACGATCGCGCCGGTCTTGTCCAGTCTCGTGTAGCCCTGCACCCCGTCGGGATAGGCGTCGGCGCCGTTGATCTGGCCGGAGGCGTTGAGCACCACACTCGCATTGGCGGTGCCGTCCCAGCCGTTGCCGGTGGAGTCGGAGACGGTGGTGCCCGTGACCTCGTCCATGTGCCACACCGCCTCGAAGCCGCTGCTCCAGACGGCGGCGGGGGACTGGGCGTCGGCCAGCGCGGGGTTGCCGTAGTGCATCCAGATGCTGTCGGTGTCCGACAGCTTGTCGATCTGCGGCACCTTGACCCAGACATGGGCCTCGCCCGCGGCCGGGTTCCACGACTCGATCTCGTAGCTCAGCGGCGTGGTGCCGTCGGCGTCGTAGAAGCGGATGTTGCTCCCGTCGCTCTTGACCTTGGCGAAGTCGAAGTCCGCGCTGGTCAGGGTGACGAGCACGGGGAAGTCCTTGAGGTCCTCGTTGCGCGTGCTGTTGTTGAAGGTGATCTGCCGCTTGTAGTAGGAGACCGGCGCCGGCGGATCCTCGGGATTACCCGGCTCCTCCGGATCCGGCACGGCGCCCTCGGCGGGCTCCGTCAGGTAGAGCTTCTTCTGCGCGCTGATCACGGAGAGCGTCGCGGTGTCGCTGCACCAGTCGCCGTAGATCGGATCGACGTAGTTTACCGTGAGCTCGTCGCCCGCGCGGGCGTGGAGCACGCCGTCCTCGGGATCCAGGCCGGAGGAGGGCGACGAGGGGAGCGGCGTGGTCGTGGTGAAGACGCCGGTGTCCTCGCCGGTCTCGGTGAGGGTGATGAACTCGTAGTCGCCGGTGGTCTCGTTGCGGACGAGCAGGGTGATGGTCTCGACGGCGTCCGGATTGCGGTTGGCATCGGCGTCGGTGAACCAGAGGTAGATGTCGTCGCCTTCGGGATAGACCTCCACATCGTTTCCGCCGGCATCGACGAACCGCACCACGCTGGGGTGGCTGCCCTCGCCCGGCAGAACCTCCGTCTCGGTATCGTCATAGATTTCATACTGCGGCACGGCGCCCCGGTTGACGATGCTGCCCGGGCCGACGACGAGCGTGCGGTAGGTGAAGACGCTGGTGCCGGCGCGCAGGATGATCGGGATGGTGTAGCCGGGGGCGTCCAGCGGGAAGGGGGTGGCGGGGGCGTGATTGTCCGGCAGCGGCTCGCCGTCCAGCGTGGTGGAGTTGGGGACGTATTGCAGTTGCGGCGGCAGGGTGTCCAGCACCACCGTGTTGCCCAGCGGCAGCAGCCCCTTGTTGTCCACCTCGATGCGGTATTCGAGGGTGTCGCCGATGCTCGGGCCGTCGGGGTGGATGTCACTCACCAGGCGGCTGGACTTGATGATCTTGGGCTCGGGGAGCGGCAGGACGGTGGAGCCCATGTCGAGGTAGGGGTTCCACGGGAGCGCCGTGGCGGGATCCTGCCCCCACGCCGCAGTGAAGAGCGCGCCGTCGGTGGTGTAGATGCGCATGGCCGTCTGATCCCCGTCCGGGTCGAAGATGGTCTGCGACTGGAGCGCGGCCAGATCGTAGTGTTTGTCGTACTTCCCGCCGTTGGGGTCGGTCAGCGAACCCTGGCCGTCGCCGTTGTAGTCCACGTAGATGCGCGTGGCCCTTGCGGGCGAGACGAACACCGGGCTGCCGTTGCGCGACATGTCGCTGCTGCCGGGACCCCAGCCGACGACGGCGGTGGAGGAGAGCGCATCCTGGGGCATCAGGGTGAAGCCCCAGTCGTGGGCGTCGTTGGCGCTGCGGTTGGCGCCCACGGTGGCCACGGCGAAGAAGGGCTCGCCGCCCGCGCTGGTGAACATGGCTCCCGAGTTCTGCGGCATCTGCCAGCGGAGCGTCTCGCCCGGCTCGACGGTCAGGCTCTCCGAGCCGACGCGCGAGACGGCGTTGACGGTGATCGGGGCGGCGTTGTGGTTGTAGAGGAAGACGTAGCACGGCTGCCCGTTGGGGGAGGTGCCGACCGGCGACATGTAGCGGCTGAACCAGTCCTCGACGGGGACGAGCGTGTACCAGCGCGTCTCGTAGGTGGAGCCGACGTCGCCCGTCAGCAGGTGGACCTGCACGGGCTTGGTGGCCGTGACCTCGGCGCCCGTCATGACGCCGCCGTTGACGTAGTGGCTCTCGCCGCGGTTGAGGGTGACCGTCACCGGGGCCGCCCCGCCGGGGCCGTCCTTGTCGATCGTCACGGCGGTGTTGTCCATGTCGGCCATGACGGCAAGGCCGACGAACTCGAACATCTGGTCACTGCTCACATCCTCGCCGACCGGCGCGACGTAGTGCGTGCCGTGGTCGATCGTGGCGGCCACCTCGATGGACTCGGCCAGCACCGGGCCGGTCGAGACCGACCAGAGGGCGCGCGAGATGACCAGCGCCTTGCTTGCCGTGATGCGGTCACGCGCGTCGTAAAGGACAATGGAAGGGTTGCGCGGCAGGCTGACGTTGTTGCGCAGCGGGATCACGGCGCCCATCGGCAGCCCCACGGGGTCGGACGCATAGCCGGGCGGAATGCCGTTGGCGTCGTTGCCGTCGCCCCAGATCTGGGTCGTGGGCTGGGCCGGGTTGTTGATGTCGACCTCGTAGCCGTCCTCCCAGTGGTCGTAGTGGACGATGGTGTCCGGGCCGGTGACGACGATCGAGGTGACGCTCTCCATGGGCGCCTTGATCCGGTTCCAGCCATCAAGCGTGTTGAAGGCCTGCAGCACCTGCGCCTCGGGCAGCGGCAGGTAGAACTCGTGCACCATGTAGACGGCCGGGGCGATGCAAGGCATCAAGACGGCAAAAGCCGCCAGCCACTTGGCCAGTGGAAATTGTGTTCGGTTTTGGATTCCCATGGAGATTCCCCAGTGTTCATCTTGTTTGGCAAACAAGTCTTTGTGTTTGCGTGTGGTTTTTTTGACAATACGACGTCGACCAATGAGTGTAACCTTTCATGGGATGCGAGTCCAGACAAAACTTCAAATGGCCAACTGATCGCCTCCCCCTGCAAGAAATGTCTTCCAAAAAAGGCGGTTTTCCGCTAGAATGCCAACCATGTTTTTCCGGATTAGCAGGTTGGCGTTCAGACCCAGGGTCGGCATGGCGCTCGCAGGCGCCCTTGCGAGCCTTGTTCTGCTTGCCTCCGCATCGGCCCAGGTTCTGGGCAACGTGCCGTTTTCGCGCTACGAATCGATCCTCGAGCGCGCGCCGTTTGGCGCGCCGCCGCCGCCGCCGCCGCCGGAACCGGATCCGGCCGACGTCGCCGATGCGGCCGACGAAGACGAGGCCTACGTCATCCCGCCCGGGCTTGAGCATGTCAAAGTCACCCTGCTCTCGCGCTTCCGCGGCATCCCCGCAGCCGGCTTCGTCGATGGCGAATCCAACACGCCCTACTACCTGCTCGAAGGCCAATCCAACGACTTCGAGCTCGTATCCGTCGATTTCCCCGCCCAAATGATCCGACTCAGGCGCGGCGGCGTCGAAGCCGATCTGCCGCTTTGGATCAACCCTGCCACGACGAACCAGGCCGACCTCTCCACCTTCGGCATGCCGGCGGGAAGCGCCCCGTCCGCCACGGCGGGCGCGCGCGTGTCGGCAACGCCAGTCCGCACGTCGCCAGGCCGGACGTCGCCTCGGCAGCTGACGCCGGAGGAACAGAAACGCCGCGAGGAGTTTCGCATTCGCCGAGAAGAAGCAAGAAAACAACGCGAAGCCGAGCGGGAACGACAACGAGAGGAACTCGCCAAACTGACGCCCGAGCAACGTGAACGACGTCTTCGCGACCTCAATGTGGAGATGATCATCAACGACAGCGGCCCTCCGCTGCCCATCACGCTCGACGACAAGGACATCAAGAAACTCGTCGACGCAGGGTTCGACGTGCCGGGGCACACGCCGCCAACCGAGAAAGCGCCCGGGAGACAATGAACAACACGGCAACCATACTGATCACGACGCACGACGCCGATCGCGCCCAGTTGAGGCTGCCAGGCACGTTCGTCTGGGAGACGCTCCCGGAATTGGCGGACGACGGCCTCCCCCATCTCGGCGCCATCGTCAACAACGACGTCGTCTCCCTGCACACGCGGCTCGACATGAACTGCACGGTCCACGGCATCACAGCCAGGCATTCCGACGGCATGCGCATCCTGCGCCGCTCCATGGGCTTCTTGCTGGCCATGTGCGTACGCAAGGCATTTCCCGGGGCAAAATATCGCATTCAGCATTCGCTGGGCGACGGCATGTTCTTCACCCTGCGCCAGGAAGGCGAACCCGACGACGCGCCGATCCGCTCGAAAGTGGTGCGCACCCTCGAGAAGACAATGCGCGAGATCGTCGAAAAAGACCTGTCGATCAATTGCTTCCACTGCGCCTACGAAGAGGCCGTGGACGCCTTCGCCCAGACGAACCAAATGGACAAGGTCGGACTCCTGCGCCACATCAACACGCCGTCCGTGCGCCTGCTCCGCTGCGAAAACTACACCGACCTCGCCCAGGGGGCCGTGGCCAACCGCACCGGCGTCCTCGGCGTCTTCTCGCTCATCCCCTGCGAAGACGGCTGCATCATGCAAATGCCGTCGCAGGCAGACCCGACCACCGTCGCGCCGTTCAAACCAAACGCCGAGCTCATGCGCGTCCATCGCGAACATACGCGCTGGGGCGAAACCATGGGCGTGCGCAGCGTAGGCCAGCTCAACCAGGCCGTCTACGACCTCGGCATCAGCGACGTGATCCAGATGGCCGAAGCGCTTCACGACAAGAACTACGCCCGAATCGCCGACCTCGTCACCACGCGCGATCCCCTGCCCCGCCTCGTGCTCATCGCCGGCCCCTCCGCAGCCGGCAAGACGACCTCGGCGAAACGCCTCGGCATCCATCTCCGCGTGAATGGCTGCCGGCCGGTGACGCTCTCGACCGACGACTACTTCGTAGGCGACGAGCTCAACCCGCTTGATGAAGACGGCAAGCCGGACTACGAACACATCGAGGCGCTTGATCTGGCCATGTTCCACGAACACCTCGCCGCCTTGGTCGACGGCAGGCCGATCAAACGTCGACGCTTCGATTTCGCCACCCAGCAACCGGTCTTCACCGACGAAGTCCTCCAGCTCGAACCGCGCGACATCCTCATCGTGGAAGGGCTCCACGGACTCAACCCGATCCTCTCGGAGATGGTGCCCCGCAACCGCAAGTTCATGATCTTCCTGAGCGCACTGACGCAACTCGGCATCGACGACAACAACATTCTCTCGACGACCGACAACCGCCTGATCCGCCGCGTCGTCCGCGACCACCTCTTCCGCGGGCACTCGGCGCTCGAGACAATTCGGATGTGGCCGTCCGTGCGCCGCGGCGAAGAGCGGTGGATCTTCCCGTTCCAGGACGAAGCCGACATCTCGTTGAACACCGCGCTCGACTACGAACTCGCCGTGCTGCGGCCGTTCGCCGATCCGCTGCTCGCCGAGATCAAGCCCTTCCATCCCGAATACGCCACCGCCCGCCGCCTCCAGGCCGTGCTCCGCAACTTCCACCCCACGACCGCGCTCGCCGTCCCCGGCGATTCCGTGCTGCGCGAATACATCGGCGGCAGCCTGCTGAAATACTGATTTTCCCCTGAAAAGAAATGAAACAATAAAATGAACATACGCATTGTCAACTGGAACCCAGCGCGCCGTTCACGCACCATCGAAATCTTCCTGAAGCGGCCCGCCTTCGACGCCGAAGCCGAAAAAGTCGCCGCCGAACTGCTCCTCGACATCAAGACCCGTGGCGAGCCGGCCGTGCTGGCCGCGATCTCGCAATACGAAGGCATCTCGCTCAAGGCCTCGGAACTGCGTGTCTCCAAGGCGGAATTCGACGACGCCGAATCAAAGGTGCCAGAACACATCAAGCGCCAGATCGAAGAGGCGCGCGCCCGCGTGGCCGAGTTCTCCCGCAAGTCGATGCGCCAGGACTGGACGATGAAGACGCCGCACGGCGGCACCCTCGGAGAATTCCATTCGCCCCTGAGCCGCGTGGGCATCTACGTCCCCGGCGGAACGGCGCCGCTCGCCTCGACCGTCATCATGACCGCGACGCTCGCGCAAACGGCGGGCGTCCCCGAAATCGTGGCCTGCACACCCACCGGAAAGACAAAGCAGCTCAACGCCGCCATGCTCTACGCCATGCGCGTCTCGGGCGTGACCGAGGCGTACCGCGTCGGCGGCATCCAGGCCATCGGCATGATGGCCTACGGCATCCGCCGCATCGAGCCCGTCCGCAAGATCGTCGGGCCCGGCGGCACCTTCGTCACGGCCGCGAAACGCCAAGTCTACGGCACCGTGGCGCTCGACCTCGTGGCAGGCCCCAGCGAAATCGCGATTCTCGCCGACGATGGAGCAAACCCCGAGTTCATCTCCGCCGACCTGCTCTCGCAGGCCGAACACGGCACCGGCTTCGAACGCGCCATGTTCGTCACCGATTCGCCAGACCTCGCCCAGGAGGTCGCCGCCGCCCTCTCGCGCCAAATTCCGAAAATGACGAGGCGCAGCTTCGTCAAACGCGTCACAGACGCGAACGGCATCCTCCTGGCCGTCGCCCCGACGATCGACGACGGCCTTGATCTGATCAACCGCTTCGCACCCGAGCACTTCGAGCTCATGGTGCGCAACCCCGCCAGGCTGCTGCCGCGGATCACCTGCGCCGGCGCCGTCTTCGTCGGCCCCTGGACGCCCGAGTCGGTCGGCGATTTCGCCGCCGGCCCCAGCCACGTCCTGCCCACCGGCGGCGCCGCCCGGATGTTCTCCGGGCTCACGGTCGACGACTTCCGCCGCCGAACAAGTCTCGTTGAATACCAGGAGCAGGATCTGCGCGACGCCCTCCCCATCATCGACATGTTCAGCGATATCGAAGGACTCGACGGCCACTACAAGTCCGCCGCCCTTCGCTTTCAGACACCCCGATAACAAGCAAAATTGAGTACACCTGTCGCTCCAACCGAACCTGAATCATTCGAACTAGGCTGGCACCTGTTCATCTTGTTGCTCGCCATCCTCGCCAACGCCTTCTTCGCCGCGTCGGAAATCGCCATCATCTCGCTCAACGACGCCAAAGTCCGGCGCGACGCCGACCAGGGCGACAAGATGTCGAAGATCCTCCGCAGGTTCATCGACGAACCCGGCCGCTTCCTCGCGACGATCCAGGTGGGCGTCACCCTCGCCGGCTTCCTCGCGTCCGCCTTCGCCGCCGTGACGTTTGCGCAGCCCCTCGCCCGCTGGTTCTCTTCGCACGCCTGGTGCCCGCTGGCCCACACCACCGTCGAAGGCATCGCAACGATTTTGGTGACGATCATCCTGGCGTTTCTCACGCTCATCCTCGGCGAGCTCGTCCCCAAGCGCATCGCCATGCAGCACAGCGAACAACTGGCGAGGTTCGTCGCACGGCCCCTGCGCTTCGTCGCCTCGACCGCCGCGCCCTTCGTCAACTTGCTCAACTTCGCCACCAACCGCATCCTGAACCTCTTCGGCATCGACCCGACCAAAGGCCACGACCGGGTCTCCGAAGAGGAAATCCGCATGATGGTCGACATCGGCGGCGAAAACGGCTCGATCGAACCACAGGAAAAGAAGATGATCGAGAACGTATTCGAATTCAACAACAAGACCGCCGGCGAAATCATGCTGCATCGGCTCGACATCGTGGCGCTGCCCATCGACGTGGAAGAGTCGGAAATCCGCCACACGATCCGAAAAAGCGGCTTCTCACGCATTCCCATCTACAACGGCTCCATCGACAACATCATGGGCATCCTCAACACGCGCGACTACCTCATCCGCGCACTCGAAGACCGCCCCCTCAAACTCCCCGAACTGCTGCGAAAACCCTTCTTCGTGCCCGAAACGATTCGCGCCGACATCCTCTTCCAGCAAATGCAAAAAGGCAAGCAGGCCATCGCCATCGTCCTCGACGAGTTCGGCGGAACAAGCGGCCTCGTCTCCATGGAAGACCTCCTCGAGGAAATCGTCGGCGAAATCTACGACGAATACGACGTCAACGTGTTCCCGCCGTCCATTGTCAAACTCTCCGAAACGGAATTCCGAATCGCCGGCGAAGCGGAAATCGACGACGCCGCCGACACGCTCGGCGTCGAGATCCCGGAAGGCGACTTCACCTCCCTCGGCGGCTTCATCCTCGACAAGCTCGGGAGCATCCCCGAACCCGGCACCCGTCTTGAAATCCCAGAACTCAATCTCGACATCACCGTCGAAACCATGGACGGCAACCGGATCGACGACGTCCTCGTCCGCAAAACCGAACCCCCAACACCCCCCTCGGACGATGCCGAGGAAGACGACTAGCCCCCGGAGTCCCCCCATGCGAAACACCCACACCCGGCTCCTCCCCGCCCTGATCGCCATCGCGATCGCCTGCTGCCTCCCCCAGACCTCGCACGCGTTTTTCGGACGCGAAAGGGCCCGCATGCTCAAGCAGGCCGACGCCGTGTTCGAACAAGCCATGAACGCCGGCGAAGAAGGCCGCGTCCTCGACGAAATCTCGAACCTCATCGAAGCGCGCTCGCAGTACACGCAGATCTACTCGAGGCATCCCGGCTACAACGCCGACTACATCCAGCAACGCGTCGCCACGTGCAGCATGCGCATCGCCACGCTCAATGCAAAGATCCGATCAGGCGAAATCACCCTCCCCTCGCCCGATGCCGTTGTCAGCGGCGCCGGCAAGGGGTTCGTCGCGGCGGACACCGCCGCGCCGGCGACCGACGCAGACATGGCCACCATGCCAATGCCGCCGCTCCTCCCCCCCTCCGCAACAACCGATCTGGCACCCCAACCGGAACGACAACCGGCGCCGGAACCCATCCTGGAAACGCCCCTGCGCGTCGCCGTCACGCCGGAACCTGCACCCATCCCGGAACCGGAACCCGAGCCGCAACCCGAGCCGCAACCCGAGCCGATCCCCACGCAGGCCGTCGCCGCCGGGGCCGATCTCGATTCGCACACACAGCAGATCGTGGCCATCCTCAGCGCCGCCGACGACGCCAAGCGCGTGCAACTCGTGCAAGCCATCATCGAGAAAGACGGCCCCTCCCAGGCGATGATCCTCCTCGAAGACCTGGTGGAAGCCGAAGGCGGCAAAACCTCGGAGACAACCCGTGCGCTCTTCGTCAAAAGCCTCGTGGCCTGCCGCAACGTCAAACGCGCCACGATCGAACTCGCGGAACTTCGCAAACACTACCCGGACTCCCCGGCGACCCTGTCGCTCGCGGCGACTGTCGCCGTCCAACAAGGCGACCTCACGGAGGCCATCTTCCAGCTCGACAAACTTGTCGAACGCTTCCCCGCTTATTCCGACGCCTACGTGAACCTCGCGTACGCCTACTTCATGCTCGATCCCGTCAAAAACCGGGACATGGCCATCGTGTACTACCGCACGGCCCTCTCCTACGGCGCCAGACGCGATCCGAAGCTGGAAGAAGTCCTTGAACTGGAAATCGAGCCATGACCGACATCCGAACCTCCCCGACGCCCGAAGACCGCGCGCGCCTTCTCGCCAAAAAGGCGTTCATCTGCGACATGGACGGCGTGATCTACCACGGCAACAACCTGCTGCCCGGCGCCATCGAATTCACCGAATGGCTCGAACGCGAAGGGAAGGCGTACCTCTTCCTCACCAACAGCGGCGAGCGCACCCCCCGCGAACTCAGCGAAAAGCTCCGCCGCCTCGGCATCAAGGTCGACGAGTCCCACTTCTACACGAGCGCCCTCGCCACCGCGCAGTTCCTCGCCTCGCAGAAGCCCAACGGCTCCGCCTACGTCATCGGCAACTCGGGCCTCATCAACGCCCTCTACGAAGCCGGCTACTCGATGAACGACATCGACCCCGACTACGTCGTCGTCAGCGAAACGCCCGAATACAACTACTCCCGCATCTGCCGCGCCATCAAGCTCGTCCGAGGCGGAGCCAAGCTCATCGGCACCAACCCGGACATGACCGGCCCCGTCGAAGGCGGCGACATCGTCCCGGCCACCGGCGCGCTCATGGCGCCGATCGAGCTCGCCACCGGCGCCAAACCCTATTTCGTCGGCAAGCCGAACCCGCTCATGATGCGCAACGCACGCGCCAGGCTCGGCGTCCAGCACGACGAAACCGCCATCGTCGGCGACCGCATGGACACCGACATGATCGCCGGCATCGAGTCCGACATGACCACCGTCCTCGTCCTCAGCGGCGTCACCTCGCTCGCCGACATCGGCAATTTCGCCTACCGCTCCGACTATGTCTTCGACAATGTCGGCGACATCCTCAAAGGGGCGACCGCATAGCAACAACCTGGCCGCGCAGAGGCAATCGCGGAGGAGATGAACAAAATGTCCAAGACCGTTACGTTGAAGATCGACAACATTTCATTGGATGATGGCTGGGATGTCATCGTCGCCGGCGGCGGCCCCGCCGGCTGCACATCGGCCATCGCCGCGGCGAGAGCCGGCGCCAAGGTGCTGCTGCTGGAACGCACCGGCGCGCTGGGCGGCATGGGCACGATGGGGCTCGTCCCCGCCTGGTGTCCGTTCTCCGACGGCATTCGCCTCGTGTACCAGGGATTGGCCGAAAAGGTGCTGCGCGAGACCATGGCCGGGATGCCGCACCTGAAGCCCGAGCAAGTCAACTGGACGCCGATCGACCCCGAACGGCTGAAGCGCGTTTACGACGACCTCGTCCTCGGTTCCGGCGCCAAAATACGCTTTGAGACGACCGTCTGCGGCGTCGCGAAGGACGATGCGGGCAACATCACCGCCCTCTATGCGGCAAGCAAGCGAGGAATCGAAGCATTCGCCGCAAAGGTGTTCGTCGACTGCACAGGCGACGCCGATCTTGCAGCATGGGCCGGCGCCCCCTGGGAAAAAGGCGGCGCCGACGGCGCGCTCCAGGCGGCGACGCATTGCTTCATGCTCGCCAACGTCAACCAATACAGCTACAACTACGAGCAGACGAGCGGCACGCTCCATTCCCAGATGATCAAACTCGCCGAATCCGGCAAGTATCCGCTCATCACCGATGGACACGGCTGCAACTCCCTGATCGGCCCCGGCGTCGTCGGCTTCAATTCCGGGCACATCTGGAACGTCGACAACACCGATCCCGACAACGTGACCGATGCCTACGTCGAAGGCCGCCGAAAGGCTGCGCAGTTCAGGGACGGCCTGGCCGAGTTCTTCCCCAAGTCGTTCGCGGGGGCCTTCGTCGCGCAAACGGCGCCGCTGATGGGCGTTCGCGAAACACGGCGCATCGTCGGCGACTACGTCCTGACGCTCGACGACTACATGGATCGAGCCTCCTTCCCCGACGAGATTTGCCGCAACAACTACTACGTCGACGTCCATCGGTCGAAAGAAGAAAAAGCGTCGGGCCGCCAATACGATTACGAGCCCAGACGCTATGGCAAAGGCGAAAGCCACGGCGTGCCCTACCGCTGCCTGATCCCCAAGACGCTCCGCAACGTCCTCGTCGCAGGCCGCTGCATTTCCACGGACCGCCCCGTCCAAGGCTCCACCCGCGTCATGCCCGTCTGCCTGGCGATGGGCGAAGCCGCCGGCACCGCGGCCGCCATGGCCGCCGCCGCCGAAGGCGACGTCCGCGCCGACGTCAATGCCGACGCCCTCCGCGCCACCCTCCGCGAAAACGGCGCGTATCTGCCGTAGGAGGCGTCCACGCCCCCGTTCGCAGCGAAGCGGCGCACGTTCACGAGATGCGAGTTGGGAGTGCGGGAGTGCGGGAGTTGCCGCAAGGCATCGCCATCGCTGGTCGCGAACGTGTGCGAGTACGTGTTGAACGTGTACAATCGGCACAGCCCACCCTCGCCTCTCCCGTGGGCGGGCACCGTGTGCCCTCCCAAACCAAACGTCCGCCCGCTCGCCCGCGCCCTGCGCTTTTTCTCGCCTCCCACTTTCCACCTGCTCAAAGCCACCCGGGCCGACGGCCTCGCCGCCGGTCGCCTTTGAGCTTGCATCCCCTCCCCGCTCATGGTTAAATGTATGGCGTGGCGTGATATTCACCCACACACTCCCGACGGCTGCCGCCCGCATTCGCCCGCAGCCCTTCATTCTATCGCTCCACGAAACATCCGTATTCCATGCGCTGGTCCAAAACTCTGCTCACAACGCTTCGCGACGATCCCCAAGAAGCCGAAATTCCCTCCCACAAACTGTTGCTGCGAGCCGGCCTTCTCCGCAAGGTCTCAGGAGGCCTCTACATTTTCACCCCGATCGGCCTCCGCGTCCTCCACAAAGTCGAGCGCATCATCCGCGAGGAAATGGATCGCGCCGGCGCCCAGGAAATCCTGATGCCCGCGCTCCAGCCCATCGAACTGTGGGAGGCCTCCGGCCGCGCCGACCAGATGGGCGCCACGATGTTCCGCCTCAAAGACCGCCAGGAGCGCATGATGATCCTCGGCCCCACGCACGAGGAAGTCGTCACCGACTACATCGCCCATGAGATCAGCTCCTACCGCCAGCTCCCCTGCACGGTGTACCAGATCCAGACGAAGTTCCGCGATGAAATCCGCCCGCGCTTCGGCCTCATGCGCGCCAAGGAGTTCATCATGAAGGACGCCTACAGCTTCGACGTCTCCCTCGAAGCGGCCGACGCCAGCTATCAGGCGATGTACGATGCCTACGTCCGCATCTTCGCCCGCTGCGGCCTCGTCGCCAAGGCCGTCGAGGCCGACACCGGCGCCATCGGCGGCAGCCACTCCCACGAGTTCATGGTCCTCGCCCCCTCCGGCGAAGACGGCATCCTCCACTGCGAAGCCTGCGGCTACGCCGCCAACCAGGAACGCGCCGAGCGCCGCACCCCCGGCTCCGCCTTCGCCGAAAAGCGCGGCGAACCCACCGAAGTCCCCACCCCCGGCGCCCGCACCGTCGAGGAATCCGCCAAGGCCGTCGGCGTCCCCGACGAGCAAATCGTCAAGTCCATCGTCTACCTCGCCGACGGCAAGCCCGTCCTGGCCTGCGTGGCCGGCGCCCGTGAAATCAACGAGTGCAAGCTGCGCCGCGTCCTGGGCGCCACCCTGCTCGAGATGGCGGACGACGACGCCACCGCGCGCCACATCGGCCCCGTCGGCTCCATCGGCCCCGTCGGCGCCAAAATCCCGGTCTATGCCGACATCGGCCTCAAAGGCGCGCAGGACGTCGTGGTCGGCGCCAACAAGCACGAGTTCCACATCAAGCACGTCTCGCTTGAAGAACATGCCGCCATCGCCGCGTGGGTGGACATCGCCACCGTCGAAGCCGGCGACGCCTGCGGCAAATGCGGCGAACCCCTCGCCACCGCCCGCGGCATCGAAGTCGGCCACGTCTTCAAGCTCGGCGCCAAGTACACCAAGGTTTTCGACGCCACGTTCCTCGACGCCCAGACACAATCCAACGTGATGGTCATGGGCTGCTACGGAATCGGCGTCACCCGCACGATGCAGGCCATCGTCGAACAGAACTTCGACAAGGACGGCATCGTCTGGCCCGCTTCCGTCTCCCCCTTCCAGGTCGCCCTGCTGCCGCTCGACGCGGCGAAGGACGAGGCGAGCCGCCAGGCCGCCGAGGAGCTCGAGCGCGCCCTCGTCGAACGGGGCATCGACGTCTTCGTCGATGACCGCGACGAACGCCCCGGCGTGAAGTTCAAGGACGCCGACCTCATCGGCTGCACCGTCCGCGTCGTCGTCGGCGCGCGTTCGCTGGAGAAAGGCGGCGTCGAAATCCGTCTGCGCAAGACGGGCGAGACGTCGATCGTCCCTCTCGCCGACGCACCCGACGCCATCGCGGCGCTCCTGGACCGCCACTACTAACCCGGCCATAATTCATGCTGCAAATCAGGGGCACGGGTTTTCCAACCCGTGGACGAACACGGACAGGAATGTCCGTGCCCCTTTCCCAACGCCAAATTCCAGATCCCATGCCTCAATCT
>JBMNOD010000004.1:0-76556 GCA_050942875.1 Kiritimatiellia bacterium
GAATGGCTGTTGTGGTGGAATCCGACATTGTCCCCCTGATGCGACTCTCTCAAGAGGTTTCGAAAATGCTCATGTCTCTTCGCAGCAAACTCTCCTCAAGTCCCTAACCCCCAACCACTAGCCGCTAGCCGCTCTCTACCCCCCCCAACCACTAGCCGCTAGCCGCTAGCCGCTAGCCGCTCTCTAACCCCTAACCCCTCCCCCTCCCCCCTCCCCATGCCTCTCCTCTCCGGAAACGAAGCCCTTGCACGGGGCGCATACGAAGCCGGCGTCGCCGCCGCCTTCGGCTACCCCGGCACGCCATCCACCGAAATCCTCGAAAACCTCGTCCAGCACGCGCCCGAAGGCGTCTACTGCGAATGGTCGCCCAATGAAAAGGTGGCGCTCGAAGCCGCCGCCGGCGCCGCCATCGCCGGCGCCCGCAGCCTCGTCACGATGAAGTGCGTGGGCCTCAACGTCGCCGCCGACCCGCTCATGACGCTCGCCTACACCGGCGTCGCGGGCGGCATGGTGATCGTCGTGGCCGACGACCCGGGCCAGCACTCCTCCCAGACCGAGCAGGACACGCGGCACTACGCCCGCCTGGCGAAGATCCCCGTGCTCGAACCGGCAGACGCGCGCGAATGCCGCGACTTCATGGCGATGGCATTCGAGCTTTCCGAGCAGTACCGCTGCCCGATCCTCCTGCGCACCACGACCTGCGTGAGCCATTCGCGCAGCCTCGTGGAACTCGGCGAACGCCGCGCCCCGAACGCCGTCCGGTTCATCAAGAACGACCCGCAGTTCGTCCCGCTCCCGCTCTGGGGGCGCAAGCTGCGCGTGCAAGCCGAATCGCGCCTCGACGAGCAGGCCGCCGCCGCCTCGGCGGACGCGCGCTTCAACGCGATCCTGCCCGGCGGCGACACCCGCCTCGGCATCGTCTCCAGCGGCGCCCCGGCGCTGCACGCCCGCGAGCTCTTCCCCGACAACCCGATGCTCAAGCTCGGCTGGGCCTTCCCCTTCCCCGACGACCTCATCCGCCGCTTCGCCGGCACCGTCGACCAACTGCTCGTCATCGAGGAAGTCGATCCCATCCTGGAGGAGCGCATCCGCTCGCTGGGCATCGCCTGCGTCGGCAAGGCGCTCGTCCCGCGCTGCGGCGAGCTGACGCCCGCCCGCCTCTACGAAGTCCGCGAAAAGCTCGCCGGACGCACCCCGGCGCTGCCCGCGCCCGTGGCGGAAGCGGCCGACCTGCCCGGCCGTCCGCCCATCCTCTGCCCCGGCTGCCCCCACCGCGGCCTCTTCCTGGCGCTCACGAAGTTCGACGTCATCGTCTCCGGCGACATCGGTTGCTACAGCCTCGGCGTCTTCCCGCCGCTCAGCCGCACGGACACGCTCCTCTGCATGGGCGCCGGCTTCACCGTCGCCCACGGCATGCAGAAGGCCGGCGAGAAGCGCCCGATCGTCGGCGTCGTCGGCGACTCCACCTTCTTCCATTCCGGCATCACCGGCCTGCTCGACATCGTCTACAACAAAGGCGCGACGAAGCTCGTCGTCGTGGACAACCGCATCACGGCGATGACCGGCCACCAGGACCACCCCGGCACGGGGCTCACCCTGATGGGCGAGCCGACGAAGGCGGCCTCCATCGAAGCCATCGCCAAGGCCTGCGGAATCGAGCGCGTCCACGTCGTCAGCCCCTACGAGCAGGACAAGCTGATCGCGATTTTCAAGGAGGAGTTTGCGAACGACGACCCCGCCCTCGTCATCTCGCGCGCCCCCTGCCCGCTCCACGTCAAGCAGCGCATCGGCCCCCGGCGCCGCATCGACCCCGACGCCTGCAAGAACTGCCGCGCCTGCCTCAAATGCGGCTGCCCGGCCATCGAAAGCGCCGCCAACGGCAAGCCCTCGATCAACCCCGCCATCTGCATGGGCTGCTCGCTCTGCCAGTCCCTCTGCAAGTTCAACGCCATCCAGCCCGTGAGGGATGAGCCCTAATCCCTTCGACTTGCAAAAAACCGCGCGGCAGAGTATGATATGCGGCAATTCACGGGCTTGCGGAAGCGCTCCGACAGTCGGAGCGCCCCTGCCCGATGCACCTACTAGGAGTCCTGCCCCATGCCCAAGATTGCCATCGTCTCTGTCGCCCACATCCACAGTCGTGATTTCTGCAAAACCATCAGCCGGCACGTCTCTGGAAAGGCTCCGCACGTCATCTGGGACGAGAATCCCGAGCGCGGCGCCAAGTACGCCGCCGAATTCAATTGCCCGTTTGAACCCGATCTCGACCAGGTTCTCGCCGACCCGCAAGTCGAGGCCTTTGTCATCTGCGCAGAAAACACCCGCCACCTGCCGCTTCTCCGCAAGGTGCTGCCCGTCGGCAAGCCGACGATGTGCGAGAAGCCGATGGCCACAGTCCCGGCGGACGCCGATGAAATCGTCGCCCTCACGAAACAGCACAAGACGCCGCTCATCTTTGGCTACTTCCAGCCGTTCTTCGGCGAGAATCGCGCGGTGAAGCGCATCCTGGCGACCGACGAGCTCGGCAAGGTCACGCATCTCATCTTCCGCAATGCGCACCATGCCGCCTACGGCCGCTGGTTTGACAATCCGGATCTGGCGTGGTTCACCCAGCCCGAGCTTTCAGGCGGCGGCGCACTTCTCGACATGGGCACGCATGCGGTGCACCTGCTGCGCCATCTTGGCGGCCCCGTCACGGAAGTCTGGTGCATGACAGGCAATTACGCCGGCACGTATCCGGCAGTGGACGACTACGGCGTGATCATGATGAAATTCGCCTCGGGCGCCGTTGGACGCGCCGAGGCGGGCTGGGTGTTCACAGGAGGCCATGGCGGCCTCGAAGTGATCGGCTCCAAGCAGAGCATCTGGAACGCAGGCGGCCTCAAAATGGGAGGCCCTGGAATCCCTGCGACGCCCGTGGCGGCAGACGAGGCGCGGCCCGACCGCATCCATCGGCTCATCGCCCTTGTGAAGGGCGAACTGCCAGCGGAAGAGATCGAAGAAGATCTCGTCGCCGCCGCTGACGCCGTCAAGATCATGGCCGCCGCCTATGAATCTGCAGAAACCGGACGCTGGACGCCCTGCCGATAAGTCCAAGATCCAAAGTCCAAGGTCTGCCGCAGGGCAACTTTGTTGCGATCCTTGTCGAACTGCCGTGGCGGCTTCGCCGAGTTGTTTTTCTTCCCACGAATCTCCAACACGAAAGGAAGACAGTTTTTCCGGTCTTCGACCGTCGTTAATCACTGAAAAACTGCCTTCCCTGCTGGATGCGTGGTTTGTACCGCAGGGGGAATGTTGAGCGATTAGCGACGGCCGCAGGCCGACAACACTCCCCTCTGCTTAGCGGAGATTCGTGGGAGCTAAAAGCCTTTGTCGCCTTTCGGCACTGGCCCCTAGCCCCTAGCGACTAGCCCCTGCCGCGAAGCGGCTTGCCCCAGACCCCGGTTTTACCTGCTTAGGTGGTTTGGCGTGGGCAAGTGGACGTGTATGGCGTTTCTTGTCCACAGAAAGCACGGAAAGACACAGAAAGGGAGGTTGTAAACTGGGGCCTGGGGTGTCCCCGGCCTGAACTCCGCTCTACGCTCTACGCACTCCTCACTAAAAGAGGGGGCCTGGGGTGTCCCCAGCCTGAACTCCGCTCTACGCTCTACGCACTCCTCACTAAAAGAGGGGGCCTGGGGTGTCCCCGGCCTGAACTCCGCTCTACGCTCTACGCACTAAAGGCGGCGACGTCTTACTTGATCGTCACTTCCTTGCCTGCGGCGGCGGAACGATAGAGACCGTCGAGAATCTTCTGGACGGCGAGACCGTCGTAGCCAGAGGCGTCGAGCTCGGTGCCCTTCAGGCAGCCATTGACCCAGTTCTGGAGCTTGCGCTTGAAGAGGGTGCTCCAGTCCTGCGTGCCGAGGTACACGGGCTTGGCATTGACCATGAGGTCGTTGAGGTCGGTGTAGATCTCGCCTTGCTCCCAGTTGCAGCCGCCCTTGGTGCCCATGGCGGTGAAGTTCTGCACATCATGCTCCTTCATGTGGCAGGCGAAAGCGGATTCGATCTGCATGATCGCGCCATTGTCGAAGCGAATCTGCCCGACGGCGAGGTCCTCGACCGTATAGGTCTTCCAATCCCAGCCAGGCCAGGAGCTCAGCGTGTTGGAGGGCTTGTCGCCGAGGTATGTCCACGTGTTGGCGCTGGCGGCGATCGGCTTGGGATTGCCCATGAACTCAAGAGCGGCCTCGACGATGTGAACGCCAATGTCGATGAGCGGACCGCCGCCCTGAAGCTCCTTCTGGCCGAAGACGCCCCAGTTGGGGATGCCGCGGCGACGCAGGGCCTGCACCTTCACAAAAAGGATGTCGCCAAACTGGCCGTTTTCGCGGGCCTTGATGAGGGCGGCAGTGCTGTCGCGATAGCGCTGCTGGAAGCCGACGGAAAGCTTGACGCCGTTCTTCTCGGCGGCTGCGATCATCTTCTGGCACTCGGCCGGGTTCATGGCCATGGGCTTCTCGACCATCGCGTGGCAGCCGGCGTTGCAGGCATCCACGACGGGGGCGCAATGCACGCCGTTGGGGGTGCAAACGTCGACGGCGTCGGGCTTGACGACCTTGAGCATTTCCTTCCAATCAAGGAAAAGCGCCTCGCGTGGGACGCCCCACTTCTCGTGCATCACGTCCAGGCGCTCCTGGACGATGTCAACACCGGCGACAATCTCGACTTCGGGAATTGACTTGTACGTTTCCAGATGCGTCTGCGCAATGCCGCCGCACCCGATGATGGCGACGCGGAGCTTCTTGCCCTTGTACGCCTTTTGCTTCGATTCCATTTTCGTGGATACGCTCTGAGCCATTTCGATCTTCTTTCTTTTCTGGGTTTCGTTGAATCTCCGGAAGAGCCGGAAAAATTCTGCTGTTGGGTTTACGCCTTCGGCCGCTCGGCCTCCGATAAAAGTTTCTCAAGGTAGCGGACCGTTTCCGCAATGTCCTTCTTCTGCTGTTCGCCCGAGATTTCGCGTTCGATGATGAAATCGCCGTCGAAACCGATGTCGAGCAGACGACGGACGAACTCGGGGTAGCGCACCATGCCGTCGCCAACCTTCACCTCGGGACCGAGGTGCGCGCCGTTTGTGGGAACGCAACCGTCCTTGGCATGGACGCAGCGCACATGCTTGCCAAACACCTCAAGGGCATCGATCGGATTGCCGCGCCCGTACATGAGCAGGTTCGCCGGATCGAGGTTGATCCCGAGATTGTCCAGGCCAACAGTCTCAATGTAACGCAGCAACGTAACCGGCGTCTCCTGCCCCGTCTCAAACCAGAAGCCAAGGCCACGATCCTTGCAATAACGCGCCACCTGGTCGATCGCAATGCACGTCGGTTCAAACTCGGGATCGGTCATGTTCTCCGGCAGGAAGCCGCAATGGGTAACGATGGCCGGGGCTCCCAGCTCCACCGCAAAGTCCGCCCACCGCTGGAGCGCTTCGATTCGCGCCCAACGAAACTCGGGGGGAACAAGCCCGAGCGTAATGGGGCCGTGGGTGAAATTCCAATGGGCCGGACCCGGAACGCCCGCCCAAAACGCCGTGATCCGAACGCCGTTGTCAGCAGCGCGCTGACGAGTCGCACGGGCGTACTCGGGCTTGCAATGCGCCGGAGTCCAACTGACGACCTGGCAGCACGAAAGTCCAAAATCGGAAACGACGTCAATACTCGAGCCGTCAGGCTTCAGTCCGCTCATCACGCCGATGGCATTTTTCACTGGGGTTTCGCTCATGAAACTTTCTCAAAAAAAAAGGAGTTTAAGAAATCGGCGGAAATTCTATCATGCCGAGAGCAAGAAAGGAAGCAAAATAGCTAATGGACCGTCACGTGAGCCCGACGAAACGCCCGCTCGTAATCCCGAGGCAACGGGCCGTCGGTCACAAGTGCCTGGATGTCGTCGAGCGTCGCGAAGGTGTGGGGCATGGTGCCGTTGAATTTGCTCGAATCCATGAGCACCACGACGTGGCGGGCCTTTCTCATGACCAGGCGCTTCAGCTCGGCTTCATGATAATCGCCGCACGAGAAACCGCTCGAAAGCGAAAAAGCGCTGGCCGCCATGAAGGCCAGATCAATGTTGAGCGTCTTGACGTACTCGACCGCGTTGAAGCCCGAGAGCGTCAGCGTCTCGCGATGAAGCTGGCCGCCCGTGAGATTGATCTTCACGTTCGGGAGCTTGACGAGCTCAAGCGCCACGTTCGGAGCCGGGGTCAGCACGAACAGGTTCTGGTCCGGCACGCGCTGGGCGAAACACATGCACGTCGTGCCCGAGTCGATGTAGATCGAACGCCCCGGCGACAGCAGCTCCACCGCCTTGCGCGCGATGGCCATCTTGGCCTCGGCATGCTCCGTCTGGCGCTGCGTGTAGGCGGCCTCCTTGAGCATCGACAGATGCGCGATCGACTTCGCGCCCCCGCGAATGCGCACCACGTCGCCCCGGCGCTCCAGAAATTCCAGGTCGCGCCGCAACGTCATGCTCGAGACGCCCGGATGGCGCGCCTGAAGATCGGCGAGCATCACCTCGCCTTTCGATTGAATGTAGCTGTTGACGTCTTCTCGACGTTCTGCAGGCATCGACTTGAAGCCTTCGGGGATCGTCAATTGCGTGGACACCGCATGGTTCCTTGAGATAGAGAGGAGTGGCTGAAGAAATTACGAATTGCAGATCAAAAATATAGCAGTTTGCAGGACTCTGCGCAAGCAATCGCCGCAATCGGTCAGTCGCCGGGGTTGGTCGCGAAACGCTTGTCGCCCAGTCTCGAACCCGCCCCGTCGCCTGCCCGATGGAGTCGCCAGTCGCTAGGGGCTAGTCGCTGGTGCCGAAAGGCAGCTTTGTCGCAAACTTTGTCGAACTGCCGTGGCGGCTTCGCCGAGTCGTTTTTCTTCCCACGAATCTCCACGAAAGGAAGACTGTTTTTCCGGTCTTCGACCGTCGTCAATCACTGAAAAACAGCCTTCCCTGCTGGATGCGGGTTTGTACCGCAGGGGGAATGTTGTCGGCCTGCGGTCGTCGCTAATCGCTCGACATCCCCCCTGCGGCAAGGGTGAGAGCAAGGGTAAAGCGAGTAAGTGTGGAAGAGAGAAAGGGAGCAAGAACAAGAGTAAGTGTGTGCTTCGCACGGGACAGACGCGGGGCACGGAAGCCACAGGGGCGATGCAAGAAGCAACCAAAGGGCGGAGTTCGCACACTTTCTCCCCCACTTGCTCGCACCCTTGCTCCCGATACACTTGCTCCCACTGTTGCTCCTGCCGCAAAGCGACACTTCCTACGCTCATCCAGCAGGGAAGGCTTGTTCGAACTACGAAGCCTCCTGAACCCCGAACCCCGAACCCTCGGCAAGTCAACGCCTTTGACTCGACGTTGACTCGTCATTGAAATCACCACTGAAATATGCGATGATGTTGCGCATGAAACCCGTCATTTTACCTTCACTGCTCGCTGCCGACCCCGGCCACCTCGCCGAGGCCATCCGCCGTGCCGAAGATTCAGGCGCGGACAAACTGCATTTGGACATGATGGACGGCGCGTTCGTGCCGAACTTCAGCTACGGCCCGGACGTCGTGGCCCTGGCGCGCAAAACGACAAACCTGCCGCTCAGCGTCCATCTGATGTTCGTCCGTCCCGACCGCTACGTGAAGCGCTTCGCCGAGGCCGGCGCCTCGACAATCCAGATCCACGTCGAATCCTCTTGCGAAGTCGGCGCCACCCTTGAAACCATCCGCGGCTTCGGCGCCGAACCGGCCATCGTGCTCAATCCGCTGACTCCGCTCACGGCCGCCCTCCCCTATCTGAACCTCGTGGACGAATGCCTCCAGATGACCGTCTTCCCCGGCTACGGCGGACAGAAGTTCATGTCCGCGCCGCTCCCAAAAATCCGCGCGTTGCGCGAGACCGCCACCGCCGCCGGAAAGCCCGGCTTCGCGATCATGGTCGATGGCGGCATCGATCGCAACACCATCGCCGTCTGCGCCAATGCCGGCGCCAACCAGTTCGTTGCCGGGACCGCGCTCTACGGCAAGCCCGACATGGCCGCCGAGATCAGCCTTTTCCGCCAGCTCGCCTCCGACGCCTGGCGGACGTCGACGTTTTAAACGCTTGCTCGCCCCGCACTTGCTCGCAGGAGTCGCTAGTGGCACACTTAGTCCAAAGTCCAAAGTCCAAAGCCCAAAGTCGCCCTTCGGCAAATCACAAATCTCAAACCACAAATTTCCATTCCCCCGCTCACTCACCATGCCGCAGATGTTTTTCGACTTCCCTCGACTTCCTTCGACTGAACGACTTCCATCAATGGCGACTGGCGTCGACTTCCTCCTTGACGGGTGTCGATGGGCGTCGGCGTCAGTCGGTGTCAGTCGAAAAACTCGACAGGACGACACATCTCGACAAGCATCGACAGAGGCACCAAAAGCCGCCCTCCGACTCCCTAGCCGCCAGCCGCTAGCCGCTGAAAACGACAAAGTTCGCGACAAAGTTTTCGACAAAGCTTCCCTTCGGCACTAGCCGCCAGCCGCTAGCCGCTAGCCGCTGAAATCGACAAAGCTCTCGACAACGTTGCCATCCGACCCCAATTTCAAGTTTCAAGCCTCAAGTTTCAAGTTTCAAGCCTCAAATCTCAACCGCCCCATGCTTTCCAAAATCCGAAACTTCTGCATCATCGCCCACATCGACCACGGCAAGTCCACGCTCGCCGATCGAATCCTGCAGCTCACCCAGTCCGTTGACGAGCGCGTCTTCCAGGATCAGCTTCTCGATTCGATGGATCTCGAACGCGAACGCGGCATCACGATCAAGTCGCACCCCGTCTCGATGAGCTACACGGCGAAGGACGGCGAAACGTACCTGCTCAACCTCATCGACACCCCGGGCCACGTGGACTTCTCCTACGAAGTCTCCCGCTCCATGGCCGCCTGCGAGGCCGCCATCCTCCTCGTCGACGCCGCCCAGGGCGTCCAGGCCCAGACCGTCGCCAACACCTACCTCGCCCTCGAAAACGACCTCGAAATCATCCCCGCCCTCAACAAGATCGACCTGCCCAGCGCCGACATCGACGGCTGCAAGAAGCAAGTCGAGGAAGCCCTCGCCATCCCCATGGACCATTGCGGCATGGTCTCCTCCAAGACCGGCGAGGGCGTCGACGAGCTGATGGAAATGATCGTCGCGCGCGTCCCGCCCCCGACCTCGCAGAACCCCGACGGCCCGCTCCGCGCCGTCATCTTCGACAGCGTGTACGACGTCTATCGCGGCGTCATCGCCTACGTGCGCATCGTCGACGGCACGGTCAAGACCGGCGACAACATCCTCTACATGGGCACCGACGTCACCACGCAGGTCAAGGAAGTCGGCATCTTCTCCCCCGAGATGAAGCCCGCCGGCTCCCTCCCGACCGGCACCGTCGGCTACATCATCGGCACCGTCAAGGACCCCCGCGAAATCCGCATCGGCGACACCATCACGACCAAGGCCAACCCCGCCGACGAGCCCCTCCCCGGCTTCCGCGAAATCAAGCCCATGGTCTTCAGCGGCCTCTACCCCGTCTCCACGGACGAATACGAAAAAGTCCGCACCAGCCTCGAAAAGCTCCAGCTCAACGACTCGGCCTTCTCCTGGCACCCCGAAAGCTCCGTCGCCCTCGGCTTCGGCTTCCGCTGCGGCTTCCTCGGCCTCCTCCACATGGAAGTCGTCCAGGAGCGCCTCCGCCGCGAGTTCGACTGCGACATCATCTCCACCCACCCCGCCGTCGTCTACCGCCTCCACTACCGCGACGGCAAGGTCGAGGAGATCGACAACCCCATCCGCATGCCCGACCCCGTCGAAATCGACCACATCGAGGAGCCGATCATCAAGGCCACCATCATCACGCCGTCCGACTACATCGGCGACATCATGCGCGTCGTCATGGAACACCGCGGCATCGTCGAGCGGACCGACAGCCTCGACGGCCACCGCGTCATCCTCACCTGCATCCTCCCGCTCAACGAAATCCTCATCGACTTCAACGACACGCTCAAAAGCGTCTCGCGCGGCTACGCCTCCATGGACTACGACCACCACGGCTACCAGACGAGCGACATCGTCAAGATGGACATCCTCCTCAACGGCGAGGTCGTCGACGCCTTCTCCAGCATGGTCCACAAGGACCGCGCCGTCGAGCGCGGCCGCCAGATCTGCGCGGCGCTCAAGGACTCCATCCCCCCGCACATGTTCAAGATCCCCGTGCAGGCCGCCATCGGCCGCAACATCATCGCCCGCGAGGACATCCGCGCCTTCAGAAAGGACGTCACGGCCAAGCTCTACGGCGGCGACGTCACGCGCAAGCAGAAGCTCCTCAACAAGCAGAAGGAAGGCAAGAAGCGCATGAAGCTGTGCGGCACCGTCAACGTCCCCCAGGAGGCCTTCGTCTCCGTCCTCCGCAGCGGCTCGGAGAACTGATGCCCGCGCCCTTCATCGCCGCGACCGCCTCCCCGCGCCGCCACCGCATCCTCGCCGACCTCGGCGTGGCATTCGAGGTCTTCGTCCCCGAATGCCCCGAAATCCACGACGTCGCGAACCCCGTGCGCACCGTCTCCGCAAACGCCCTGGCCAAGCACGACGCCTGCGCCCGCACCCATCCCGACGCCTGGATCCTCGCCGCCGACACCGTCGTCGCCTTCGGCGGCAACTGCGTCGGCAAGCCCGCCTCGCCCGAGGACGCCCACGCCATGCTCCTCGCCTGCTCCGGCATCACCCAGGAGATCTTCACCGCCGTGGCGCTGTCCGCACCCGGGCAGGCGGCCGCCGACCTGCGCATCGTCGCCTCCTCCGTCACCTTCCGCGCGCTCGACGCCGCGACCGTCGCCGCCTACCTCGCCGCCGCAAAGACCCTGGACCGCGCCGGCGGCTACGACATCGCCACGAAAAGCGAAGCCATCATCGCCTCGCATTCCGGATCCTACACCAACATCATGGGCCTGCCCGGCGAAACCGTCCGCGACTGGCTCCTCGCCCGCCACTACCCCCTCCCCCAAAACCGCGCATCGGAACTGCCATGAAAAAACTCCTCCGCGCCCTCCCCACCCTCTTCGCCACCGGCTTCGGCCTCGGCTATGCCCCCGTCGCCTCCGGCACCGTCGGCGCCACGCTCGGCTGCCTCATCGTCTGGACGATGACCGAGCGCAAGCTCCCCCTCGCCGCCCAGATCGTCGTCTGCATCGCCCTCGCCCTCGCCTGCATCCCGATCTGCACCTACGCCGAAAAAGCGCTCGGCGGCAAGAAGGACGACGGACGCATCGTCGCCGACGAATACCTCACCTTCCCGATCTGCATGCTCGGCCTCTACGACAAATGGCAGGATCACTGGTGGCTCATGCCCATGTGCTTCGTCGTCAGCCGCGTCATGGACATCCTCAAGCCCTTCCCCGCCTACCGCCTCCAGAAGCTCCCCTCCGGCCTCGGCATCACGATCGACGACGCCATCGCCTCCCTCTACGCCCTCGCCGCCAACTGGGCGCTCTACCTTGCAATCGTGAATAATTTTCATAGCTCATGAAGTCGGGTTCTTGCTATAATGGAAAACCAATGTGCCATAATAAGGAGCCATCATGAATAAACTATCAATTCAAACCGTTGTCGTTCTGATCGCCGTCGTCTGCACAGGCCTCGGCTTTGCCATTGGTAAATTCACGTCCGCCCCCTCAAGCGAGAATGTCAAGATCGTGGAGGTTCCTGCTCCTGCCGTCAATGCCGGCATTGCAGATCAGACCGCCAAGATCGACATGCTGGCAGCGAAACTTGCCGCCGCCGAAGCACGTGTCGAAGAGCTTGCAGCCGCCGCCGAAGCGGACGCCGCCGAGACAGCCGTCGCAGCGCCGGAACCTGCAGCCACCGAAGCGCCTCGCCGCCGTGAAACACGCGAAGAGCGCATGGCGCGCCTCAAGGAGGAAAATCCCGAAGAACATGCCGCGGAGGTCAAACGTCAGGAGGAGCGCGAACAGCGTCGTCAGACGTTCATGGAGCAGCGCAGGAACGTCGAGAATCGCCGCGATGACTTCTTCGCGAATGTCAACATCGCCTACATGACGCCCGAGGAGCAAAAGGATCTGGAGACGTTCGTCAGAGAGTACAAGGAAATCCGCGGGATTTTCGAGGCCGGCGCCAACGTTTCACGCGAAGACCGCGGCCGCGCAATGATGCTTGGCATGGGGCTGATGCAACGTGTCGAAGGCGTCCGCGAAAGCCTTCTGAAGGCCACAGCCAAGGAAATGGGCTTCAACGATTCCGAGAGCGTCGAATTTTCAAAGTCCATCAACGAAATCTTCGGCGCCACAAGCCTCGTAGGGCCCGGCGGCATGAACATGCCGGGGATGGGGGGGCGCGGCGGCTTCGGCGGCGGCCGCGGCCGATAAACGTACGGTTTGGCCGTTTTCGCATTCGACCTTTGGTTCCCTTCGCACCCTCCTGCTGGAAAGTGCGGAATCCGTCTTCTGGAAACTCCCGTGGGCGGGCGCCGTGCGCCCATCCATTTCCCGTTGCACTTTTCTTATTGCATTGGGGTCTTATTGGGGGGGCTGCCCCTTGGTCTACGTCGAATTCCTATTGCTTCAGAGGCGGACTTTGGCTAATATAGAAGATTATTTCAGCAAGCCCCTCTCGGGCTGGACTCCACACCATGGCAAACAATCAGGAAGACCTTCTTTTCGCCCTTTTAGGCCAAACCGGGCTCTTTACCGACCTCCAGATCGACATGCTCAGGACGGAGGATCGGTCGGGCGACGCCAACATCGTGGAATCGGTCGTGCGCCTCGGCCTCGCCGCTGAAGAGGACGTCTTGCGCGAGGCCGCCAAGGTCGTCGGCATCGACTATGTGGACGTCGAAGGCGCCGAGGCTTCGCCCGAACTGCTCGAAAAGCTCCCGGCGCGTGCCGTGTACCAGTACAACGTCGTCCCGGTTTCCTTCGACAACAACACGCTCACGATCGCCACCAGCGACCCCTTCAACCTCACCCAGCTCGACGGGCTTCGCCTCGCAACGGGCTGCCAGGTCGTTCCCGTCGCCTGCACGGCCGAGAAGATCGCCAAGCACGCCCGCAAGTGCTACGGCGTCGGCGGCGACACGTTCGAAAAGATGATGTCCGGCGGTCGCTACAACGTCGAATCCGATGCGGACACGATGAAGTACGACCTCTCCGACGTCGGCCAGGAAGCCTCGATCGTGCGCTTCGTCAACCAGATCATTGCCGAGGCGGACAAGCAGGGCGCCACCGACATCCACGTCGAGCCGATGGAGCACGAGCTGCGCATCCGCTACCGGATCGACGGCCTGCTCCACAAGGTCGATGTCCCGGCGCAGCTCAACAAGGTGCAGGCCGCCGTCATCTCCCGCCTCAAGGTCATGGCCAACCTCGACATCGCCGAGAAGCGCATGCCGATGGACGGGCGCATCGGCATCCGGGTCAACGGCAAGGAAATCGACATCCGCGTCTCCACCTGCCCCACCGTCTACGGCGAAAGCATCAGCCTGCGCCTGCTCCAGAAAGGCGGCAGCGTCATCCGCCTCGCCCAGCTCGGCCTCAACCCGCGAGACGAGAAGATCGTCGTCAAGACGATCCATCGCCCCAACGGCATCGTGCTCGTCACCGGCCCCACCGGCTCCGGCAAGTCCACCACCCTCTACGCCTTCCTCCACGAGATCAACACGATCGAGAAGCGCATCCTCACGGCCGAAGAGCCGATCGAATACGAAATGCCCGGGATCAACCAGGTTCTCGTGCGTCCGGACATCGGCCTGACCTTCGCGCGCATCCTCCGCTCGTTCCTGCGCCAGGATCCCGACATCATGATGGTCGGCGAAATTCGCGACATCGAGACGGCCGAGATCGCCATCAACGCCTCGCTGACCGGCCACCTCGTCTTCTCCACGCTTCACACCAACGACGCCGCCGGCGCCTTCGCGCGTCTGATCGACATGGGCGTCGAGCCCTTCCTCGTCGCGTCGTCGGTCGTCGTCGTCCTTGCCCAGCGCCTGCTGCGCCGTCTCTGCACACACTGCCGCCAGGCGACGACCGCCGACCCCGCCTTCCTCGAGCGCATGGACATTTCGCCCGAGGTCTTCGCCGGACGCCAGATCTACAAGGCGCAGGGCTGCCCGCTTTGCGGCCAGACCGGATACAAGGGGCGAGGCGCCATCTTCGAAGTGCTGTCCGTCTCCGAGACGCTGCGCACGCTCATCACCGAGCACCGCCCCTCCGCCGTGATCCGCGACAAGGCCATCGAGGAGGGCATGACCACACTCCGCATTGACGGCTGGAACAAGGTCTATTCCGGCTTCACCACCATCGACGAAGTCCTCCGCGTCACCGAGGACCAGGGAGATTGACCCCATGCACGACCCCAACTGCGTTTTTTGCAAAATCATCGCCGGCGCCATCCCCAGCGCCAAAGTCTTTGAATCCGAGAACGTCCTCGCCTTTCTCGACATCCAGCCGATGGAGAAAGGCCACGTCCTCGTCATCCCCAAGCGGCACTGGCCCACATTGATGGACGTGCCGGTCGAGATCGCCGAAGACATCGCGTGCTTTGAAGAGCTCATGTACATCGTGCGCGTTGCCGCCAAAGCCGTCCGCCGCGATTTCGCCGACGGCGTCAACATCCTCCAGTGCAACGGCCCCGGCGCAGGCCAGACCGTCTCGCATCTGCATTTCCACGTCATCCCGCGCTACGGGAGCGACGCCGTTCAGCCCGCCTGGCAATCCGGCCACGGGCGATACGCAAACGACGCCGAGCGAGCCGACTACGCCAAGCGCATCGCCGCCGCCATCGCGACGATCATCAAGGAAGAGGACTTGATCGGATGAACGAGCAGTCTTTCGAAGAGACCGTCGCGCGCATCTGCGACACGGACGACCGCTACGACATGGAAGCGTACTTCTTCATTCGAGAGGCGCTCGACCATGCCGCGCGGAAATTCAACCGCGAGCCGCCCAACCGCCATGTCACCGGCGCCGAGCTCTCCGAAGGCGTCCGCGAGTACGCGCTCAACGAATTCGGCCCCCTCGCCTACCTTGTCCTGACCGAGTGGGGACTCCACACCACCGGCGACTTCGGCGAAATCGTCTACAACCTCATCGCCGAAGGCGTCTTTGGCAAGTCCGAAACCGACCGCCGCGAAGACTTCAACGACGTGTAC
This sequence comes from Kiritimatiellia bacterium, assembly GCA_050942875.1. Lineage (GTDB taxonomy): Bacteria > Verrucomicrobiota > Kiritimatiellia > RFP12 > UBA3636 > JAAZAI01. The sequence goes on from JBMNOD010000004.1 coordinate 15,194, forward strand.
AATTTCCACGACGCCTTCGTCGAACCCTTCGAACCCACGCTCAACTCCCCCGACGATGACGGGCAAAGGAAGCCCCGTCGTGAAAAAAGCTAGCGGGAGGGAAACGTTGCCTCAAGCTTTGGCGGACTTGACGCCCAGGGATTGGACGAACCAGACGAATCAGACGGATCATTGATTTCAGTGCAGCAAAGTGGACGCGGCGTCCCCGCCGCGTTGTTCATGCAAAAGGCCAAACTCCAGGACGCGGCGTCCCCGCCGCGTTTCGCCACCTGCGCCCACTCGTCCACACCCCGGCGCGCCTCGGTTCCCGCCCTGCCACGCCGCCACCATCTCCATCGTGGGGCTGGACCACCGTGTCCTGCCTTCTCTTTTGCTTCAGAAGTCGATCGACTTCTGAAGCATCCCCCTCACCACCGCCTCCAGGCTGTCGGCCATGCGCAGGAAACCGAGGTCGGTCTGGTGGACGCCATCCACGGCGCACTCGGTGAAATTCCCGCCCAGCAAATCCCCGCCGTCAAAGAAAGCGACGGCCGTGTCGCCCGCCTCGCGAAGCTCGTCCACGAGGGCGCGCTGGAAGTCCCGGCGCTCCAGCCGCTGCGCACGCACCTCCTCATTGAACATCTCGCGTGCGTACGGCACCTTCGAGACAACGAGCATCGGCGTGCGAGGCCACGCCTGGCGGAGAATGCCCAGGAAAGTCGGCAGCGTCTCGTGCAGCCTCCCTGCGCAATTGGCCTCGTAGTCGGAGATGAAAAGCGCCGGCGCCGGAAGCGTGGCGATGACCTGCGCCACTTCAGGCTCGCCCCGGCCATTGCCGGAGAAACCGAGATTGATGAACTCGCAGTCGAGTCGTCGGCTCAAAATGTTCGGGTAGGACATGCCCGGACGCGACGCACATCCGCCCTGCGTAATGGACGTGCCATACACCACGACCGGACGCTGCCACGCGCGAGGCGGCGGCGTCTCGACGCAGGCGCCCTCGTCAAGACCGATCGACAGCGCCTCGACGCCCTGGTAAAGCGGGAAATGGATCGTCGCCGTCCGCATCGCCGCCGTCGGAAAATCGCACAAGGGCGCCTGGTACGACGCGACCGAGCGGTCGAAGCGCGTCGTGCCCGCGTACATCGCCGAGCCCCCATCGCCGAGGTACGCGTCGAAGCCGCACTGCCCCGTGGCCGGCATGTGGTCCATCGAATGCGCGCCGCGGAGTTTCACGCGCACGACGATGCGCTTCGAGTCCGTCCGAAAGCGCACCTTCACGCCTGACGTGTGCCACGCGAGATCGTCGACGGCCTTCGGCAACGACGGATCAAACGGCATGCGTCTGTAGATGTTGCCATCCAGCTTCCATCCCAGCCCCTCGATGCGCAAAGGCGCTTCCCAAGGCGAGTGCCAAACAAGACCGTCGGCCGCGCACTCGGCGGCTCTCATTTTCGGATCGTGGCGCTGCGCCGCGTTCATTTCAGCAGGTTTTTGTGTCATGGTCAGAATCATGGGTTTTGGTTTTACAGTGCGGACAAGTTGAATCAAGCAGTTTCATGAAATGGCGTTTGCCCAAAAGCCGGCTGGGGAAGCCGTCGGCGGGCGCCAGATCCAGTTGAGGTTGTTCATCGAGTTTGTTGGGCGTGGAGGCGGGAGTAGAAGCCGCCGGCATTGACGAGGCTTTCGTGCGTGCCGAATTCCGACACGCGGCCGTTTTCAAGGACGAGGATGGCGTCGCAGCGCATGGCCATGGAGACGCGCTGGGAGACGATGATGGACGTGCGTTCGCGCATGAGCCGGGAGAGCGTCTCCTGGATCTTGCGCTCGGTGTTGGCGTCGAGCGCGGAGGTGCAGTCGTCGAGAATGAGAATCTTGGGGTCGGTGAGCAGGGCGCGGGCGATGGAGATGCGCTGGCGCTGGCCGCCGGAGAGCGTGGACCCCTTCTCGCCAATGACGGTCTCGTACTGCACGGGCAGATTCATGATGAACTCATGGCTGTCGGCGGCCTTGGCGGCGGCCATGATGGCGGACGGAGTCGCGTCGGGATGGCCGTAGGCGATGTTGTCGCGGACGGTGCCGCTGAAAAGTTCGGCTTCCTGCGGCACGACGGCCATGTCGTGGCGGAGCGAGTGGAGCGTGACCTTGCGGAGCGGCGTCTCGTCGATGTGGATTTCGCCAGAAGTCGGGTCGAAAATCCGAGCGATCAGGCCGACAAGGGTGGACTTGCCGGCGCCGCTGGGACCCATGATGCAGATCCAGGAACCGGCGGGGATGGTGAGGTCGATGTTGTGAAGCACCGGGGGCTTGTTGGCGTCGTAGGCGAAGGAGACGTTGTCGAGGCGGATGCCTTGCTTCAGCGGCAACGCGATGGGCACGGCGTCGGGCGCTTCGTCGATGACGCTCCGGCTGTCGAGCATATGCGCAAGGCGCTGCATGACGACAAGCATGTTGGAGAGGGTTACCGTGAGGTTGGTGAGGTTGACGACGGGCGTGAAGAGGTTGGCCACGGCGCCGTGGATGAACATCATCTCGCCCAAGGTCATCGAGCCGTTCAGCACGTTGACGGTGCAATAGATGAAAATGCCTTGCGTGGTGAGCGCCGAGACAAGCTGGGCCGAACGGCCGACGGTTGCCCCGACATGCTGCTGGCGCATCTGGTCGCGTTGCATCACGGCCGAGAGGCGGAAGAAGTTGACGGCTTCGGCGCGTTCGCGCCCATAGGCGAAAATGGCCTTCATGGCGTCGATCTTCTGGGAGACGAGCCCCCAGAGGCAGGCGTTGGAGTGGCGGATTTCACGGTTGTACATCCGCATGTTCAACCGGGTCTTCCGGATGGCAAGGCTGTAGGGAATCATCGCGCCGACGACGAGGAGAGCGCTGATCCAGTTGATGCTCAGCAAGATGGTGAAGCCGACGAGGAACATGACGCCTTGCGAGACGATCGTCTCGGAATTGATCACGAGATGGTCGCGGACGGCATCGACGTCGTTGAGAATGCGCGCCATCAGGCGCCCTGGCGATGTGGACTTGTGGTAGATGCTGGAAAGCGAGATGACCTTCCGATGGACGTCGTTGCGCAGGTTGATGGCCAGGGCGCTGCCGATCTTGTGGCGGAGCAGGATCACCTGCCGCATGCCGCGGTTGAGCGCGACGACGGTGCCGATGTAGATGAAAAAGAGCAGCAGCAGACGCCCCCCGGCATTGGGCCCGCGCGCGGGCGCATGGCGCTCGCGGTAGGCTTCGGAAAGAGCGCCCGAGGCGTCCCGCTCGCGTCCCGGATGCGCATCGAACGCGCGAAGCGGCGCGGCAAGGCGACGTTCGCGCGCGACGGGATGCCGCGCCCCTTCGACGCCCGACTGCGTGGCGCGAGATGGACTGGGCTCGGCGGGGGCAGCGCCCACCACGAGGATGTCGTCCACGACGACCTTGGCGTAGAACGACATCAAATAGACGGAGCAGGCGTTCAGCGTCGCGACGGCAATGTACACGGCCAAACGCCACCGCAACGGAAGCAGGTAGCGCCGGAAGAACCTCACGGCGAGACCGAAGGCGCCCGCCGTGTCGTAGATCTCGCGAGGCGGACGATACGGAACGTCGCGCCGGGCATAACGCGGCGGGCGCGCCGGACGGGCGGGTCTGTCAGTCTTCTTCATCGCTGATCACCCCCTTGCCCGAATGCTTGCGATAAAGTTCGCGGTAGCGTCCGCCCTCGATCGCCATGAGCGTCTCGTGGTCGCCCATTTCCTGAATCTCGCCCCGGTCGAGCAAGATGATCCGATCGGCATTGCGGATCGTGCTCAGACGGTGGGCGACAATGAAAGACGTGCGATTGACGAGGAAGCGATCCATCGCGACCTGGATTGCCCGCTCCGACTCGCTGTCGAGCGCGCTTGTGGCTTCGTCCATGATCAGAATCGCGGGATTGGCCAGCACGGCGCGCGCAATGGAAATGCGCTGCTTCTGGCCGACGGAGAGCTGGACGCCGCGCGTGCCGATCACCGATTCGTACCCATCCGACATGGCGATGATGTCGTCGTGGATTTCCGCGATCTTCGCGGCGTTGACGACCTCCTCGAGCGAGGCGCCGGGCTTGGCGTAGCGGATGTTGTCGGCAATGCTCACCTGGAAGAGCAGCGACTCCTGGAGCACAATGCCAAATTGTCGGCGCAAACTCGCCCTGGCGATGTCCTTGACGTCAATGCCATCGATCCGCACCGCGCCATGCTGCACGTCGTAGAGGCGCATGAGCAGCGAGAGGATCGTCGTCTTGCCGCATCCTGTGGGGCCGACAAGCGCAACCGTTTCGCCGGCCTTGACGTGAATGTCGAAATTGCGCAGAATGACTTTGTCCGGTTCATACCAGAAGGTGACGTCGTCGAAATCCACGTCCCCGCGCACGGCGCCCTCAAGACGAACGGCGTCGGCGCGTTCGAGGACTTCCGGCTGGGCGTCGAGGATTTCGAAAAGCCGGTCTGCCGAGATGCGCACGTTCTGGAGCTGTTCGGCGAGCTGCGAAAAGCGCACCGCCGGCCAAAGGATTTGCATGGCGTACGTGGTGAAGGCCGTCACGTCGCCATACGACGCCGCATTTGCAAGCACCATCGCGCAACCGAGGAAATAGATGCATGTGCGCCCCATGTCCTGAAGCAGCAACGTATTGAGGTGAAAATTCGACGAGGCGGACCAACTGACGACCAAATTGTCCATCAGTGCCGTCGCCTGGGTGTTGAAAACCCGCTGCTCCCGATCTTCGGCGCCATACGTCTTGACGGTGAGGTTTGCGACGAGACGATCCTGGACGCCGCTTGCCAGGCGGTCCTCTGAACCGCGCACGCTGATCCAGGCGCGGCGGATTTTGCTGATGTTGAATCGATAGTTGCTGACGAACAGCACAAGGACGACGATGATCGGCAGCGCAAGCCGCCAGTTGAGGTACAACGTCGCACTCGCCGCGAAAAGCGCGCAAACCAGATCCGAGATCACCTGCACCGAGGTGACGTTGAGAATCTGCTGCATCGTCGAACTGTCGCCCATGAGCCGGTTCGTGAGCTTGCCCGTGCTGTTCTTGTGGAAATAGCCGATGTGCATGCCGAGCAGATGCCGATAGACGGCCATGCGGATTCGCAGCACGAAGGTCTGCCCGATGTAGGCGATGCCGACGAGCTGGATGTAGCTGATCGCCGCATGCAGAAGCGGCACGAGGATCATCATCACCGCAAGCCCGGGCAGCAGCGCTTCGCGCCGGTTGCCGACGACCTCGTTGATGATCGCCCGGGTGAAGAGCGGCGGGAGCATGGCCAGCACGGAAAGAACGGCCGTCAGAAGCGCCAGCCCCGCGATCTTCCACTTGAAAGGCGCGATGAAAGGCATGATCTTGCGCAACGTCTCGCCCGTCGTCTTCCGTTGCTGCTGCTGGTTTTTTTTGGCTTCGGCCGGCTGATTCGGCTCTTTCGGCATGGTGCTCTTTGGGGTGATGAGTGATGAGTGCTTAAAACGTTGTCGCTTTGTCGAACCCGAAGGGTGTTTTGTGGCTATGACGACTTTGGACATCGGACTTTCGAATGCTGGCGACTGCCGCGAAGCGGCTGTTCTCTCGTTGCGCTTGAGTATAGCATTTCGGTCGCCGGGGGATAAAGGTCTTTTAGATTATGGAACCCGCCGAGACGGCGGGCAGCCTACGGAGAGTCCATGGTCTCGGATTCCGTTTTCTCACGCACACGAATCAGCAACCGGTGCGCATCGTCCTCGCCGAACGCCGCAAACACACGAACGGGACGGACGTCGGAGCCTGGGACGAGCGGACGCACGCGAAGCCGTATCCAGGCGAAATGAACGTGTTTTTTCATGCGATCTTGAAAGCGTGGCTTCAAATGGATCCGCGTCGTCGCGCCGCCTTGGACGACGACTCGTTTTCTCCCGCCATAGCCTTTGATCTTGGCGTCCAATTCCGACGGGTTGGGATTGCACAGCACGAGCCAGACTCCGTTCGTCAGGGCGCCGGGGCCGCCAAAGCCAATCTGCCGGCAGGCATTGGGTTCCAACGCCACGTAGGATCGCGGCGCCGCCACGCCTTGACCCTGGTAGAAGACGGGGTTCTCGGCGCGGAGAAGCACGTCGCACGACCGCAACCCGGCAAGGACGCCATCCGCCGAAGCGTTCTCGCCCGGTTCGGGATCCAAGGCCCACAGCTCGCAGACCGGGCTCCGGAAAGTCGGAATCGCAAGCGCATGCCATTGTGCAGATTCCGCGTTGACCAGCCCCCACGACTGCGCAAGCCGCGCACGGCGGCGGAAGGCGTGCTCGCGTTCCCGGAACGCCGGCCGCAGACGACCGGTGATGGGATCGAGCATGCCGCGCCCGGCAAGCGACCCGTTGACGAGGAACCAGCGCAGGCCGGGATTGGCGGCACGGTACGATTCAATCGATTCGCCAAGCCAGGCGCCCCCTTTGACAACATTCGTCATCCCCGGGACGTTCACGATCATTTGCCGATCGAGGAAAATGGATTCCTCGACTGGAAAAGCCTGCGTCAGGAAATCGGCGGCCGACTCGCGCGTGTCCGGCTTCGCGAAAATGTCGTCGAGATCCGCCGCGCGCATCCAGGCAAAAGTGAAAACCGCGCAAACGGACAAAAGGACAAAGCCGGCGCCAATCCGTTGGACGAGAAAGAGGCTCAACGGGCGCGAAGCATCGGCACGGCCGTTTCGCAGGCAACCAGCGGACACCGAGACCAATGCGGCGATGGCCAGCGAAAAAGACGGCAGCAGCGGCAGGATCTCCTGGTTCCGAAACCAAGGCGCCGCCACGGCAATCATGCCGACGTAGGCGACGGGATAGCCCAGGGTCAGGGGCAGATGAAGGCGGAATGTCGGCGACGCGACCAGCACGACCATGCCCGCCGCGACGAACAAAAGCCAGGGGACGCCAGGGGCGGCAAGCGCCATGGCGAAGGAACGCGCCAGAAACACCAGTCGCTCCCGCTGCCCTTCGCCGGCAATCAAATCTTGAGATTCGGTGCGCAGGTGTTTTGCCGCCTTGATGAAGCGCGTCGCGGACGCGGACACGGCATCGGACGCCTGGGCGGCGGGCGGCGGGACGTCGGAAGCCTCGACGGCCGGAGCCGGGCGCCTCTCTGGTTTCGGCGCCGATCTTGGCGTTGCCACCTCGTTCCCAAGCACAAAGAAGGCAATCGCGATGACGATCAAAGGCACACAGGAACGCCGCGCCCAGCGAACCCCTTTCGAAAGGAAAGAATCCGAAGCCGTCAAAACGCCGGCACGAGCCTCCAGATTCGGCATGTCGCGGTTGCGTTTGAAGCGCATGGCAACGATGAGCAACAGCAGCACGGGCAGCAGCACGGCGTTGGTGTACTTCACGCCGAATCCAAAGCCGCAAATGAAAGCGCAAAATGCCAGTGTGCAAGCGCGTGGGGCCCGTCGATAGCGGGTCATGGCCCAGAGCGCCAGAACGGCACAGAAGAGCATGGCGATGTCGGTTTCAAGATAATGCGAATGCTCGACAAAAACAGGATGGAATGCAAAGGCGAACGCCCCCGCCAAAGCCCCGGTTCTGGAGCCGACAATCATCGATCCAAGATGATAGACCAGCCCGATCGAAAGGACCGTCAGGAACAAGTTGAATAGAAGCCCCCATTGCCGATGGGCCATGCCCCGGGGCGAGTACGCAACGTCTGTCAGGCCGCTTTTCAGCGCGATCTTCCACAAAGGACGGTTGATCAAGTTTTCGAAAACGATTTTCGCCGGGCGCGACATCACGAAGAATCCGCCAGGATAGAACGCATCGAACCCGGCGCCTGCCTGGTGTCGCTTCATCCAATGGCTGATCAGCGCCTCGTCGGGATTCCAGGCGCGGCGGTCGCCAATCCCGCCGAGCCTGACCGAAACGGCCAGGAAGGCAATGAGCGCGAGCAGGATTCCGGAAAACACCCGCGACAAACGCGGGCGCCCCTTCGCAACGGCTGAAAGGCCTGGCAGACGGATCATTTCTCGCTTTTTCCCTCAAGGTCGCGGATGCGCGATTCGAGCATGGCGCAGCGCTGGGCGATCTGCGCCTGGTTCCTTTCGCTGCGGGAGAGGTTCTTCGACAGCACGAACACGGCCGTCATCATCGTGATGAAGACCACGGCGAGCATGGACGACGCGTACTCCATCCCGAACGTCGCCTTGAGCCAGTCCATCGACGACGGGAACGCCGTCATGAACAGCATCGCGAAGCACGGGACGACCCAGAGCAGCGCGTACCGCTCCTTGAGGTGCGTCCAGCGGATCGACTCGAAGGTCACCGCCAGGATGAACACGCTCAGGCCGGCGACGGCGAGGCGGATGCGCCCCATCCGCGAATCGGGAAGGAACGCCTCGAAGCAGCGCGGCGAAATGGCGAGCAGCAGCAAGACGGCGGCGGCGGCGAACAGCAGCAGCAGGACGGGAAACGACGCGCGCGAGCGCTTCACCGCCGCCAGGCGGATCGCCCCGGCGGCAAGCGCGGCGCCGACAAGCCCGAGGGCGATGCGCGTGGTTTCAACGAGAAGAATCGCCAGCATGGTTCAGTCCCCCTTTCGGTTGCGCGGATTGGCGAAGCGCCGGTCCACCGGCCGCACGCGATCCGCAACGAGCGCCAGCGCGACGCGCAGCGCAAAGTAAAGCGTGTCGATCGACCCGATCGTCGAGACGCCATGCCGCCGCGGGCGCACGACGACATCGGCCTCCGCCATCTCGTAGCCCTGGCGGCGCAGCAGCGCGAGCGCCTCGGGCTCGGGGTATTCGCAGGGATAGCAAAGCGAAAAGTAGCGGAGCAGGTCGTCGCGCACGCACCAGAAGCCCGACGTCGGATCCGTCACCCGCGCCCGGCAGATCACGCTCAGAAACACGGACAGCAGCCGGTTGCCGATCTTGCGCATCGCCGTGCCGCCCTGGTCGCCGTCGCTGCCGAGAAAGCGCGACCCCACGACGAGGTCGGCGCCCGTTTGCTCCATCGTTTCCAGCAGCTTCGGGATTTCCGAGGGCGGATGCTGCCCGTCGCCATCGAGGCGCACGACGAGGCGGTGGCCGATGTCCCAGGCGTGCCGCATGCCCGCCTGGACCGCGCCGCCCACGCCGAGGTTGCACGGCAGGTCGAGCACGTCGGCGCCATGCGCGAGCGCGACTTTCGCCGTGTCGTCGAGCGAGCCGTCACTGATGACGATCGTCTTCACGCCGGGCATGCAGGCCCTCGCTTCGTCGAGCAGCAAGCCGATCGCCTCGGCTTCGTTGAAGGCGGGGATGATGATCGCGGTCTTGCGACCGAGGAAGCGTGGCGGCGTGGAGTCGTTCATGGCGTGAGAAGCGTCCGGTAAAGGGCGGCGGTGCGTTCGGCGCAGACATCCCAGCCGAAAAGGCGGGCGCGTTCAAGGCCGGCGGCCTTCATCCGCGCCTGCTTCGCCGGATCGCCCAGGATGTCGGCGACGGCCGCCGCCATCGCCGGCGCATCGCCGGCCTTGACGACGACGGCGGCGTCTCCGGCGATCTCCGGCTGCGAACCGCCGTCCGTGCAGCAGACCGGCAGGCCGGACTTCATCGCCTCGACAAGCTGGAGCCCGAAGCCTTCGTAGCGCGAGGGGTGGACGAGCAGGTCGGCCGTGGCGTAGAGGCGCGCCAGCGCCTCGTCCGACACGAAGCCGGTGAACTGCACGTCGCCCGACACGCCGAGGCGCCGCGCCGTCTCGCGCGCTTCGGGATAGCGGTCGTCCAACGGGCCGCAGACGACCAGCCGCAGCGGGAACGGCACAAGGCCGCGCGCCTGCGCAAAGGCCCCGACGAGGCCGTGGACGTTCTTGTAGGGATCCATGCGCCCGACGTAAAGCAGCGTGCGCGGCGTGTCGGCGTCCGTCTTGACGGGATCAGGCTCGCGTTCGCCCAGGCGCCCGCCCGCGCCGTCGTAAACGACCTGGATCTTCGCCGCTTCGCGCTTGCGGAGCGCCAGCGAGGCGATCATGTCCCGGCGCGACGCCTCGCTGCCCGTGACGACGATGTCGGCGCGGCGGATGCTCTGCGCCAGGCAGAAGCGGAAGACGGCGCGGAAGCGGCTCGTGCGCGAATGGGGCGCGTAGCCCTCGACGACGAGCGGAATGACGTCGTGGATGTTGACGATGCTCTTTCGCGCGCGGCGGCGACGGAAAACGGGAAACGCCAGGAACGGCATCATGTAGTTGGGCGTGTGGAAAATCGCCGGCTTGAGCTGGCGCAGGAGCCCGGGCAGCCGAAGCTGGCTGCCCGGGGAAAGCGGCCCGTGCGGAAACAGCGCCGACTCGACGTTGCCCCGCCCCGCGAGCGCGTCCATGTGGCGTCGCTCCAAGGCGGGATCCGAGAAAAGGAAGACGAAGTCGATCTCGGGCAGGAGCGACGGCAGGCGCTCCATCATCTCGCGTGCATAGACGCCGATGCCCGAGGGGCGTTCGTAAATCCAGCGCGAATCGAAAACCGCCTTCATGACTCCAGCGCCTTTCGATAGACGTCGAGCGTGGCGGCGGCCGTACCCTGCCACGTGAAGCGCGCGGCGCGCCGCGCGCCGTCCCGGATCAGGCGGTCGCGAAGCTCGCCGCCCGAGATGATCGCCAGCGCCCGCTCGGCCCAGGCGTCGGGATCGCATCCTTCCATCACGCACGCGGCGTCGCCGAGGACTTCCGGCAGCGAACCGCCGGAAGACGACAGCACGGGCGTGCCGCACGCCATCGCCTCCAGGGGGCCGAAGCCGAAGCCCTCGTAGTGCGACGGAATGACGTAGAGCGCCGCGGCGGAATACAGCGCCGCCAACAGGCCGTCGGGGACGAACCGCAAATAGTGGAGCTGCCCGGGAAACGCCGTCGTCTCGAACCGGTTCAAAATGGCGTCGCACTTCCAACCCGGCGCCCCGGCGACCACGAGGTCGATCCCCTGCGGCGCGACCCGCTCGAAGACGTCGACCAGGAACTCCAGGTTCTTGCGCGGCTCGACCGTGCCCACGGCGAGCATGAACGGACGCGTCACGCCGATCTCCGCGCGCACCCGGGCCACGTCGCCCTCGGAGGCGACGCCGAACTCCGACCCGATGCCCAGGTAGGTGACATGCACCTTCCCCCGCGCGACCGGAAGCAGCGCCTCGATTTCGCGCTTGCTGAACTCGGAGATCGTGATGATCGCATCGGCCGCCTTCGCGCTCCGCTCGATGCCGGCGCTCAAGTGGCGCAGGTTGCGCCGCTCCGCGAACTGCGGAAAGCGCGCGAAGCTCATGTCGTGGATGGAGACGACCGACTTGCCCGCCGTCAGCGGGCGCGTCGTGAAATTCGTGAAGTGGAAGACGTCCGCCGCGCCCGCCACCCAGTTGAACGGCGGGAAGCGCGCATGGTGCCAGAGCTTCTGCATCACGGCGCCCGGCAGCGCGTGGAACGGCGCCGGCTCCACCCGGGGAAGTTCCGGCGCGACGGCCCGCCGGCGGAAGTCGCAGTAGAAGAGCCGAAGGACGTCCTCCTCGGCGAGCGCGTTGGAAAGCGCCCCCGCGAGCATCTTCGCGTAACGCCCGATCCCGGCGCGCTGGGCGACGGCAGGCTGGTAGTCCATGCAAATCTTCATCGCCGCGATGGTATCAAACCCGCCTCTGCATTGGCAACTCAAATCGCTTGAATGTCTTCAGCTTCAATGTCCCACACACCATTTCCAGTAGCCGCTTGCTTCAAATTCCGGTATTATAGGCACCTTATGAAAGTAATTTCTCGAAAGAAGAAGACAACAAGGGAATGGACCGTTTCGAAGACCGAGGCGGGGATGTCCCTGAGCGATTTCCTTGCCCAAAAGATGGACGCCTCGAAACGCATGGCCAAACATCACATCGATGCCAAAGTCGTTCGTGTAAACGGCCAGAGCGTCTGGATCTCACGTCACAGACTCAGGTTCGGCGACAAAGTCCACGTGGCCGCCGCCGTCAAATCCCCGACCGCCATCTCGAAACGCGTCGACAAGCTCGTCATCCTTTACGAGGATGACGACTACATCGTCGTCGACAAGCCGCGCGGCGTCCTTGTCAACGATGCCGATCACTCGCTGGAGAGCGTCATTCGTGCGCAGACCGGCCTCGCCTCGATCGTCGCCTCCCACCGCCTTGACCGCGACACGACGGGCTGTGTGATCATGTCGAAGTCTTCTGCCGCGCACGACGCCGTCGTCGATGTCTTCAAGCGCCACTGCGTCATCAAGACCTACCGCACCGTCGTTTACGGCCGCTGGGATGCGCGTTCGTCCACGATCGACCTGCCCATCGAGGGCGAGCGCGCCCTCTCGCAGATCCACTGCATCCGCGCCAACCACGACTGCAGCCACCTCGTCGTGCGCATCGAAACGGGACGCACGCATCAGATCCGCCGCCACCTCGCCATGGCTCGCCATCCCGTCGTCGGCGACACCCGGTATGGCCCGAAAGTCGTCGAGGATGAACGACTCAAGGAGCTGACCTACCCGCTCCTGCATGCAGTCGAACTGGAATTGGAGCATCCCGTTCGTGGCGGCACGCTCAAGGTCTTTTCTCCGATCCCCCAGGAGTTCCACCGCTGGCTCACCGCGTTGAAACTCCAATCGCCACGCTAATTTTCCGTGTTGCCAGGGCTCTCGGGCACCGCTGACAACGAATCGGGAGATGACGACAACGACGGTTGAGGCTGCGGGTTCGGAACGGTCGAAGGCGATCCCAAGAAATAAGCGCCAAGATCGTCAACCCCCCACCACGAGGCATATTTTGCCATCGTCCGGTCGAGCAAAGCCCCCTCGGCCATCCAATGGGCCGGACGCCAAAACACCCGCGTCCCCGGAAGATTCAGGCGAACCATCATCGGCAGGAAGAGCAGATAGATCGTCAGCAAGGCCAGGCCGATGCCGCCAGCCTTCAGCGCAAAGACGTTTCGTTTGTGGTGCTTGAATAAACGGGACAGGCGCGCCCGTTCAGTGCCAAACGCCTCCCCGGTGTACGTCATCGACTGAAGCAGGCGCTCGCCCAGCCCCCAGTCCTTCATCGCGATCGCCTTTTCAATACGGCTCAAATCGCGCTTGTGCATGAGCTTTGGAATGGACGCCAGATCCTCCGCATACGCATCAGGAGCCGGCGAGAGCTCGCGAAACTCCAAAATGAAACGTTGCGCACGCTCGTAGTTTGCCGCTTCCATCTCATCGACGATGATTTCGCGCAGCTGGTCGCGCCGCTGCGCGCGCTTCTGGGCCATCGAGCCCAGCGACTGGATTTCATCGAGAAAATGGCGCCCATTCGGGCCCACCGGCTCGAACGTCAACGGTTGCGACGCGTAGTTGTACGCCCATTCGTATTGGCGGGACTCGATCGCAAGACGAATCTTGCGGAGCAGATTCATGACGCCCTCGTATTCACGGGCGTTCGCGCCGCAGACCCCGCAAAACTGAATGCCCACCTGCTGGTCGGCCGCGCATTCACGGCATTGCTCGCGACCATCCCAGCCGCATTCGCCGCAAAACCGCGTCGCCAGCGGATTGACCGTGTCGCACCATTTGCAACGCCACGTCGTCTTGATCGTCGGGCGCTCCATCTTCGACTCGGCCAGCAACGCCAGCAACGCCGCATCAAAGCTGACGACGCTCTGATAACGCGCATCGCGATCGGTCGCCAGCGCCTTGCACACGACCGGGCGCACGATCTCCGGCAAATCTTCCTCTCGAAAGAAGCGGGGGTTCTTGCCCGTCAGACAAAAATACAGCAAGGCGCCAAGTCCATAAACATCCGCGCGCTCGTCGGAAAGCGTCGCGTCGAACTCCTGCTCCGGCGCACCGTAGCCGAGGGACACGAACTTGTCCCCCGCCACCGTGAGACTCGAAACTGCATCATCACGCGTAAAGCGAGCAAGACCGAAGTCCACGATCTTCGGCTCGCCCGTCGCATCCATGAGGATGTTCGAGGACTTCAAGTCGCGGTGGATGACCCCGACGGCGTGGGCGCCCTCAATGGCCCGGCCGATTTTGAGCAGGAAGTTCAGCGCCTCTTCAAGCTTGAAAGGCCCGTTTTGCTTGATGTACTGCTCCAGCGCTTGTGGTGGTGCGGGGCCGCGGACATCCGTTCGGGGCAGGGCGCTCTCAACGTACTCCATCACAATGTAGGGGCCGTCGGCATCCTCGCCTATCGAATAGATGTGGGCGATGTGGACGTTGCCGAGCGCGGCGGCCGCCTTCCCTTCGCGCAGGAAACGACGCCGAATCGACAAATCTCTTCGGAACTCGGGCTTGAGCCGCTTGATTGCCACGTAACGCCCCAGGCGCCGATCCGTCGCAAGATAGACGACCCCCATCCCGCCACTGCCGATCTTGCCGCGTATCGCATAGTTGTCCAATGCGCCCCCACCCTGCGGATTCGCCCCGAAACCGGGCGCCGGCACATCCGGCGCAACTGGCGCTCGCGCCTGCTCCGGTATCAACCGAGTCTTGAACTCAGACATCTCGCCGACATCCTCATTCGCCAATTCCTGTTCGAACACGTCTTCCACCGTGGTTGCCATCCTCCCGCGCCATCACCTTCCATGCGCGATTTTACGACCTCTAAGCATACCAGAAATCAACGCAACTTGAAACCAGAAACTCGTATCCCCGTTTTTGGTTTTGGGCCAGCCCCCACCCCCCCTGAAAGGTTGCGAGTGAAGGCGCGAAGCACGGGGCAAGCGTCGCCTTGCCCTCACGCACGGACGAGCAGACGCCCACCCCGCCTCAAGGCGCACAGGGGACAGCCCCCTGGCAAAGGCATGACTTTCTGCTTTCAGGCGGCAGCAGTTGCTTTTTCGGGGGTGGTTTGCTAAGATTGGCGGCAATAGGTACTTGGTATATCCACCGAGCGGAGTCAACATCACATGAGTTTCATTGCATTGGACAGGCCGCTGGCCATATTCGACCTGGAATCGACCGGCCTCAACCCCAGAACCGATCGAATCCTCGAGCTTTCGGTCATCCGGATCCCCGTCAAAGGCCCCCACAAGACGAAGACCTGGCTCATCAACCCCGGCATCCCCATCCCCTTGGAAACGATCGCCATCCACGGCATCAGCGACGAACAGGTGCGCAACTGCCCGAAGTTCGTCGATGTCGCCGATGAGATCCTCGAGTTCTTCAAGGGCTGCGACCTCGGCGGTTTCGGCATCGGCCGCTTCGACATCCCCATGCTCGAAGAGGAATTCCTGCGCGTCGGCAAGTCCTTCGATGCCAACGGTCGCCGCCAGTTCGACGCCCAGCGCATCTACCACAAGCGCGAACCGCGCGACCTCACGGCCGCCCTGCGCTTCTACTGCGACGAAGAACACGTCGACGCCCACGGCGCCGAAGCCGACGCCATCGCCACCCTCAAGGTGCTTCAAGGCCAGTTCGCCCGCTACCCCGACCTCCCCACCGACCCCGACGAGCTCGACCGGCTCATCAACGAGCGCGACCCGTTCTTCCTGGATCGCGACGGGAAGTTGCGCTGGCTCGACGGCGAAATCACCATCAACTTCGGCAAGAAAAAAGGCGCCAAGTTGTGCGACCTCGTCATCGAGGACCCCGGCTACCTCAAATGGATCCTCAACGCCGACTTCGCGCGCGACACCAAGGACATCGTCCGCGACGCCCTCGAAGGTCGCTGGCCTCCCCCCCCCGCCGTCACGCCCACCAGCGCCCCCGCCGACATCAGCCTCCCTTAATCACAACCCCGTCGAGGACCCCCGCCATGCCGACTTTGAAACTCGTCGTCGAAACCGGCCCGAACGCCGGACAAACGTTCGAGATCAAGCGCGTCGGCGCCAGCATCGGCCGTTCAAACAAGAACGACATCGTCATTGCCGACGCCCAGCTCTCACGCCATCACTGCAAAGTCTTCTTCCTCGGTGACGACCTCTGGATTTCCGATCTCGCCACGCTCAATGGCACGCTCATCAACGGCGTCGCCATCCAGGAAGACGCCAAGCTCACGCCTGGCGACCGAATCGCCATTGGCGACACGACGCTTCGCCTGGAAGACACCCAGCGCGCATCCCGGGCCGCGTCGGCGCCGAGCGCAAAGCCCGGCGCCCCCATCGACTTGGGCTTCAACACGGCTCCGCCGCCTCCAAGCGCCGGCGCCACGCCCAATGCGCGCAAAACCCTTCGCCTCGCACTCATCGCCTTCCTCGCCGTCTGCGGCCTTGCCATCGTTGTCAAGCTCATGCTGGGCGACAGCGCCCCTGCCGAGACAGCAACCCCGGCCGTGGCGGCCCCCGCCGAAAAAACGCTGCAAATCCACTACGTCAAAGTCGAGGCCTCCGCGGAAAACGTCTTCCGATACGAGCTCGCCTTGACGCCCGACGGCGCGTTGACCGTGGCAATCGACGACTTGAGCCAAGGCCGTCAAGTGCGCAAATCCTCCGAGAAGCCCATTGCCGCCGAACTCCGCGCCAGCCTGGCGCGCCGGTTCGCCAACGCCGGCTTCTTCGAGATGGAGCCGCATCACGAGGGCATCCCGCGCGAAAACACGTGGAACACCTTTACGCTTACCGGCATCGTCGACGGTCGCGCCGCGACCGTCGTCGTCCGCAACCGCCTCGAACCCGCGGCGTTCAAGGAGCTTCGCGAAGCCATCGAGACGTTCGCCCGCAACGAACTCGGCCTCTGGGCCATCGAATTCCCGAGCGAAAGGCTTCTTGAGCTCGCCACGGAAAACATCGCCCGGGCACGCCGCCACTACGATGAGCGCGCCATCCGGCTCGACAACCTCTACCATGCCACGCGCACCTACCGGTCCGCGCTCGCCTATCTCGAGACGATCGAACCCAAGCCCGAGATCTTCGACGCCGCCGCGACCGAGCTCGCCGTCGCCGAGGCCGAGCTCGACACGCTCTTCAAAGACAAGAACTGGCAGGCAGACCATGCCATGACCACCAAGAACTGGGAACTCGCCTCCTCGACGCTGCGCGAGCTCATGGACATCATCCCCGACCGCGCAGACGAACGTCATCGCGACGTCGAACGGCGCCTCCTCGATGTCGAGTCGCGCATCCGCAAACTCAAGAAATAGCGCCATGACAACACCCGCCCTCCTCCGCGCCCTCACCGCCTGCGCCGCCGTCGCGGCCCTGCTCGCCGCCCGCCCCGCCACGGCCTCCCGGCCTCAGGCCGGCACCGTCGCAACACGCCCGGTCGTCCTCGCCTCCGATCCCCAAGGCGCCTCCATCGCGATCGACGGCGTCCCCCAGGGCGCCGCGCCGCTGACGCTCTACCTCGGTCTCGGCGCCCATCTCGTCGAGACGTCGCTCAACGGCCATGAGACCGACTACCGCACGATCGTCGTCGATGAACTCACCTCGGGCGAGACCATCCGTCTCAAGCCCGCCACCGCCTGCGTCCTCGTCCTGTCCGAACCGCCCGGCGCCATGGTCACGCGCGACGGCATGAACCTCGGCATGACGCCGGTGCTCATGCCCGAAGTCGCCTTCGGCTCCTACCGGATCGAGCTGAACCTCGCCGGCTACAAGCCCCAGCAGATCGAGCTCGCCGTCGCCACCGCCTCCCCCCAGAAAATCGACGCGCGGCTCGTCAGCTCCTCCGCCGCGCTCGACATCACCTCCGATCCGCCCGGCGCCGCCGTCACGGTCAACGGCGTGCCACGCGGCCAGACGCCCATCCGGGTCGACAAGATCGAGGAAGGCCAAAGCGCCCTCGACATCGTCGCCGAAGGCTACGAACCCTTCCGCCAGCAAATCGGGCTCGCCGCCGGCGAAGTCTTCAAACTCCATGCCCCGCTCGTCCCGATCCCCTCGACAATCTCCATCGTCACGATCCCCGACGGCGCGCGCGTCTATGTGGACAACCAATACAAAGGCGAATCGCCCCTCAGCCTCGAAGGTCTCGCCGCCGGCAGCTACCGAATCCGCGTCGAAAAAGCCTCCTTCGACCCCATGGCGCGCACCGTCGAACTCGGACGCAACACCGACGTCGTCGAGGAATTCAAGCTTTCAGCCAACGTCGGCTCGTTGCGCTTCACGTCCTCCCCGGCCGGCGTGACCGTGCTCGTCAACGGCCGCGACGTCGGCACCACCGCCGCCCGCGCCAACGCCACGGACCAGATTTCCGAGCCCCTCGACGTCGCCGGCATCCCCGCCGGCGAGCAGGAAGCCGTCTTCGTCCGCAAAGGCTACGCCGAGGTCCGCCGCACGATCACCGTCAAACGCGGCGAAACCACCGTCATCGACCTCGTCCGCCTCGAGCGCCTCTTCATCCCCGACGTCGAAGTCAAGACCCGCACCGCCACCTACCGCGGCGTCTACGTCTCCAAGGACGACGACTTCTACCGCCTCGAGACGAAGCCGGGCCTCACCATGAGCATCCCCAACAAGGACATCCTCAACATCCGCCTCATCCTTGAGGAAAATGTCTTCAAGGACAACCCCGACATCGCCAGCCCCACCAATGCCGTCGGCGACTAGCGTCGGCGCAGGAGAAGCCCAGCCCATGCCCACGACGACCCCGCACCGACGCCTCCACCTGGCATTCGCGCTCCTCGCGCTGGCAGCCGCCTGCGCGCCCGAGGCCCACGCCCAGGGCGCCGTCCTCGTCCCCGTTCGCAGCAACCAGTCGCTTCTGCCGGAGTCCATCCGCCGCGAAACCTTCGCCACCATCGACCGCACCCGCGCCACGCTCCTCAGCCGCCAGGACGACGACGGCCTCTGGACGCTCGCCGACGGCTCGCGCACCGTCTTCCCCGCCCTCGCGCTTTGCGACCCCTTTTTCCCCGCCGCCCGCGAACTCGACGCGGCGCTGGCCGCCGCCGACGCCTGGCTCGCCGAACGCGCCGCCAAGCCCTGGACGGCGCGCGGCGCCGCCGAGGCCATCTACGCCACCCTCGCGCAGCTCCTCCATCGCGGACGCCCCCCCGGCGACCGCCTCGCCACGCGGCTCTCGCGCATCCGGCTCGACGCCCTGCCCCACGACGACGCGGCGCTCGCGCTCGCCGCGCTCGACTACCTCGAATCCGCTCCCGACGGCGGCTGGGCCGGACTCGTCAACCGCCTCCGCGCCCACCGCCCGCCCGCCGTCGACACCGTCGCCATCGCCGCGCTCGCCCGCTTCAACGTCAGCCACGCCCGGCACGACCTCCCGACACGCGACGTGCAGGAGCACCTCCGCTGGATCGCCGAACACGCCGAACTCGGCACCCTGCGCCGCTCGGCGGACGCCAAGCAGATCACGCCCCCTGCCGCCTTCTTCCTCGCCGTCGTCGCCGCCCAGCTTCCCCGCCGCGCCTTCCTCGACGAACGCCCGCCCCTGCCCGTCAACTGGCGCAACACCCTCGCCAACCGCCTCATCGAGCGGCAGCGTGTGGACTCCGCCACCGGCCTCAACTACTGGGACTCCTCCCCCGCCCCCTCCCCGACCAGCGACTCCGCACTCCGCGAAACAACGTTCGCCATCATGACCCTGGTCATTCTGGCAGAATAAGCCTGCATCAAGGACGATGGAAGGGGCAAAAACCAATGCCCCGCGCACTGCCCCGCGCCGCTCAATCGCTTTGCTTGCCGTCGCAGGCAAGATGGGCTATAATCCTGGCATGACTTGCATAAGCGGAGATGACACAAAGACCAAAACCGATGCGGCTGCAGGCTTCGTGCCTGCAGCGTCCGTTGCCGACGTCTGCTTCTCGTATGGCGACTCGGAAGTGCTCCACAACATCTCGTTCACCATCCCGCAACGCGCCATGGTGGCCGTGATCGGCCCCAACGGCGGCGGCAAGTCCACGCTGTTGCACTTGCTGCTGGGCGCGTTGCGCCCCCAGCGCGGCGCCATCCGCGTGCTCGGCCAGGCGCCCGCCGCCGCGCGTCGGCGCGTCGGCTTCGTGCCGCAGCAAATCCGGTTCGACCCCGACTTCCCGATCTCCGTCATCGAGACCGTCATGCTCGGGCGTGCCGCCGTCCACTTCATGGGCGGCTTCCGCGATCACGAGCGCGCCCTGGCATCGGCCGCGCTCAAGACCGTCGGGCTCTCGGCGCTGGAAGGACGCCGCTTCGCCGACCTCTCCGGCGGACAGCGCCAGCGCGTCTTCATCGCCCAGGCGCTGTGCGCCGACCCCGAGCTGCTCCTGCTCGACGAGCCGACCGCCAACGTCGATGCCGACACCGAGCGCGATCTCTACGACTTGTTCACGCGGCTCAACGAGACGCGCACGCTCGTCATCGTCTCCCACAACCTGCGCGTCGTGACCGCGCATGCCTCCCACATCCTCTGCGTGAACCGGACCGCGGACATCCACTTGGTCGGCGACGACGACATCGCCCGGCTTCGCCCCATTGATGGCCATGCGGGGCTGGCCTGGATCAGCCACAGCCCCCCCGGCCATCTCGAAGATCTTGGCGCGGCAGCCGATACGACATGCTGCGCCGCTGAAACAGCAACCCGCGATGGAAGGAATTCGCCATGATACGCGACAAAAACCTCAAAAAGCTCTCCAACGACCCGTATCTCAAGCCGCATCTGGCGCATATTCAAGAACGCGCCCAACGCATTCAGGAGCAGGAAGAACGCCTCTCGAACCCCGCCGGCAACCTCGCCGACTTCGCCAGCGCGCACGAGTACTTCGGCCTGCACCGCACCGCCGACGGCGGATGGGTCTTCCGCGAGCTGGCGCCGAACGCCACCGCCATCTGGCTCGTCGGCGACTTCTCCGACTGGAAGCGCCAAGACGCCTACCAGCTCGAACGCATCCCGGAGAGCGACGACTGGTCCGTCGAACTCCCCGCCGACGCACTCGCCCACGGCCAGCACTACCGGCTCGACATGGAATGGCCCGGCGGCGGCGGCCCGCGCATCCCGGCCTACGCCCGCCGCGTCGTGCAGGACGCCGGCACGAAGCTCTTCTCGGCGCAAGTCTGGGATCCCAGGCCCTACGTCTGGAAACATCCGACCTTCACCGTGCCCGACCGCGACCCGCTCATCTACGAGGCGCATGTCGGCATGGCGCAGGAAGAACCCAAGATCGGGACGTACACCGAGTTTCGCGAGAAGACCCTGCCACGCATCGCCAAGGCCGGCTACAACACGATCCAGCTCATGGCGATCATGGAGCACCCGTACTACGGCTCGTTCGGATACCAGGTCGCCAACTTCTTCGCCTGCTCCTCGCGCTTCGGCACCCCCGAAGAGCTCAAGGAGCTGATCGACGCCGCCCACGGCCTCGGCATCGCCGTGATCATGGACCTCGTCCACTCCCACGCCGTCCTCAACGAAGTCGAGGGCATCGCGCGCTTCGACGGCACGCGCCACCTCTACTTCCACGACGGCCCGCGCGGACGCCACACGATGTGGGATTCGGCCTGCTTCGACTACGGCCGCATCGCCACGCTCCACTTCCTGCTCTCCAACTGCCGCTACTGGATCGACGAATTCCGCTTCGACGGCTTCCGCTTCGACGGCGTCACGAGCATGCTCTACCTCCACCACGGCCTCGGCGTCGACTTCATGCACTACGACCAGTACTTCGACGACAACGTCGACGAGGACGCCTACACCTATCTCGCGCTCGCCAACAAGGTCGTCCACGCCGTGCGTCCGGACGCCATCACGGTCGCCGAGGACGTCAGCGGCATGCCGGGACTCTGCTCCCCCGCCGAGGAAGGCGGCGCGGGCTTCGACCTGCGCATGGCCATGGGCGTCACCGAAACATGGGGCAAGCTCGTGCGCGACATCCCCGACCCCGACTGGCACCTCTCCTGGCTCTGGCACGAGCTCGTCAACCGCCGCGCCGACGAGCAGACGATCAGCTACGTCGAATGCCACGACCAGGCCCTGGTCGGCGGCAAGACGCTCTTCTTCGAGATGACCGGCCCGGCGATCTACGACGCCATGCACAAGGGCAGCGGCAACCTCGCCATCGAACGCGCCATCGCCCTGCACAAGCTCGCGCGCCTCGCCACGCTCGGCGCCGCCGGCCACGGCTACCTCAACTTCATGGGCAACGAATTCGGCCACCCCGAGTGGATCGACTTCCCGCGCGAAGGCAACGACTTCTCGCTCGACCGCGCCCGCCGGCAGTGGAGCCTCCGCGACGACCCCACGCTGCAATTCCACTGGCTGGGCGACTTCGACGAAGCGCTCATGAAACTGGTCGGGAGCCAGGAGCGGTTCTTCCACAACCCCGTCCGGTTCATGGAAGTCTCCGACGGCGCGAAGATCCTCGTCTTCAGCCGGGGGCCGCTCTTCTTCGCGTTCAACTTCCACTGGACGCAGTCGTACCCCGACTGGGCGATCACCGTGCCGCCCGGCAGCTACGACCTCGTGCTCAACTCCGACGCGCCGGCCTTCGGCGGCCAGGGACGCATCGCGGACGGCCAGACCTTCATCCCGCTGCCCGAAATCAAGGGCCGCGAACAGATCGACCGCATCCACGTCTACCTGCCCGCCCGCACCGCCGTCGTCCTCAAACGGCGCTGAGCCCCTAGCCCCTAGCGACTAGCCCCTAGCCCTGGCCTTCCTGCTCGTCTTCCTGCGCAGGCTTCTTCCGCCGAGTGCGGAAGAAGCCCTGAAGCTGGTCGAGACAGGCGTCGCGACAGACGCCCGAGAGCACCTCGGGATGGTGGTTGACGCCGGGATGCTCGAACATCTTGAAAACCGTGTGCGCCCCGCGCTTCGGATCGTCCACGCCCCACACGACAAGCGGCACGCGCGCCAGCACGATGGCGCCGCCGCACATCGGGCACGGCTCCTTCGTCACGTACAAGATCGCGCGCTCCAGGCGCCAATCGCCGACGGCCGCCGTCGCCTGCGTGATCGCCAGCATCTCCGCATGCGCCGTCGGATCCTTCAGCGCCTCCGTCATGTTGTGCGAACGCCCCACGACGCGCGGGCGCCCGTCGGCGCCCGGCACGACGATGACGCACCCCGCCGGGACCTCCCCCTCGGCCTCCGCCTTCGCGGCCTCGGCTTGCGCCTGGCGCATGTATTTCTCATGGAAGGCGGCGTCCAACTCGCCAAATGCCGGCGCTGGCGGCGTCGCAGCCCCGCCTCCGGACGGCAGGTCTCCGGACTCAAAAAGAAGGTTCGATTTCCAATGAAAAACCACTTCTGAAAAATCCTCCGAATAGGCTTGACTTCACGACGCAAAAGATGGTAGCCTGTGCAGTTCTTGAGCCAACATAGCTCAGCTGGTAGAGCAGCGCACTCGTAATGCGCAGGTCGTCGGTTCGATTCCGACTGTTGGCTCCATTTCTTTGTTTCCCTTCCTTCGAGCCCCGCCTTCCGCATCGGATCGCGGGGCTTTTTTCCCTCCCGACGACCGTCTGCGTCTCCGTTCATGGTTCGGGCGCAATCGTCACCACGGGCGTGGTGGCGCGGTGGCCGCGACGCGACGGGTCGTGACGGATGAAATCAGGGTGCGGCTTGAACAACTCCAGCGGCGCAATCAGATCGTCTTCTGTCTTGTACGTCTTGTCAGGGCCGGCGCTGATGAGAATGGGCACATCGTTCGTCTGATCGTAGAAGAACGGACGCTGCCAGGCATCGTTGTCGATCGCATTGACGTAAGTTCCGTGCCAATCGAGCACGCCGGGATTCACGACGAGCGCCAAAAGCCCGCCCTCCTCGTGCGTCGGGTAGCGCCCGATGTCCGCCTTGAAATGCGCGAGCGCCATGGCATAGACTTCAATCGCCTTCAGCGTCAGCGCCATCGGATCGCGCTGCTTCCGGACAGGAGCGGGGTGTCGATAGGACGTTGTCGTCAACAAGCCCCCGAGAATCAAAAAAACAGCCAACACGCCAAACAGGAAGACGGGGCTGCGCGGGCCGGCCAACGCGGGCGGCCCGCCCATCTCGCGCCGCCGCTTCTCGGCCGCGCGCCGGATCGCCTCGACGGCCTCGCGCCGCTCGGCCTTGCCCGGCGGCGCATAGCCGACGGGCGGGCGGATCGTCTTTCCGCACGAAGGGCAAAGCATCTTCGGCGGGGGCCATGTAAACCGCTTCTTGCAATAGGGGCAAGCGCAGGCCTTGCCCTCCAGATCCGGCAGGAACCGGGTCTTTTCCGTGGGATTGTCAGGGGTTGGTGTTTTCAAGGCGCAACGTATCCAAGTCAATGCGGCGGTAAAAACAATCACGCGGCTCCCCGGCGCGGTTGACCGTATGGCAAATGCCCGTTCGAACGCCCGCGTCGGGTTCGAGCGGCAGCACGCGGTAGAGGAGCGAATTCTGCTCGCAGTTCACGTATGCCTCGACGAGCGCGAAGCGGTGCCCCGACGTGGCGCCCTTCTTCCACATCGCCTGTCGCGACGTGCTCCAGAGCACCAGCCGACGCGTTCGAAACGCCTCGCGCATCGCCGCCTCGTTCGTGTAGGCCACGAGGACGACCTCCAGCGTGTCCTGACGCTGGATGGCCACCGGCACGCAGCCGGTGGCACGGTCAAGCTTGCCGAAGTCCAACGCCAGTTCGGCGCCCTCTTCGATCTGAACACCAGAAACGCTCATGCCGAAAGGAATCTCGAAACACGACGCAGGCGGATCCAAGCCCCGCCGCTCAAAAAGGATCACTCGGCAACGAAGTCGTCTTTGCCGACGCCGCAGACCGGACAGACCCAGTCTTCAGGAAGGTCTTCAAAGGCCGTGCCGGGAGCGATGCCGTTGTCCGGATCGCCAGCGGCCGGATCATAGACATAGCCACACGTTTCGCAAACATACTTCTTCATTGTCGATGCTCTCGTTAAGGTTGTAGAAAGTCAAGGGGTTGACAAAGTTGAATCATAGCATTTGCCACCCTGCGCGGTCAATCGTTCAACGCTCCATAATCGATTACTCGCCACAAAGCGAGCGCGATGGCTCGGCCGTCAGCACCACCCGGAAGAACCCGCCGTCGGCGCCGGGCAGGACGAAGCGGCTGACGGGGCCTTCGGCCACGATGCCGGTCTTCACGGGCAGCCACGGATCGCCCAGCCTCGGGGCGTGCTCGACGGCATACACCTTGCCGGGCACGCTCGCCCAGAAAATCTCGATGCCGGTGGAAACGGGGCGGATGCCGAGGATCTTCAGCACGGAGTTCGCCTGGAGCGGATCGGTCCCCGCAAGATATTCCTCGAAGTTGGCGAGCCCGTCGCCGTCCGGATCGTCGTCGCGGCCCGAGGCCGCGCCGGCCCAGTCGATGCCGTTGGCCCAGGCGTCGTAGTCCGCCGCCGCGCCGTCGACCGTCACCGTGTAGGGGCCATGGATGTTTTCCCTGCCGCTGCCTTCGATCTCGACGACGCGCCAGGAATACCGCCCGCCCGGCGTCGCGCCGGGGTCGGCCAGCGTGTACGTCGTCGGATGCCCGTTCATTTCCGCATGCACAAGCTCGTCGGGATTGAGGCGCGCCCAGACGCCGCCCTCCAGGCGGTCGATCCAGTAGCCCTGCGTGTCGTACTCCGCCGCCGTCTCCCATTCGACGAAAACCGTGCCATCCTCGGCATATGCGCGGAAGCTCGTGATCACCGACAGCGTCGGGGACGAGTAGAGACCGGCGTCGACGTTGGGAAGCGTGTCGCCCGAGGCGACTGTGAAAAGCGCCGAGTACGGGTGGTTCGTCCCGAAGTCGCTGTCCGTATCCGACGTGCTGCCGCCGGCATGCTTCGGCGAGAAGGCATAGCCGTCCGGCGGGTCAACGCGCAGGACATAGTCGCCCGGTGCGGCCAGGAACGAATAGTTGCCGCTGGCATCGGTCGTGGTGCGCTCGACAAGGTTCGTCTCCCCCTCCGACACGCTGTAGAGCGACACCGCGATGTCGGCCATCCCCGGCTCGCCGGGATCCTGGATGCCGTCCTCGTCGAGATCGTTCCAGACACGGCTCCCGAGGGCGATCGGTCGATAGAGCCCGAAATCGACGTCCGTCCGGTTTTCGCCAGACCCAACCTGGACCGGCCAGCTCCAGCCGGCTTCGTTGCCGTCGCTGTCCGCGGCCGTGTCCGCACTCGCACGCGCAACGGTGCTCGTGCAACCCGCCGGGGACAGAGCCTGGACGTAATAGACACGAGCCGCCAGATTCGAGAAGGCGTAGAAGCCGACTGCATCCGTGACATTCGTGCTGATCTCGTTGCCCTCGATGTCCGTCAACCGAACCACGACGTTCGAGATGCCCGGCTCGTCGGGATCTTGCACGCCATTGCCGTTCAGATCCTCCCAGACAAAATCACCAATGTTGCCGGGCAACGCATCAAGGAAGACATGCCCGCCCGACTCCTGGCCGGACGTGACCGTGACGCTGAGCTGATCCGGCGTACTGGAGATGTAGCCCGCAGGATCGGTCTCCACCAACGTGTAGGCGCCGGGCTTCAGACCGGCGAACGAAAACGAACCGTCCGCCCCTGTCACGGTCGGCGACCCAAGCACATCCGTGTCGCCTGCATCCAGCAAACGCACCGTCACGCCTGCAAGGCCGACCGTGTCGTTGTGGTCCACCAGACCGTCGCCATTGACATCCACAAGCACCTTGCCGGAAATGGTGGCGCAGGTGTAGTCCAGGAAATTGTTGCCGAGCGACTGTCCACCGCTGGGCAGCAATACCGCAATGCGGTTGGGATCTCCGCCATCGCTGTCCATCGTGCTGGTCCAGCCGGGCAGATCGGTCTGGACAACGTCGTAGCGCCCGGGCGGGACGCTCATGAAAAAGTACCGTCCGTCGACCATGGTCGTGGTCGTGGCGACCGTGACGCCATTGGTCTCGAGCGACACCGTCACGCCTGCCAACCCAAGCGTCAAATCCACTTCATCAAAGTCGCCGTCGGCGTCCAGATCGTTCCAGACGGCACCCCCGATCGTGCCCAGACGCGCCTCGAGAAAATCCACGCCGGTCTCATTCTCGCCGCTGGCCAGCGTCACCGCCACCCGCCGGTCGGCGCCTCCGTCGTCGTCGCCGGTGGCGTACCATCCGGGCAGCCCCACGATCACGACGGCATAGTCGCCGGGCGCCAAGTCCGCAAAGGCGTAGCCGCCGAGGCTGTCGGTCGTCGTCGTCGCCAGCACCACGCCGCAGGGGGTCGTCAGGTTGACCGTCACGCCCGCGAGCCTGTTCGTATCCTCTGCGTCGAAGGCGCCGTTGGCGTTCACATCCTCGAACACGCCGCCCGAGACGCCGGCGGCCGCCGTGAAGCCGAAGTCCAGCGTCAGGTTGTCCGCGGCGTCGCCATTGGCGCCGTGCGCGCCGGCGCCCTCGCCCGCATCGACGGTCTCGCCAGTCGGCAGCACAATCTCGTTCACGCCCAGCGCCACGGCGACCGAGGCGATGCCGTTGACGACCGTTCCCACGCTGACCGGCGTGTCGTGCCCGTGGTCCCTGCCGTCTCCGGCGAGCGTCGTGTCGGAGGACGCCCCGGTGCTGCTGACCTGTCCCGCAAGGCTCGGGGAGCTGCCGACATCCACCACGACGACATATCGCCCGGCCTCAAGTCCGTCGAAACGGTACCAGCCCGATGCGTCCGTGGTCGTCGCCGCGGCCACATCGCCCGTGGGATTGCCGCCGCTGTCGGCCGCGAAGAGCTTCATGGCAACGTGCGCGACGCCGGGCTCGCCCCCGTTCTGAATGCCGTCGTTGACCGTGCCGCCGCCATCGCCGTTGTCGAAAAAGACCCGGTTGCCGAGGCTGTAAAGCGGATGGAAGCCGAAGTCCACCGTCAGGTTGTCGTATGCGTCGCCAAGCGGCCCGAAGCCGCCCAGTTCCATGTTTCCTTCCACCTCGCCCACCGGCTGCAAGCCGTGGCCCACGGTCACCGGCCGGCTGGCGATCCCGCCCGGCACCGCCGACTCGGCCCCCAACGGCGCATCCAGCCCGTTGTCGTGCAGATCCGCACCCAGCCCGGTCTCGTCGGTCACGCCCGTCGAGCTGCGGTAGTGCGCCAATTCGGGCGAGCTGGCCTGGTCCACCACCACCACGTAGGTGCCCGGCAACAACCCGTCAAAGCGGTAGTAGCCCTCGCAGCACGTGATCCTGCTGGCCAGCGCGGCGCCGGTCGGCGCACCGTTGACGTCGGCCGCGAAGAGCTTCACCACGACATTGCTGAAGCCGCAGGTGCAGAGCGACTCGATGCAGGAGATGCCGGTGTTGGCATTGTCCTTGAAGATCCAGTTGCCGATGCTGTAGGTCGGCGTGAAGCCGAAGTCCAGCGTCAAATTGTCGCGGGCGTCGCCATGGGGGCTGTTCGCCCCGGCGCCCTCGCCGGTCGCTTCGCCTTCCACCGGCGTGTCGGGCCCAAGCGTCGCCGCCACGCTGGCGATGCCGTTGACCACCGCGCCCACCGACACCGGCATGTCGCGTCCATGGTCCTTGCGATCGCCGTTGAGCGACACATCGTTCGAAACGCCCGTGCTGCTGACCCAGTGCGCCAGCGCGTTCGCGTTGGCGACATCCGCCACGACCACATAGGCGCCGGCAATCAAGTCGTCAAACCGGTACCAGCCATCCGCGTCGGTCGCGGTGGCGGCCAAAACCGCGCCCGTGGGGGCGCCGTCGGCATCCGCCGCGAAGAGCTTCAGCGGCACGCCGCCGACTCCGCTCTCGGCTGCATCCATCACGCCGTTGTTGTCCAGATCGGCGAAGACGCGGTTGCCGAGGCTGTACACCGGAGTGAAGCCGAAGTCCACCGTCATGTCGCCGTTGGCGTCGACATAGGGACTCGCAAGATCCTGGCCGCCGCCGAGACCCGACTCGTTCGTCGGCTCGGTGCCCGCCGTCAGCGCGACCACCGGGCTCCAGACCTCCGCCCCGAACCCGCCCGGCTGCAGGGCGTTGTTGTCGCCGTCGACCTGGTTGTCGGCATTGACCGGCATGCCGCCGCTGATCGGCGTGCCGTACAGCGCGCCGTCCGGCTCGAAGTTGGAAGCCGGAATGCGCACCACCCAGTTGGTGTTGTTCATCAGATCGTGGAAGAAGTAGGTGCCGTCGGACGCGCTTTGCGTCGTGCCCCAATACACGAGCCCGGTGGCGTTGGTGATGTAGAGTTCCAGCGTCACGTCGGGAATGCCGGGCTCGCCGGCGTCCCACACGCCGTTGTTGTTGAGATCGCTCCAGACGAGCGAGCCGAGGCTGACCAGATTCGTCTGCTCCAGCGTGGGCGCGTAGAAGCCAAAATCGATGGTCATGTCGCCGTTGTCGTCGAGCCGCGGCGAGTGGTTGTCCAGCGTGGCCCCCGGCCCGAACTCGCGCGGCTCGCCCGTGTCGTCCTGCGGCTCGCCGCCGCGGTGGAGATGGAACACGGGGCTCCAGACCTCCTGGCCGGCGGCGCTTTGCGCACCGTTGCTGTCGTTGTCGATCTGGTCGTCTGTCGCGGAGTGCAGCGTGCTGGCCGTGTTGAGGGCTTCCAGCGGCTGGCCGACGTCGAACATCTCCGCCGGGATTCTGATGCGGTAGTCGCCGGGCACGAGATTGTCGAAGAGATAGATGCCGTTGGTCGTGGAGGATGTGATGGTGGTGTCGTGCGGCGCGGTGCCGACCAGGTCGCCATTGAGATCCACCTTCCAGATTTCGAGCGTCACGCCCGCAATGCCGCTCTCGCCTGCGTCGTAGCGGCCGTTGTTGTTGGCGTCGTTCCACACCAGCGAACCGACGCTGCAGTTGACGGAGTTGACTTCGATCATGCCGAAGTCGATGGTGAGATTGTCGTAGTTGTCGCCAAACGGGCCGTTGGCGCCCGCGCCGGCGCCGATGTCGGTCTCGCCCGCGGGTTGCGCGCCAAAACCGATCGTGACCTTTCCACTTGCAATGCCGTTTACGGCCGGGTGGTTGTCGTCGACGCCCTTGTCGCCGTTTTCACCGGCGATCGTGTTGGTCGAACTGAGCATGCCGGCCAACATGCCGGACAACGCGAAGTTGGCGGGCGGCAGAAAGACCGTGTATTCTCCCGGCAGCAGGTTGTCGAAACGGTAGTAGCCGTCCACGTCCGTCACGGTCGAGGCCACGGTTGTCCCGTTGGTGC
Source organism: Kiritimatiellia bacterium (assembly GCA_050942875.1). Classification (GTDB taxonomy): domain Bacteria; phylum Verrucomicrobiota; class Kiritimatiellia; order RFP12; family UBA3636; genus JAAZAI01. The sequence goes on from JBMNOD010000004.1 coordinate 45,120, forward strand.
GTACGTCGACCAGCACCCCGGCGATGCCCGGCTCGCCGCCGTCCCGCCTGCCGTTGCCGGCGGTGCCGCCGCCCGCGCCGTTGTCCCAGAAGACGCGATTGCCGATGCTGAAGGTCGGCGCAAAGCCGAAGTCCACCACCAAGTTGTCGTAGGCATCGCCGGAGGGTGCGTGCGAGGAAGCGCCAACCAGCGAATTGGTCTCCTCGCCCAGAGGCTGCAACCCCGGCCCCAGCGTGATCTTGGCGCTTGCGATGCCGTATTGCACAACCCCCAGACTGAACGGTTCGTCCTTGCCGTGGTCTCGCCGGTCGCCAGACAGCGTAAAATCATCGCTGCACCCCGAGCTGCTGACCAGCCCGACCAGGCTGGTCGATGCGGCGTCGGAGTCCACCCACGTCGAGCCGTCCTTGAAGACGAAGCCGGTCAGGTTGGTGGAGAGGCCCACGTCCACCACCACCACGTAGTCGCCCGGCGCCAGACGGAAGAGACGGTACCAGCCGTCGGGATCGGTGAGCGCGGCAGTCAGGTTGTCCACGCCGATCACCAGCGCGTCGCCGGTGGCGTTGCCGTTGGCATCCGCCGCGAAGACGCGTACCGCCACGTTCGAGATGCCGGGTTCCGCGCCGTTCTGAATGCCATCGTTGGCAGTGCCGCCGCCGGAGCCGTCGTCCAGAAAGATCCGGTTGCCGATGCAGTAGGTGCGCACCAGGCCAAAGTCGAGCACGAGGTTGTCGCGGTCGTCGCCATACGGACTTTGCGAGCCGGCGCCGTCGGCCCCGCTGGTCTGCTCGCCGAGCGGCTGCATGTCGGGGCCGAGCGTTACCGGGGAAGATGCCATGCCGTTGGTGACCGGCCCGATGTTGATCCGGGGGAAATACCAGCCGTGATCCTGGCGGTCGCCCGCCAACGTCATGTCGTTGGTGCCGCCGATCGAGCTGGTGTAGCTCGCAAGGCTCGGATCCGCGGCAACGCCCGCCTCGCGATCCAGCACCACGACATAGGTGCCGATGACCAGGCCGTCCAGCCGGTACCAGCCACCCGCATCCGTCACCGCATGGGCCAGCGGCTCGCCCGTCGGAAGCCCGTCCTCGCCCGCCGCAAAGGCGTAAAGCGGCACACCCTCCACGCCGCCCTCGTTGTCATCCTGGCATCCGTTGTAGTTGTCGTCGGAAAAGACGCGGTTGCCGATGCTGTAGAGCGGCGTGAAGCCGAAGTCCACCACCAGGTTGTCGCAGGCGTCGCCGCAGGGGCCTCGCCGCCCCGCATCGGAGCTCAGGTTGACCAGCTCGCCTAAAGGCTGCAGGCCCTCGCCGACGGCGACGGGGTGGCTCGCGATGCCGCCGACGATGCCGCCGACGGAAACCGGCGTGTCGATCCCGTGGTCAAGCAGGTCGCCTGCAAGCGCCACGCTGCTGTCATGCCCCGTGCTGCTGATCAAGCCGGCCAGAGAAGACGAGGCCGCCACATCCACCACCACCACATAGGAGCCCGCCGCCAGATGGTCGAAGCGATAGAAGCCGAGGTCGTCCGTAACCGTGGTCTGAAGCGCCGAGCCAGAGGGCAGGCCTCCCGTCGCGGCGAAGAGCGCCATTCTGACTCCCGCGATGCCGGCGTCCGCAAAATCATGGACGCCGTCGTTGTTGAAATCCTTGAAGACGCGGTTGCCGATGCTGTAGCCGATCACGTTGATCGTGAAGGTGTACCCCGCACTGCGGTCTTCGCCGCCATTGGCCCGGCCGCCGTCATCCTGCAGATGGACCGTGACGGTGGCGATGCCGCTCATGCCCGGCGCGGGCGTGTAGGTCAGCGTGCCGTCGGCGGATATGGACGGTGGAACGGAGAAGAGCGCGGCGTTGTCGTTCGCCACGTTGAAGGTCAGCGACTGCCAGGATTCGTTCGCCGGGCCCTTGCTGATGTCCGCGGCCCATCCCGCCACCGTCTGCGCGCCGGCATTCACCGGCACGGTCTGATCCGCGCCCGGCGTGAAACTCGGCGCATCGTTCACCGGCAGCACCGTCACGTGTACCGTGGCAGTGTCCGCGCGCCCGTTGAAGTTCGTGATCGTGTAGGTGAAACTGTCGCCGCCATGGTAATTCGCGTCGGGCGCATAGACATAGGAGCCGTCGGCATTCAGCACGAGCGTTCCGTGTGCAGGCTGGGTGTGGGCGACCACGGCGATGTCGAAGCCGTTCAAGTCGCCGTCGTTGTTCAGCACCCCCGGCGCGGGGCGGGCCCAGACGCTGTCTTCCGCCAGCGAGATGTTGTCGTCGGTTGCCGTGGGCGGCAGCAGCGTGCGCACGATCGCCTCGCCCGGCACATTGTCGCTCGTGCTGAGGGTCGTGTCGATCACCGTGCTGGTCCCGCCCACGTAGGCGATCACGCTGTTGGTCGTCAGCCCTGCAATCAACGCCCGTGCCTGGAAGGTGAAGTCGCGCGAGCTGCTGGCCGGAATCAGCTCGGTCTCCGACCAGACCAGCTGCGTCCCGCTGATGTACGGATCGAGCATCGCCACCCCGTTCAGTCGCGAGCTGCCCGGCAGGTACGCCATGTGGGGCGGCAGGGAATCGACAACGCGGTCGATCGCCACGTCGTTCGTTCCGCTGTTGGTGAAACGCACGGTGTAGGTCACGATTTCGTTCGTATAGGCCCGCGTGACATTGGCCAGCTTGGCGAGCACCGTGGTGTTGACCGGCGACTGGATCGGCAGGAAATATTGATAGCCGTCGGTCTTCGGGTGCGAGCTCTTGCTATTCTGCGTGGCATAGGTCATCGGGCTGACCGGCGTGCTTTGCGCGGTCTCGACCAGCGCCTTGAACGTGTAGCAGGCCGTGTAGGTGAGCTTGCCGCCGGACCAGTCCACATCGTCCGCGGGCAACTGAAGATGGTCGGAGACCGTCCGCGCCTGGCCGTTCTTGTTCGTCAACGCCAGCGTGGCGTCGCAAAGCTGGAAGGCCCCCGCGTTCCACGTGTCGAAGACCGCAGGGCTGAAGTTCACCAGATCGCCTTTCTTGACGTTGCCCGCATCGCCCGTCACCTTTACCATCACCATGCCGCCGACCGTCGGCGGATTCGGCCCGTAGGTCACCGTATGGACCTTGCTCGAGTTGTTTTCGCCTGTCGGGGCCACGGTCAGGGCGAAGGTCTGGCTGGCGACCAGCGCGCCGCCAGCCGGATAGCCCTCATAGACCTTGATCGCATGGCTTTGCGGCTGCGTGGTCGTGGTCGTGGCGCCCAAAAAGAAGTACACGGCCTTGTGCGCACCCGGCGGAAGATCGTCGACGTGGCACATCCCGCTGTCGCCCCCGGCCAGCGAAACGATGTTGCCCGTGAAACTGCCCGCCTGGACCCAGATGTTGGAATAGGCGACCGCCGTGTCATTGCTGATGATGTACGAGACATAGGCGCAGGAAAGCCCGGTCGGGATGTCCGTCTGCAAGACATCGCCGGAGGTCCGCGTAATTGTGATCGCCTCGACAGAGAGCGCCCCCGCCGCGAGGAGCAGCCCAGCGGCCAGCGATCCGGAAGTCAATCGGCGGCATGCGGAAAAAGCCGCACGGCGGAACGTCAACCCGCTGCTGAACTTCCACGAGAAAATCGAATGCGTTTTGATTGCTTCCATCTGAATCTGAACGTTTTCATCCATGGACAAAACCTCCGGCTTTCGTTGACGGCATCTTTCGGCCAAAACAAATTCCTTGCACGCTGCATGATCAAACTTTAAAACCAGTAAACTTTAAAACCAGTAAAACCAGCACAAGTATACAGGATTGAGAATCGTTGCGCAACATCATGAAGTTGAAAGCTCTGTTAGAATTCAGTTAGGATTCCACTGGAAACAAGCTGTCAAAGCAGAAGCCGATGGAAGGTTTCGCCCCGTCGCCCCCTCGCCCGCGCGCAACGTGGACGCGGCGTCCCCGCCGCGTCTGTCGACAGGGGCACGGACATTCCTGTCCGTGCTTCGTCCACGGGTTGGAAAACCCGTGCCCCGTCGCCCCCTCGCCCGCGCGCAAAGTGGACGCGGCGTCCCCGCCGCGTCTGTCGACAGGGGCACGGACATTCCTGTCCGTGCTTCGTCCACGGGTTGGAAAACCCGTGCCCCGTCGCCCCCTGTTCCAGCCGCTGGCCGCCAACCCCTGGCCGCTCATTCATACCACACGCGCCAGAGGACGAGGCCTTGGGGCGGCGCGCTTTCGACGCGGGCGGTGCGGATGCGGGAATCCATGACGTCCGTCACGGCGGAAGGGCTTTCGCGGCTCGTGCCGACGGCGACGAGAAAGCCGGCGATGCTGCGCACCATCTTGTAGAGGAAGCCGTTGCCGGAAACGCGCAGTTCGATGAGCTCGCCGTCCTGGACGACCTCGATCCCGAAAACCTCCCGCACCGTGCTTTCGATCTCGCGCGAGGGATTGACCGTGAACGCGGCGAAATCATGTTCGCCGACAAATCGCCCGGCTCCCGCGCGCATTGCCTCAAGGTCGATCGGCTTGATCACGTGCGCGCAGTCGCGGCGGCGGAGGGGGTGCAGGACTTCCGCATTCCAGATCCTGTAGCGGTATTCCTTGCCGACCGCCCAGCGGCGCGCGTCGAAATCGTCGGCGACAGGCTCGGCGGCCAGCACGCGAACGTCGCGATTCGGCAAACGTCCGTTGATCGCGCGACGAAGCTGATGAGGCGCCATGACCCGCTCCAGATCGAAATGCGCGACCTGGCCGTCGGCATGGACGCCGGCGTCGGTGCGTCCGCTGCCATGCACCTTCACAGGCTGCCCATCATGCGAAAGCGGCGCCAGCGCCTCGCCCAGCTCCTGCTGGACCGTGCGGAACCCCGGCTGGATCTGCCAGCCGTGGAAGTCCGTGCCGTCGTAGGCGATGAGAATCCTGTAGCGCATTCGGAATCGAAGCGGAAGCCGATCAGTCGCGACCGGCGGCGCGACGCAAATGAGGCCAATAGGCGACCGTGTAGGAAATGCCGGTGACCGCCGTGACGACGAGGAGCAAAAGCTCCATCCCGATCATCCAGGAAAGCGGAATCACCTCCATGCCTTCGTAGGCGTCGTGGCGCATCCGAAGCGTCTCAAGACCGAGGTTCAGATGGACGAGGACGAGCACGATGAAGCTGACGACCGTGCGCAGCTTGCCGAACCAGCTTGCCTTGACGTCCACGCCGTACTCGGAGCCGACGGAGCGCAGGAACGAGACCCACTGGTCGCGCAACGTCGAGGTGATGTCCAGGACGAGCAAGACGAGCGCATGGACGACGCACTCGTTGTACATCGCGATGAACACGGCGGTCGGCAGCGCGATCGCGTTGAAGACCTTGTCCATCAGCGGGTCGAGCAAGGCGCCGAGGCGGCTGGTCAGCCCCCACTTGCGCGCGAGAAAGCCGTCGAAGAGGTCGGTCAGCGCCGAGAGCGCGAGCAGCGCGACCGCGGCGACGACCCAGCCGATGGCGGGGAAAAAGACGTTGATGATCGAACAAACCGCGGCGGCCATGACCAGGGGCGCGCGGGAAAAGGTCAAAACCATCAGAAGCGTGAAGCGGTTCATCGGCGGGCCCTCCTTCTTTTGGGCTGCTCCGTCTGGTCGCGACCGGCAATGAGCATCTCGACGACTTCGGCGAACCCCGCGCCGCCGCTGGCTTGCGTGATGCACGTCGGCTTGTGTTTAAGGTCGTCGAGGAACGGTTCGATGTTGGCGACGCCGAAGGTGACGGGGAAGGCGGCGAACATGGGCTCGTCGTTTGGCGAATCGCCAACGAACGCATAATTCGCGGCGTCCGTCTCCAAGTCGGCGTTGTCAACGTCCTTGATGTACTGCCGCGCCATGGTCAGCTTGTCGAAGTCGCCAAACCAGCCGTTGACGTGAATCGAGCTGACTTTGGCCTGGGCGCCGTGGGCCTTGAAGATCTCGACGATGTGGCGAACGGACTTTCGGCTGAGGCGCTTGACGTCCTCGCAATAGTCGATGGCGAGATCGTATTCGCGATACGGCTGGTCGGCCGACACGGCGCTTCCGGGCACTTTTTCGAGGACTTCGCGCTCGATGGCCTTCAGCTTGCGACGATTGGTCGCGCGCGTGCGCGGCGACTGCGAATGGATGCGGCGGATGCCGAACTTGACCCTGCGGAAATAGAAGGCGCCGTTTTCACCGATCACGCCGTCGATGGGCCACATGCGGGCGATGTGATCGCACCAACCCGCCGGGCGCCCGGTGACGGGCACGACGCGCAGCCCCGCCTCGTGCGCATCCCAGAGCGCGTTGAACGCTTCGCGGGGAAGGAACCCGTCGGTCGTCATCGTGTCGTCGATGTCACAAAATAAAAGGCGCATAATCCATCAAGGGGTTTCAGGAGAAGAAGGATGGGCTTCGGGAGCATCGGACGAAGTCTCGGGCGGCAGGGGGGCCGCCTCGGACGCACCGTCGTCAAACCAAGTCGCTGCGGCGGCATTGGTGCTCTCGTCAAGCCGCGCGGCGGCCGAGGCCTCGGCGAGGCGGGCCGCATATTCAGCAAGCGCGGCCTGGTGCTTGGCCGAATCGCGTTGGAGAGTCGGCACATGCTTGTCGGCCAAGGCCTTGAAGAGACCGCCCAATTCTGGCACGAGCGCAGGGCGTGTGTAGGAAAAGGCGATGGGGATCTTGTTCTCGTCGAACTTGACGGGGTATTCCATGCCCACGTAGAGGTTTGAAGGCGAGAAGGGCGCGTCGTAGAGGCGGACGGCGCGCATCACGGCCGTCGTGCGATTCGTGAACATCAGGTAGATCTTGTACTCGTCGCCTTCGACGATGCCGCTGGGAAAGTCGGTTGGCTCGGCCCGGGCAAGGTGCATGATGATGTTTGTGGCAATGTCATGCGAGCAGCCGACGAGGATGTTCGACGCCGTTGAATCGAGCATGAGGCACATCGCCATCATCGGCGTCGTCGCGTTGAGACGAACAAGTTCCGCGGCGGCGGCCTGCTCCCGATGCACGCGCATGTCGCGCCAATAGAGAATGGCGGCGGCGACCAACAGGACAATGCCGGTAAAGTTGATGACGTGGGACGCCGTTTTTTTGCCGGGACGAGAGGCGGGCTGGGTTGAGCTAGCATTCATGGCAGGGCTCCTGGGGTTGTGGCGTCGCTGCATTTGTTTGCAGGACGCCGAAAAGGGATTGGATCGTCTTCCGCATCGCGGCGGCGGCCGCGGCGCGGTGTGAAAAAGCGCACTTGACGTCGGACGCAAGCTCCGCGAAGGTCTTGTCATGGCCATCGGGCAGGAAGAGCGGATCGTAGCCGAAGCCGTTCGAGCCGCGCGGCTCAAAAAGGATCTGGCCGGGGCAGACGCCCGTGGCGGTGAATTCCCGACCGTCGGGAGAAACGAGCGCGATGGCGCAGGCGAAACGGGCGGTTCGCCGCGAGGCGGGGACGTCGGCGAGCTTGTCGAGAAGCAGCCGGTTGTTGGCCTCGTCATCGCCATGATGGCCGGCGTAACGTGCCGAATGCACGCCGGGAGCGCCGCCCAGCGCATCGACTTCAAGTCCGGAATCATCCGCCAGCGCCCAGGCCGACGTGAAGGCGCAAACGCCCCGCGCCTTGATCAGGGCGTTGGCCTCGAACGTCGCCCCGTCCTCTTCCACATCGGGCGCCCCCGGGAAGTCCGTCGCGGCGCGAAGCTTCTCGACCGGCACGCCGAGGAGCTTGCGAAGCTCGGCGAGCTTGTGGGGATTGCGGGTGGCGACGACGATCAAAGGGAAGTTCATGGCGAATCAACCGGATCTGGTTTTCTGCGGACGTGCGGGTTTTCCGTCACGTCGCCCGTCCCGCCTTCATAGACATTCATCTCGGAAGACGAACGGTGGATGACGTTGGTGATGTTGCGCTGTGCGTCCAGCTTCTTGCGGACATCGGTGAGCACAGGATGGATGAGCGGCACAAATTCGTCCAACTGGCGCTTCCAGGCGTTGGGATCAAGGCTGGTGCGTTCGAAGGAGATCGACACGTAGCCCCAGCGCGGACGATAGTTGCGAAGCGAATTGTCGATCGCCATGTGCAGGAAGCGCTCGAGGTGGGAGTCGGTCTCCCGCTCGGGGTTGAAGAGCCAGTACGCATACGTTGCCGGAATGACGGCCTTTTCGCCCTCGTCGCCCTCGTCGCCGAAGACCTGCTGGATGTCGAGCACGCGGATGCGGAGCGTCTGCCCGTCGCCAAGGTCCACGTCGTAGGGCTGCTCGTTGGTGATGCGGTTCCCCTGGGAGACGAGGCAGACTTGCGGCCGGTGGATGCTGCGGCGCTCGATGCCCGAGAAGACGATCGTCACCTGGACCGGCGTCGAGCCTTCGCAGAGATAGACGCGGCGGAAGATGGGCGTGTTGTCCGGCAGCAGCTTCGCCTCGCCGATGGAGATCGCGGAGAGCGGCGATCCGCAAACCAGGCAGTTCGTCGCCAGGTTGCCCGGATCCTCGGAAAACGCCGACGCCGCCTCCCCTTCGACAGTGGCCGGCACCTCGTTCGTCATGACGAGCTCGGACTCGCGAAACGCACGTGAACACTGGTCGTTCGTGCAGAAGCGAATGCGCTCGGCACGGTAGCCGCCCAGCTCCGCGGGCATTTCCAGCGGAATCTCGCCCGTTGGATTGCCATAAATCGTACGCGGACGCCCGAGATAGACGCCGGCGACGACGACGAGGGCCAGGGCGATCAGGCCCGGGATTGCTTTGACGACGCCAGTGCGCATAGCTTGGCCCTCCAATCGATTTCAAGAAGCGCCCCGGTCCCCATCAACAGCAGCAGGGACAAGACGAAGACGAGAATGCCGGACAAGTCGTGGTACAGCGTCATGGCCAGATCCATGCCGATCCACTCGGCCACCACCCCGAGCGAGAAGATGCGCAGCGCGTTGGCGAGCATCGCCAGCGGCACGGACAGCACGAAGAGAGTGGTTTGCCGCCAGAAGCCGGTCAGCGTCAGGTAGGCATACGGCGCGGCCAGCGCGGTCATGACGATCAGCGAACGCAACCCGCTGCAGGCATCCGCCACGTCAAACTGGAAGCCGCCCCCCGCGGCGCTGTAGACAACGGTGCCATGGCGCACGGCTTCGATGCCGACGCCGTGAAGGAAGGTGCAGGCGAGGCTGCTCGCCATCAGACGAAGCGGCATCGTCACCTCCATGAGCAGCCACCCGCAGAAGCAGAGAAAGGCGTAGGCGGCGGGAAAAAGCAGCAGCTTTGCGACTTCCCATCCCCAAATCGCATAGGCAATGCCCCAGAAGACGCCGACGGACGAGCCCAACGAAAGCCGGGGAAGCTGGGCGCGGTAGCCGAGCACATGCGCCGCGAGCGAGAGCGCCACGACCCCGAGCCCGAGCCAGCTCGGGCGCACCGGCGCCTTCGCCAGTTCCATGCGATTGCGGTGGATCACATAGGCGGAGAACAGGAGCATCACCCAGTTGTGGCGAAAGTTCTCGTGACGCCACTGGATGGCGACCCAGCCGAAAATCGAGCTCGGCTCGTTGGCAACGTCTGAATCGCTGCCAAAGGCGACATAGAGCCAGACGGCCGCGATCGTCGCCGCGACGAACGCAACCCATCGCCAAGGATCGGGTCGAAAGCCCTTGAGTGTTGATGCTTCATCTTGCTGCATATGACCGGATAGCTTACCGAAAGACGCGGATTTTTTCAATGATGGATTTTAAACGCGCGGCAACTAGGGCGCCTGCCACCCGCTGCGCTTCTGCCGACGCTTCTCCATGGGCAGCGGCACCATGCGCAACAAGCAGAAAAGACCCGGCAGCAACAGCGCGAAGGCCAGCGCAAAGTAACGCCGATAGACCGGGATCATCACGGCGCCGGTCGCCGACGGATCAACCCCCCGCCCCAGGCAATGCAGCAACCCGCCCGACAGCAGCATCCCGATCGCGCCGGCGCCGACGCCGGTCACCATGTTCATCAGCATGGTGGCAGACACCCGCCGCTCGGCCGAGACGGTCTGCAAGAAGTAGTGCGTCACGGAATTCTCGGACGTCACGCGCGTCGCCCCGGCCAAAGCGAAAAGCAAGGCGGCCAGCGACATCGCGGCCGTGAACACATCCGGTGCAAACGACCACAAAACGGCCGTGACGAGCATCAGGCTGTAAGCCAGGATCAGCGTCTTGCGCGGTCCAATCCGGGGGGTGATCTTCGCCACCGCGATCGAGGCCAACGCCGCAGAGCCATATTGGAGCAACGAAAAAAGCAGCGCCCCCGTGTCGCTCACGCCATGGCCCCGCTTGATGAAAAGCACCGATACCGGCGCCAGCATCACGAGCGAGAGATTGTTGACGAAACTGCCGAGCAACAACCGGCGGAACGAGCTGTCACGCAAGGCCTCGACCATTTCATGCACCACCGGGCGCCGGGCCGAATCGCGAATCGCGCCCGTCTCGTCGACACGGCGCAGAAATGTCGAGGCGAACACCCCGAGAGCCGAACCCGCGACAATGATCAACGCAATGGCAAGCAGCGTCTCCGAAATCTTGAGCACGACGCTGATCGCGATCAACGCCACGAAACAGGCCGCGTAAAACAAAGCGCTGTTGGTGGCGATGAACCGAGGCCGTTCCTCGTCCGTCGAAATGTCGCCCAGAAGCGGCTGGGACATGACAACGCCGGCCGCGCGAAAACCATAGAAGAAAAACGCGCCCCCGACCAGACAGATCAGCGCAAGGGCCGAAAGCCCAAAATGCTTCCAGAGCGCGGAAGAAGCCACGACCAGCGCGGCAAAATTGCGCGCGACCCAGAAGACAGCCTGGCTCCGGGCGCCCCCGACCCTCGCGGAAACGACTTTGCCCAGCGGCAACAGGACAAAGCCAAAGAACATCATGCCGCCGAGAACGGCGGTCACGACATCCGAAAACCCAAGCTTGAGCGCAAGCAAGATCATGAGCGTCTCGCCCACGCACATGTAGGAAAGGCCGTTGACGGCGTTGAAGGCGTTGATGTTGCGCTGCGAACGTTTGCGTTGTTCGAGCGTAAGTTCTTGTTCGAGAATCATGGGATTGCCGCGCGAGAAAAGCAGTGAAAAACGCGGCAAGGCCGCGGGTGCCGTAAAAAAGCCATCTGAGGGATCAAGTCTACAACATGACGGTGGAAAATGCAAATTCTTGCTTTTCATCTCAAAAACTGCTATTTCTTTAATCCGCGGGATCCAACTTCGCATCCATCAACACCGCACGGTGCCATTATGAAAATTCGATCTTTCTTCCTTGCACTGCTCGCGCTGTGCTTCTCCGCAGGCGCGGCCACCACCGCAAGCCAGGCGACACCCTGGCGCATTCTCTGCGTCGGCGATTCAATCACGCAGGGCGGGCGCGTGAACCGCGCGGAACATACGTATCGGCTCCCGCTTCAGAAGCTTCTGCATCAAGCGGGCATCGCCTACGATTTCATTGGCTCGCGCCAAGCCGGCCTTGAAGCCGGAGCCCAATGGCCGGATGTCGCCAAGGGCGTCCCATTCGATCCGGATCACGAAGGATACTACGGCGCCAAGACCGCCGAGGCGCTCGCGAAGGTCCAGGCGGCCTGGAAGCACCATGCGCCGCCGCCAGATTTCGTGCTGATCCACCTCGGCACGAACGACCAGGACAACACGCCGCACGACGACACCGTCCAGAAGCCCCTGCGCGACTTCATCGCGTTCCTCCGGACGAAGAACCCGCGCGTCGTCGTGCTGCTCGGCCATCTCAACTTCAACTGCTCCAAAGGCGCAAATTCAATCCGGCCGCTCGTCGAGGCGCTGGCGACGGAGCTGGCGACGGCGGAATCGCCCGTCGCCACCGTCCACCACTACAAGGGCTGGTTTGAAATGCCCGGCAAACCCGAGAGCGACACCTTCGACTGGGCGCACCCCAATCCCCAGGGCCAGATGAAAATGGCCAAAGCCTGGTTCAAGGCGATGCAAACGGCAAAACCGGCAAAACAGTGAAGCAAGCCGACCGTCTGTCGCATCGAGTCTCTCAAGATCAGAAACGTCATCAATTGCAACTATGAGCAACCGCAACCGAACCCACGCCATCAACGAGATCGCCGTCAACCCCGTTCCGGTTCCCTGCGAACCGCGTCCGGCGACCATCGACCACTACGGCATCGACGTCTTCAACGAGACCGCCATCCGCAGGCATCTCGCCCGCGACATCGCCGAAAAGCTGCTGGAGACCGCGCAAAAGGCGGCGCCGCTCGATCCGGAGATCGCCGGCGACGTCGCGCACGCCATGAAGGAGTGGGCCGTCGACCGCGGCGCCACGCACTACACGCACTGGTTCCAGCCGCTCACCGGCGGCACCGCCGAGCGGCACGAGTCGTTCGTGACCCAGGCGCCTCGCGGCAAGGCCGTCTTCGCCTTCTCAGGCAAGAACCTCGTCTTCGGCGAATCCGACGCCTCCAGCTTCCCCTCCGGCGGCATCCGCTCCACGTTCGAGGCGCGCGGCTACACCGCCTGGGATCCCACGAGCCCGGCGTTCATCAAGCGCCACGCCAACGGCGCCACGCTCTGCATCCCCACCGCCTTCTGCAGCTACACCGGCGAAGTGCTCGACAAGAAGACCCCCCTGCTCCGCTCCATCCAGGCGCTCAAGGCCTCCGTGACCCGCCTCATGCGATGCTTCGGCATCCCGGAAGACACGCCGATCGTCTCGCTGGGGGCCGAGCAGGAGTACTTCCTGATCGACAAGAAATTCTACCTCAACCGCCCCGACCTCCTGCAGACCGGACGCACCCTCTTCGGCGCCCCGCCCCCCAAGCACCAGCAGCTCGAAGACCACTACTTCGGCGCCATCAAGCCCCGGATCATCAAGTTCATGACCGAGGTCGAGGAAGAGCTTTGGAAGCTCGGCATCCCCGCCAAGACGCGCCACAACGAAGTCGCGCCCGCCCAGTTCGAGCTGGCGCCGGTGTTCGAGGACCTCAACATCGCCGTGGACCACAACATGCTCGTCATGGAGACGCTGCGCCAGGTCGCCGAACGCAACGGCCTCGTCTGCCTGCTCCACGAAAAGCCCTTCGCCGGCATCAACGGCTCCGGCAAGCACAACAACTGGTCCATCGGCTACGGCTCGCGCAACCTGCTCGACCCCGGCTCCGATCCCGAGCAGAACATGATCTTCCTCACCGTGCTCTCGGCGATCCTTCGCGGCGTCGACCTCCACGCCGACCTGCTGCGCTCCACCACGTGCAGCCTCGCCAACGACCACCGCCTCGGCGCCAACGAGGCGCCCCCGGCGATCATCTCCGTGTTCCTGGGCGACCAGCTCGAAGGCATCCTCGACCAGATCGCCAAGGGCTCCGTCTCCTCCAGCCGCAAGGCCGCCACCATGCGCATCGGCGTGGACGTCCTCCCCGCCCTGCCGCAAGACACCACGGACCGCAACCGCACGAGCCCCTTCGCCTTCACCGGCAACAAGTTCGAATTCCGCGCGCCCGGCTCGAGCCAGTCGTGCGCCACCTCGAACATGTTCCTCAACACGATCGTCGCGGAATCGCTCGACTTCGTTTCGGAACAGCTCGAGAAAGCTTCGCCCAGGGAATTCAACAACGTCGTCGTCAAAGTCGTCCGCGACATCGTCGTCAAGCACCGCCGGATCATCTTCAACGGCAACGGCTACAGCCCCGAATGGGAGGCCGAAGCCGCCCGCCGGGGGCTGCCCAACCTCAAAACCACGCCCGAAGCGCTCAAGCCCCTGCTCGACCCCGCGAACCAGAAGCTGATGGAGAAGCACCGCGTCTTCTCGAAGATCGAGATGGAGTCGCGCCACGAGGTCTTCCTCGCGGAATACCGCCGGAAGCTCCGCATCGAAGGCAAAGTCGCCCTTGAAATCGCCACCAGCATGATCCTGCCCGTCTCCGCCGCCTACTACGGCCGCCTCACCGCGAACCTCGCCACCGCCGCCCAGAGCAAGCTCGAGACCGGCGTCGGCTGCCTCCGCCGCCTGGCCGAACAAGTCGGCGCCGGCATCGACCGCCTCGACGCCGCCTGCGATGCGTTGCGCAAGGCGATCGCCGCCCGCGATTCCGCCGAGACCCTTGCGACCATGGACAAGCTCCGCGAACAAGTCGACGCCCTCGAACTCCTCGTCGACGACGCCTGCTGGCCCCTCCCCAAATACCGCGAGATGCTCTTCATCTATTAGAGCGGTTTGAGAAAATCCGTGTCCATATTCTATCCTCCAGCTCAAAACGCCGAATCCTGGTTCAAATCGTGCGGCTATGCTATTTCTCAAGTCGCTCTAGTGGGAAGAGAGGAGTGGGAAGTGAGGAGTTTCCGCCGGGGCTCCGCCCCAGCCAACGCGACGCACGCCTCACTCCTCGCCCCTCACTGTTTTTGGGGGCCAGCCCCAAAAACCTAGTTCCGATGCCGGTTGAACCGCAGCGGACGATCCACGGAGACGACCTTGCCGTCCTCCACGACGACCTTCGCACAGTAGCCCGTGTGGAGGAAAACCGACCACATCAGCGTTTCGCTGCCGGACGCCTTCTCCACGTTGAGCGGACGCCCCATCAGCGCCAGCAGCTCCTGCCGCGTCATCCCTTCCTCGATCTGCTGCCAGCGCCGGATGCTGAAATTCGCCGACCATCGGGTGTCCTCGTGCATGAAACCGCACGCGTGGAAGAGAAACACCGTCCAGATGGAGCCGATGATCGCGAAACATGCGGCAATCCCCCGCATCGCAGCGGGAATGGCCGAATGCTTCCGGCGAGCCTTGATCACGATCATCAACGCGCCGAGGATCGTCAGCGCCGGAATCCAAAGCCAGATGATGAAGACGTACAACAGGCTCCGGATGGAATACAGGGACGGACCGACCCGGAAGGGCTTGTAGGGCGGCGTCTTTCCAAAGAACCCAAGCGCGGACGAGACGATGATCACCAGCGCCACCGCGAAGGTGGCAATGTACGCACAGCCACACCAGACAAACAGGTTCCGACGACGACCGATCACGGCAATCACCAGCAGCGGAACGACCGGATACAGCGAGAGGATGGCTGTCTGCTGGACAATGTAGGAAACATCCCAGTTCAAAATCCAATTCATGCTTTCTCCCCCGAGGACGAATTTCTTATCCACCGTTTCGTAGCGAAAGACCCCAGCGCAACCACCATGGCAATGGAAACCACGCGCGAGACCACGACGACAACACCGTCGTCGTAAACCAGTTCGACTTCATTTCCAACAGGATACACGGCCAGATGCCCGGGTGTCAAAAAATAAACGGCGTCCGCGCCGCGCGCGCGCCAGTTGGGAGCGTAGGAAATGGCGATGACATGCGGAAGCCCCGGCGAGTCGGTGCGAAAGCGAATGCCGCCATCCGGAAGCTTCTCAACGTCGTCGCATGGCGTGGAGCAAGTATCGAGCCAACCCGCCGCAGGCGGCCCGTTCGTGAGCGACGCCAGCCAGGCGACGTAGTCGGCATGGGTCTGCACGGCGACGCCCGGCGGCGCGGGCGTCCCCTGCCCCGCCAGCACCGCCGGCGTCTCGACGGCCGCCGGGGTGTACATCCACTCCAGCAAATCGCGCTGAACATGCGTCGATTCAAAGACCGGCAACGGCGTCTTCCACACGCGCACGGGCGACGCCGACCCCAGCCGGCTCTCGTAGAGCTTCCACTTGCCGCCGCCAAACGCGCCGATGCGCGTCCAGCCCGCATCCGCGTCAAACGCCTCCTGGACGCGGCGGCCGCGCGCGACAAAATGCCGGACGTTCATGAACTCAAGATGTCGCATGCCCGACGCGGGGTTGAAGGGCTGCGGCTTCACCAGCAGGGGCCATCCCGCCGGATGCTCCGAAATCTCGCACTGGATCGTGTAGGCCGCCAGCGACCCGAGCGCGGAGTTCACAATGCCGCCCTCCAGAATCGGCTTGCCGCAGAGGTGCGGCATCGCCTCGAAGACGCGGCTCGATCCCAGCGCCTCGTGCCCGGGATGCATGTCTTGCGAGAGCCGCCCGCCCGTCCCGCGAACCCGGTCCACGATGCGCCCGACGACGTCCCCCTCGCGAATCCCATCCAGCCCCTCGAAATTGTACCGCGCCCAATGGCGGACGTGGTTCGCGCACGACCACGCCGGATTGTCCTCGTGGCCTTCCGTTTGCCAGGCGAACGACAGGCAGGCGCACAGGCAGACCACCACGCCGAGCGCTTGCAAGCCCGCAATCCGCGAGGCGTGCGCAAACGCCAACGCCCCGACGACCAGCAGCGAATAGACGATGAACGGCCAGAACCGGCAGTTCACGAAGACATCGGAAAACGCCCCGCCGACAAAGAAGAAAAGCAGCGAGAACCCGAGCAGCCCCAAATGCGCAAAAAACCAATGCGCATCGCCGCGCCAGCCCGATGACGCAGGCTCGCGGACGCGCACCGCCACCACCGCTACAAGCCCCGCCCCCAGCGCGGCCAGCAGCGGCCACGTCGCCAACGGCGGCAACTGGCGGAAGAAGCGGATGTCCCAGCGTCCGCCGAAATCCACCGACCAGGCCCGCTCCGCGTACAACGGGACCACCCACCACGCCGTCAGCAGAAGCGCGCCCGTCCCCTCCGCCGCCAGGACGGCCCACGGACGCCGCATCAGCGGCAAGCCGCTCCTCCGAAGCTCCGGCGCCGCCGCAAAAGACAACAAGACGAAGGCGAGCACCAGCGCCGCCATCATCGACGTGAAGAAATGCGACAGCACGACGGCCGCGAGCATCAGCGCCGTCCGCACGCGGCAGCGGCCTTCGAGCGCGTCGCGGAGCGCCATCGCCATCGCCGGCGCCAGCAGCGCGAAGCTCCAGCTGTTCGCGATCATGCCGGCCAACGTGCTGTAGGCGTTCACGCCCCACATGTTGTGCGTGTTGTCGAGAACCAGCGGCACGGCCAGACAGGCGAGCATCGCGGGCGCGGGACGGCGCAGGCGCAAAATGCGCCCCGACGCGTAGAGGCAAGCCGGCAGCGCCAGGATCCCCGCGATGGAGCCGATCTTGAACGCCACATTGTGCGGGACGACCGTTGAAAGCAGCGCCATCGCCGCATACGGCAGCGGGAAGTAGAAGCGGAACATCGGGAACCCGCTCCACCAGCCCGGCGCCCACGACACGATCCGCCCCGTCTCGCGGATGTGCGAGATCAAGTAGTGATGCGCCGGCGTGTCGCCGCCGACGCACAACGTATCGAGCCAGACGAGCTGCGCGTTGAGCATCCAGCCGAGGTAGAGTGTCAACCCCGCCACCAGCCCGGCATCGCACCACGCCCAGACCGTGCCACGCGCCTCTGGCGCAGCGCCAGGAGGCTGGCCACGCCCCCACAGCCGACGCAAAGACGCCGCCAGCCAGATTGCGGCCAGCGCCCAGGTGATCTCCTGCGGCAGCCGTTGCGGCAAGTCCGACGCTGCGGCAGGAGCGTCGGATTGCAAATCCAACTGGGCAAACGTCTCGACAACATGGTGGAACCCATCCGCCGTCTCGAACTCAAGCAGCGCCGCGACAGGCAGGGTGGCGGAGCCGTCTGGAGAAAGCGGCCGGTTCTCGATGTCGATGTCCACCACGACGATGCCGCGGGCCGGAACCGACACCGTCCTGGGCGCATCGTCCGCGAGCTGGAAACCCGCGGGCAGCAACATGCGGAGGGAAGCGTCCACGGATTCATCGACCGAGGAGTTCACGGCCAGGGACAGCGTCCTGGATTGTTTCAAGCGCGGATCCTCGCCGGCCGCGGGCATGGGGGCCGCGAGCGCGGCGTCGAGCGGCGAAGCCCAGGCCGTCGCATCCACGCCGATGAAACAACGTGCCCAGGACACGGTCTCGTTCGTCCTGCCGACCGAGTCCGCATAGGCGATGTGAAGGGGGACGATGTACACGCCGGGCCTGTCGGGCGGCGCCCCCGCCGGCAACACGCCCGAGACCGCATCGCCGGCATCGACAAACACGGGCTCGCTGCTGACGGCCTCCCCTTGAAAAGGGCATGCAGTGACCACGAGCGAATCCGCCAGCGCATCGCCTGAATTTCGAATCGACCACTGCACGCTGCCGGTGTCCGCATCATAAAACGTCTCGGTTTCCAGGACGACCGTGGAAGCGGCCAGGCCGATGCCCTGCAACCCCAAAACGAGGGCTGCCAGACATGTCCGCATGAAAGGGAGGGGCGTGTTCTTCAAGACGATCAATCCCCCTCGATCAACCCCGTGGAGACGGTCTGGCGCGCGAGGGCCTGGGCGGCTCCTGGCGGTGGGCGGGCGACAAGTCGATTTCACCAAAAAGACCTGCGCCATCCTCCATGAACAGCGTCGGCCCCTGGAAGGCGCCGACGAGCGCCCCGCCCGAGTGGATGCGCGCCGACTTCATCACGGAAACCGACGCTCTGAGCGTGCCGAAGATTTCGAGTTCCGCGCAGCTCAGACGCGCCTCAAGCACGATGTCGTTGCCGGCCGGAATGCGGACGACGCCGGAGAGATTGTTGACGACCGACGGGTCGAACTTCGCCCGGGCGCCGATCTCGATCGACTCCGTCGCCACGACGGATGCCAGCGGCGTGGCATCGCCGTCCAGCAGGATGTTCTGGCCCGTCACCTTGACGCCGGGGGCGAAGGCGGCTTCCGGCGCGATGGTCACGTTGCCAATGGTCACGATGTCCTCGCTGTGCGGACCCGCGACCACGACATCCTCGGTCTTGAAGACCAGCCGGCACTTCGGACAGTAGGGATTGGCCACCTTCCCCGAAAGCGTATGCGCATAGCCGCACGCATAGCAGATCACGAGCTGCTTTTTGGGCACGACGACATGGCCGCCCGGGCGCGCGGCCGTCGCCGGAGGCGGGTCGGCAGGCGCCGAAGGCGGATCGGCAGGCGCGTCTTTATCGGCGGGATTATGGTAGCGAGGCTTGACGGACGCGCGGGCGGCCGCGCGTTTCATGGCCTGCACGGATTTGAAACCGTCGATGATGTTCGGATCGCTCGGCGACATTCCCGTGACCTCGGGAGCCGGCTAGCCGCGCTTGGAGTCTCCGGTGCCAGAGGTCGCGGAAGACGCAGGCGTGGACGTGGGCGGGGGCGTGGGGGCCGACGATGCACGAGGAGCGGGCGAATCGCCAAAGCCGCCGGGGTTCACCTCGGACTTGCCGATGAAGGTCACGCCGTCTTCGACGGTCAGGCGCTTGGCGCGGATGTCGCCCTCGACCTTGGCCGTGCTTTTCATCTCGATGCGGTCCTTGGCCGTGATGTTGCCGGCGATGGCGCCGGAAACGCTGACGGATTCGGCGGAGACGTTGCCTTTGACAACGGCGGACTTGCCGAAAAGCGCCGCGGCGGTGCAAACGAGGTCGCCATTGAGCTTTCCATCGAACTGGACGCTGCTGGCGCACTTGATCGAACCGGTGATCTCAATGTCCTCTGCGATGAGGGTCTTGGGGGTCTTGTCTGTTTCCATGGTTGTTGCCTTTGCTGCTGGATGAGGGTGGAAATGAAGCGCGCAAGCCGCGCAAACGTTGTCGTGCGCCCGCAAGGGCGTCCCGCGCAGGATTACGGGAAGAACGACGGGCGGTCGAGGCCGGTCGTCTCGGGCAGGCCGCAGACGAGGTTCATGTTCTGGAGCGCCGAACCCGCCTGGCCCTTGACGAGATTGTCGATGTAGGAGACGACGCGCAGCCGATTGACGCGCGGATCGACGCTGACAACCACGTTAGCAAAGTTCGTGCCACGAACATGCATCGAACCGACGTTGGCCGTCGAGGGCAGCACGCGCACAAACGGGCTGTCGCGATAGAAGTCGCGATAGATCGCCAACATCGCCTCCTCCGTCGTGGGCTCAAGGAGATCCGCATAGAGGCAGGACATGATGCCGCGGCAAAGCGGAACGACCTGCGCGGTGAACGTGACGACGGCGGGAGCGCCGGCGAGCCGCGAGAGTTCGCGCTCGACTTCGCAGACATGCTGGTGCCCGGCGAGCCGGTAGGCGTTCATCATCTCGTGGCGATTCGGGAAGTGATGCGTGGCGGCGAGCTTCTTGCCCGCCCCGGAAATGCCGGACTTGCAGTCGCAGATGATGGAGTCGAGCCGAATCGCGCGAGCGGCGGCGGCGGGCGCAAGGCCAAGAATGCAGCTCACCGCAAAGCAGCCGGGATTGCCGACAAGGCGACGCTCGGCCGTGATTTCCGCGCGGTGCAGCTCCGTCATCCCATAGACGGTCATGGGGAGCAGATCGGGGTCGGCGTGAACCGGGTTCTTGCCGATGCGCCGCGCATACTCCGCGTAGTCCTCGGCGGAATTGAAGCGGAAGTCGCCGCTGTAGTCGATGACCTTCGCGCCCTTGTCGAGCTCGGCGCGCGCCGACTTCATGCCCACCCCGTCCGGCGTGGCGAAAAAGACGACGTCGGCGGGCGCCTGCGCTTCCGGGCTGTCCGGCGGCTGCACGACGAGATCGCAGAAGCCCGAGAGATGCGGCCAGATGTCCGAGATGGGCAGGCCGACGCTTTCAAGGGCGACGAGCGATTGGATGCGCACCTCGGGGTGGCGAAGGAGAAGTTCGATGATGCCGATGCCGCCGTAGCCGCTGGCGCCGATGACTTTGACGTTGATCATATTGCTGGAAATACGTTGTTTGGTGTTGTGTGGACCCGGCGCAGCGCCGGGAAGCGAGGTTAGACATTTTGAAAACGTTGACCGGAGACGGGGACGTCGACCCGCTGAATGCCGGCCTCCTGAAGCGAGCGTTTGTGCGCCTCGCAGTACTCGGGCTCGCCGTGGACGCAGAAGACGTGCTCCAGCGAGGGGCCAAGCGCCTTCGCGTAATTGACGAGTCCGGTGCTGTCGGCATGCGCGGAAAGCTCGTTGATCGTGAAGACCGTTGCGCGAAGCTCATGCTCCTCGCCGAAGATCTTCACCACGGGCTCGCGCTCCACGATCTTGCGCCCCAGCGTGTCGCTGGCCTGGAAGCCCGTGATGAGGATCACGTTCATCGGATGGCTGATCGTATGCTTGAGGTGGTGGAGAATCCGGCCGCCCTCGCACATGCCCGAGGCCGAGATGATGATCATCGGCCCGGGGGCCTTGTTGATGGCCATGGACTCCTCGACCGAGGACGTGAAGCGAAGACCGGGGAAACGAAACGGATCATCGCCGGATTCAAGCTGGCGCCGTGTGCGTTCGTTGAAGCATTCGGTGTGGGTGCGATGAATCTCGGTGGCCTTCTTCGAAAGCGGGCTGTCCACGAACACCGGAACGACAGGAATGCGGCGATTCTCCACAAGCTCGTTGAACATCATGATGATCTGCTGCGTGCGACCGACGCTGAAGGCGGGAATCACAAGCTTCGACTTGTGCTGGCAGATCAGATCGACGTAGTCCTTGAGGCGCCCGAGCACGTTTTCACGCGTGGGATGGTTGCGGTCGCCGTAGGTGCATTCCGTGATGAACACGTCCACGTCCGGCACAACGACGGGATCGTTGAGAAAGGGCGTGTTCCGCTGGCCCAGGTCGCCGGTGAAGAGCAGACGGCGCGGCAGTCGGTCGCGCATGTAATCAAGCGTGCAAGTGGCGGAGCCAAGGATGTGGCCGGCATCGTTGAACGTCAGTTCGAGCCCGGGGACGACCGTCTGGCGCCGGCCGTAGTCAAGCGTCCGAAAAAGCGTCATCGTCTCCTCGACGTCGCCTTGGTCGTAAAGGAGCTCGAAAAGGCGCTTCCCCTGCCGACCGCGACGCCGATTGACGTATTCGACATCCTTTTCCTGAAGGAAGGCGGAGTCGCGCAGCATCACGTCGGCGAGGGAGCGCGTCGCAGGCGTGGCGTAGATGGGGCCGCGGTAGCCCTGGCGCACGAGCGCGGGCAACCGGCCGCTATGGTCGATGTGGGCGTGGGAGAGGATCACGGCATCGATCTCGTCCACGGAAATCGGCATCGTGCGGTTCAGCTCGAAGGACTCCTTGCGCTTGCCCTGAACGAGCCCGCAGTCCAACAGGACCTTGTAGCCTGCGTGCTCGACAAGATGCATCGACCCCGTCGTCGTTTGAGCCGCACCGTAGAATGTCAAATCCATTGCCTGTCCTTTTGCTGACGTTTCGCCCTCGGCGCCGGAGAATGAAAAAGCGCCTCGGGGACATCCAAAACCGCGCCGCCTATGCAACCGAGAGCGAAAGAAAGGGTCTTGAAGGCTGAAAAACGCGAGAATCGTAAAGTCAGATGTGAAAAATACAGAAAAACCGGGTGCGAGTCAAGAAAGTTGCAACATCTTTCTTGAAAACCGAGGCAGGAAAGAGTAACTTGTTCGGAAGTGCAGGAGTGATTATGCTATCCATTTTTCTAAAGGCCAAACTACACAATCTCACGGTGACCGCCGCCGAGCTCCACTATCAGGGCAGCCTCACCCTCGACCCCGATTTCATGGAGATGGTTGGGATCCGCCAGTTCGAGAAGATCCTCGTCGCCAATCTCGAGAACGGCGAACGTTTCGAAACCTATGCCATCACCGGCGAACGAGGCTCCAAGATCTGCTGCCTCAATGGAGCCACCGCCCACAAGGGCGCCGTCGGCGACCGCGTCATCGTCTTCTCCTTCTGCATGCTCGCGGATGAGGAGGCCGACAGGCACGAGCCGCGAATCGCCCTCTTCGGCGACGGCAACACCCTTCTTCGCAGGAGCCCGATCTAGCATGGGCATCGCCAAGCCCCCCCTCGAACCCAAGTGGCGCGCGCTCAAAGGACCGCAATGGCGCCCCACCGAAGTCGCCACCCTCCTCTTCGTCTTCGATGGCGACGGGCGAGTCCTGCTCATCCACAAGAAGCGCGGTCTCGGCCGAGGCAAGGTCAACGGCCCGGGCGGGCGCCTCGAACCCGGCGAAACCCCCGTCCAGGCCGCCGTGCGCGAAACGCGCGAGGAACTTGGCATCGAGGTCCTCGACCCCCGGTTCTGCGGCTCCCTTCGCTTTCAATTCACCGACGGCTACGCTTTGCACGGCCACGTTTTCAAAGCCACCCGCTGGATCGGCGACCCCGTCGAAACAGACGAAGCCCGGCCCGAGTGGTTCCCCGTCGACGCCATTCCCTACGACGACATGTGGGAAGACGACCGCCACTGGTTCCCGATGATGCTCGCCGGAACGCCCTTCTCCGGGCGCTTCCTCTTCGACGGCGACGACATGCGCTGGATGGCGCTGGAGCCAGGCTTCGACGAAGCGGACGCCGCCGCCAACGGAACAATCCACCCCACCACAGACCAGAAGGACAGATGACATGCAGGTGATGATCAGCAGCATTAAAGTGCCCGACCGCATCCGCAAGGATCTCGGCAACCTCGAGCCCCTCATGCAAAGCCTCAGTCGCTGCGGACAGCTCAACCCCATCACCGTCACGCGGGATCTCGAGCTCGTCGCCGGCCACCGCCGCCTCACCGCCGCCCAGCGCCTCGGCTGGAAGATGATCGACGCCACCATCGTCGACGGCCTCACCGACGAGCGACGCCTCGAGATGGAGATCGAAGAAAACATCTACCGCATGGACTTCACGCCCGACGAGCTCCTCGAAGGCATCAAGCGCCTTGAGGCCGTGCGGAACCCCAGGCTCGGCGCGCGGATCTCCCGCGCGGTCAAGGGCTTCTTCGGCAAGCTCGCCTTCTGGAAGCGCAAACGCCCCGCCCGTGCTTCTCACGCCGGCCAGTCAACCCGCCATCCGCTTCCGACGCCGGTCGCGGACGACGAACACGACACCTTCGGCGTCTGATGGACGCCGCCGCGACCGTCCGCAGCGCGATGCTCCTCGGCGCTGAAGGCGTGCGCCGCCTCGCCGCCGCGCGCGTTCTGGTCGTCGGCATCGGAGGCGTCGGCTCCTACGCCGCCGAAGCCCTCGCGCGTGGCGGTGTCGGCGCCCTCGCGCTGATCGACCCCGATCGCGTGGACAAGAGCAACCTCAACCGGCAGCTCGTCGCCCTCGTCTCGACGCTCGGCCGCCTCAAGGTCGAAGTCATGCGCGAACGCATCCTCGACATCAATCCCCAGGCAAATGTCGAGGCGCTGGCGCTGCGCTACTCCGCCAAAACGGCCGACGCCGTGGATCTGACCCGCTTCGACTTCGTCGTGGACGCCATCGATTCGCCAGGCGCCAAGGTGGAACTCATCGTCCGCGCCAAAGCGGTCGGCACGCCCGTCGTCAGCGCCATGGGCGCCGGCGACAAGCTCGACCCCACGTGCTTCACGCTGACCGATCTCTTCGCCACGGATCGCTGCCCGCTGGCGCGCGTGATGCGCAAACGGCTCCGCAAGCAGAACATCACGAGCCTCGACGTCGTCTTCTCCACCGAAGAACCGCGCGCGCCCTCCCCGCTCGCGGACGCCTCCGCCCCCGGCGACGAACGCCTCCCGCCGGGAAGCCTCTCGTTTGTGCCGGGCGCGGCCGGTCTCGTGATCGCCGGCCATGTGATCCGAACCCTCGCGGGAGTTTGAGCCATGCGGCCGATCTCCGCCCTCGTCCTCGCCGCCTTCTGGATCTCCGGCTTCGCCGAAACGGCGATCGGCGCGCCGGGCGGACTCGTCGGCGCATGGCTCCTCGGCGCCGGGGCGGCGCTCCTTCCCGGCCTGCTCGACGCCATCGCCGCGCCCGTCGTGTTTCGCCCCGATGTGACCGTTGCAGTCGATCCGCTGGCGCCCGCGGCGCGTCCGCTGGCCGCGGCCGCAAAGGCGGCGCTTCGGCAGGCCGCATCCACCGGAGCGCCCGTGCGCCTGCTTGTGGCCCGAACCCCTGGCTTCGATCTTCGCATCCAGATCAACGCCGTGCGACGCCGCGCCTTCGCGGAGATCCGTTGCGCCAAGACGCAGGAGATCGTCTCGGCCAGCCAGGCGGCGCTGCCGCCGTTCACGTGCGGCGACGAAACCGCCTGCATTGAAGCGGCGGACGCAGGCGACAACGCCCGCGTCGTGGGTCGTCCCGCCGCGGCGGGACGAACCCGCCTCCGCGTGACACCGCACCGCCTCGACGCCCGGCCGGCCATGATCGCGGAACTCGCGCTGCTTGCAATCGCCTCGGCCACAGGCGGATGGTTCCTGGCCATCGGCGCCGTGGCGCTGCCCGGCGGCTGCGCACTGGCCGCCCGCTTCCTCGGGACATCCCGCAAACAAGGCCCCCATCCCCTGCTCTGGACGCCCGGCGCCATCGCCCTTCACCTTGCCGCCATCGCCGCCATCTTGGCAAACTTGACTCGCCTGGCCGTTTGACAAAAGTCGTTTTTTCTTGCTTTTTTACGGGTTTTCCCGCTAAATAGGGAGAGTCGTTTTTTTTATTGGAGATTACGCATGAAAGAAATCACAGGCCAGCTTTCGGCACAAGGCAAGCAATTCGGCATCGTGCTGAGCCGTTTCAACAGCTTCTTCACCGAGCAGCTGCTCAAGGGTGCCGAGGACTGCCTGGTGCGTCATGGCGCTCGCTCGGAAGACCTCGTCCTGGTCCGCGTGCCCGGCGCCGCCGAGATCCCGCATGCCGTGCAACGCCTGGCCAAGTCCGGCAAATACGACGCGATCATCGCGCTGGGCTGCGTGATCCAAGGCGCCACGCCGCACGCCGGGCTCATCAACACCCAGGTCACACGCGCCCTCTCGGCAATCGGGCTGCAATTTGACGTGCCGGTGCTCAGCGGCATCATCGCCGCCGACACCATCGAGCAGGCCGTCGAACGCGCAGGCACAAAGGCCGGGAACAAGGGCTGGGACGCCGCCGCCGCCGCCATCGAAATGGCGACGCTCTTCGAGGCGCTGTAGCGCCGGAAGCCCCGCAACCCTGGATCTCATGCCATGTCCACACGTCGTGAAGCCCGCGAATGGGCGGTGCAAATCCTTTTTCAGCTCGACCTGAACCCCAACAGCGAAACATCCGCGGAAGAAATCTTTCGCGAGTTTTGGAATGGCCAGCTTCGCCTGCGCGAAGACGACGAGCCCGCCCCCATCCCGCCGGAACCCATTCGCAAATTCACCGAATCCCTGGTAATGGGCGTCCTGGAAAACCGCGAGGCCATCGACAAGCTCATTTCCTCATGCGTCAAGAACTGGAACATCCAGCGCATCGGCGGCATCGAACGCAACGTGTTGCGCATGGGAATCTTTGAACTTGCCTTCGCCAAGGAGAAGACGCCCCAGGCCGTCGTCATCAACGAATCCGTCGACATCAGCAAGTTCTTCGGCACCCGCGAATCCGGACGCTTCGTCAACGGCGTCCTCGACTCCATCGCCAAGAACCTCGCCCGCGAGGCCGCCAAGCCACAGGAGTGGTCGCCCGGGACATGATTTCGTTCAACGACGTCAGCATCCACTTCGGCGCGCAGGACGTGCTGAACAACGTCTCCTTCAAGATCAACCCCCGCGAACGCTGCGGCATCGTCGGCCCCAACGGCGCGGGAAAGTCCACGCTCTTCAACCTCATCGCCGGCGAGATTTCCCCGGAATCCGGCGCCGTCGCCTTCGACGGCCCCCGCCCGACCCTCGGCCACCTCCACCAGCAGCTCGACCGCTGGGACGCCACCGACACGCTGCTCTCCTACGCCATGCGCGCATCGGCGGACATCCGGGCGCTTGAAGGCGAAATCCACGCCATCGAACGCGAAATCCTCGAACTCGACGTCGATTCCCGCGAACGCGCCCAGGCGCTCGACCGCCTCGGCGACCTCCAAACGGAGTACGAGCACTGCGGCGGCTACGACCTCGAGATTCGCGTCAAGGAGGCGCTGGGCGGCCTCGGCTTCCACACGACCGACTTCGAACGCCCCTTCCAGGAATTCAGCGGCGGCTGGAAAATGCGCGCCGAACTCGTCCGCACCCTCGTCGCCAACCCCGATGTGCTCATGCTCGACGAGCCTTCCAACTACCTCGACCTGCCCGCCGTCGAATGGATGCAGCGCCATCTGCGCGAATTCGACGGCACCTTGCTGATCATCTCCCACGACCGCTACCTGCTGCGCACCCTCACGAACGTCACGCTCGAAGTCGACGGCCAGACCGTCACCCGCTACAACGGCGGGTACGACTACTATTTGCAGGAACGCGTCCAGCGCTACGAAAGCCTCGTCGCAGCCAAGCGCAACCAGGACCGCCTGCGCGACCAGATGCAGCGCTTCATCGACACGTTCCGCTACACCCCGACCAAGGCGCCGCAGGTGCAGTCGCGCATCAAGCAGATCGAGAAGATGGAGCCGATCATCGTCCCGCGCCAGGCCACCACGTCCGGGCGCATCCGGCTCCCCGAGTTCCACCACTGCGGCACCACCGCGTTCTCGATGCGCGACGCCGGCTTCTCCTACAACGGCGCGGACTGGGTGTTCCGCAACGTCTCCTTTGAAATCGCCCGCGGCGAACACGTCGCGCTCGTCGGCTTCAACGGCATGGGCAAGACCACCCTCGCCCGCCTCGTCGCCGGCGCCCGACCGCCGACCGAAGGCGAAGTCCTTCTCGGCCACAAGGTCGTGCCGGGCTACGTCTCGCAGGATTTCGCGGAAACCATCCCGCCCGAACGCAGCCTGATCAACGTCGTCAAAAACGAGGACGCCACGCTCGCCGACGCCCGGGCGCGCACGCTCCTCGGCAGCTTCGGCTTCTCGGGCGACGACGCCTTCAAGACCGCCGGCATCCTCAGCGGCGGCGAGAAAATCCGCCTCGCCTTCGCCCGCATCTTCGCGGCGAAGCCGAACTTCCTCGTGCTCGACGAACCCACGACGCATCTCGACATCAACGGCCGCCGCGCCCTCGAAGAGGAGCTCGCCGCCTACGAAGGCTCGATCGTCCTCGTCAGCCACGACGTCGAATTCGTCAAGGCCATCGCCGAGACGATCATCGAAGTCTCCGATGCCGGCGTGCGCCGCTTCGTCGGCGGCTACGTCGACTACCGCGAACGCATCGACCAGGAGGCCGCCGCCGCCCGCCGCCAGGCCAATGCCGACACCGCGCCGGAGTCCGCTTCCGCCCCGGCAACCGACGCCGACGACGCCCCGGACGCCTCCAGGCCGACGCTCAGCAAGAAGGATCTGCGCCGACAGCGCGCCGCCGAACAGGAACAGCGCCGCCCGCTGCTGCGTTCACTGACCCGCCGCGTCGCGGCGGCCGAAGCCCGCATCGCCCAGCTCGAAGCCGAGCAGGCCGAGCTTGTCGCCTCCCTTGCCGACCCCGGCGCCAAGCCCGACTTCGAAAACGTCAACCGACGCCTCGGCCAGATCCAGGACGAATTCGCCACCGTCAACGCCCTCTGGGAGCAGGCCGCCTCCGAACTCGCCTACCTTGAGGCGGAGTGAGCGGGTGAAATTTGAAACTGGAAACTTGAAATCGGGCTGAAGCGGCCTTGCCGAATTGCGCTTTGAACAAAGCCACATCGTACGCATGGAGCTTCAGAAACAGAGGTGGGGCGCGGCCGTCCCGGCAGGCCGCCACTCGCCCGCCGCCCCGGCGCGGCGCGCCTCTGTCAACAGGGGCACGGACATTCCTGTCCGTGCTTCGCCCACGGGTTGGAAAACCCGCGCCCCGGCGCGGCGCGCCTCAGAGGTGGGGCGCAGCCGTCCCGGCAAGCCGCCATTCGCCCGCGCCCCGGCGCGGCGCGCCTCAGAGGTGGGGCGCAGCCGTCCCGGCAAGCCGCCATTCGCCCTTCGACTGCGAAGGGCGCCTCTGTCAACAGGGGCACGGACATTCCTGTCCGTGCTTCGCCCACGGGTTGGAAAACCCGTGCCCCGTCGCCCACTCGCCCGCGCCCCGGCGCGGCGCGCCTCAGAGGTGGGGCGCAGCCGTCCCGGCAAGCCGCCATTCGCCCGCGCCCCGGCGCGGCGCGCTGGCTGCTGGCTGGCGGGCGGTCGAGTGCTTTGTCAAGGCTTCAGCAAATTCTTCTCTTCCAGTTTGGCCCTCGACACCCCCGCCCCTTCAACCACTTGCTCAACGGTGTGAAGCTCCTTCTGAGTCTGGGCAAAGACATCGATTTCCTGGTAGACGACAAGCGGAAATTGCGCGTTGTCGGGCTTGTACTTGGAGATCAAATAGATGTTCCGCTCTTCAGGACGCAGCCTGACCGAAAAGGTGTAGCTTGTGTTCGTTGTCGTGTTCCCCACATGCGTAATCGCCTGTCCTTGTGCAAGATACAGGTCGGATTGAGGTCTGACGACCGCCGTGACAAGATGTTGAATGCCAGGCTCCAAAATGTTCGTGGAAAACTTGGCGTTGAGGTGCGTGTCAACCAAATCAAAAACAAACTGTTTCTCCTTCGCCATCTTGCGCATTTTTCCAACCATTTGGTCAAACTCGAGGGCGGTCTCGGGATGAATCCAATACTCCTGGACGAAATATGTCTGGTTCGTGACTTGTTGAGGCTTCTCATAGGCACACTGCATTGGCCTTTTCTTCGAAAACGATTTGAGCGCCTCTTCAATCTCAGGGAAGTAGGCCTCCCTTGCTTCGACATGCACCGAGCAACGCGGGGATTGCACAACGCCGGCCTTCTCCAAGGTCACATTGATCTCCGCATCATTGCTTGGGATGGTCAACGGGTAGTAAAGATCGTAGTAGCCAGGCGCCTGAAATTTGAGAATGTGACTTTTGGTTTTCACGAACTCGTCCTTTGTCTTCTCCTCTTCAAGCAACGCCTTCGCCTTGCCTTGAGCGTCTTCGTAGCGTTGATGCACGAGCAAAAGCTCATCTGCGGCATACTGGAAGGTCGCTGCATAAGGAGTGTTGCCAACGACTTCTCCATCGACGTGAAGCAACGCGGGAGGCGACGATTTGATTGACAAGTCTTGGGTGCGCGGCTGGTTTCTCTGGATGCCGCGGAAGCGCTTGTCCTGTTCCCAATAGACCTTGGCCTTGGGAAGCGACGCCGAAAAAGCATTGGACGACAAAGGCACAACGAGAGGCTTTTCCACTACATCGTACCCGGGAGCTTCAAACCTCAACCAATAAGCTACCGAGTTGTTCACGGACTCGACTTTCCTGTCGGTGTTGACAATGCGAGGTTTTCCAAGAAACTTGCGTTCGTATTGATGCCTTGCGAACCAGACTTCATCGGCGGAGTAGGAAAAATCGACCGATCGTGGGGTCTTTCCCATGTCCCTTGAGTTTACAGCCAGGCTGGAAGCGGGGTCGGAGGTGATTCGTAGTGTTTGAGTTCGTGGGACTTTGCGCTTCGTCTCTTCATAAGTGTAGTTCTTGTCCCAATAGATGGATGTGCACCCTGCAAGCCCCAGTGTCATTGCAACCCCGGCATATACCCATTGTTTCTTCATTTTCGTTCCTTCTTTTGGCTAAGGACAACGCAAATCATCTGCGCAGTTCATTGCTTGCGAAAGATTGGCGTTCTAGTCAGCCCGTTGCTTTCCATTGCATCAGATCAGTCAATCCAAATCACTTTCAGATCCGTTGCTGAACGAGGTTGATTCTACATCTTTTGCGATGTTCATGCAATAGGAGGGACAGTCAACGCCTCTTGAGCCCCTTGACAGCCGGCCGCGCGTCGTGTTACATTGTCTTGCAAAGAAAGGAGGCACCATGACCACACTCACCATTCGACTGCCCAAAGAGCTTCGGAACGACATCCAGCGACTGGGACGCATTGAGCACAAGACCGCGAGCGACATCGTCCGGGAATCGCTTCGGCGGCATCTGGCGGTCAAGCGCTTCCGCTCTGTGCGCAGTCAAATCTTGCCGTATGCCGAGGCGCAGGGCCTTGTCGCCGACGAGGATGTTTTCCGGGCATTGACATGATTGTCGTTCTTGACGCGAATGTGCTGATTGCGGCCGTTGCCGGGCGGGGGCTTTGCGAGGCCGTGCTGGAGCATTGCCTGGAGGAGCATGAAATCATCTGCTCGTCGCTCCTCGTTCAAGATGTCCACGACAAATTGCTGGGCAAAATCAAAGTGCCGCGTCCTGTCGTCCAGGACTACTGCAACATGCTTCAAGAGAACAGCCGTTTCGTCGAACCCGCTCCTGTCCCGCTCGACGCTTGTCGCGATCCGGACGATCTCCATTTGCTTGGCCTCGCCGATGCCGGCGGTGCGGTTTGCCTCGTGACAGGCGACAAGGATCTGCTCGTGCTGGAATCCTGCAAAAAAACACAAATCGTGACCCCGAGGCAGTTCTGGGATTGCATGAGATGAAGAGAACCATGACGAAATGCAAGATTGGCTTGATGGATTCAATCCTGTTAGTCCTGTAATCCTGTCCAAATGATTGCCCGCCGCTCATGGGAATCGCTGACGGGATAATTCCCTTGGGGTCTGTCCCCTAATCGTTGTGAATGGGCTTCGTCGTGTTCATGTGGTTTTGTGTTAGACAAGATTACAAGATTGACAAGATTGGCTTGATGGATTCAATCCTGTTAGTCCTGTAATCCTGTCCAAATGATTGCCCGCCGTTCATGGGAATCGCTGACGGGATAATTCCCTTGGGGTCTGTCCCCTAATCGTTGCGAATGGGCTTCGTCGTGTTCATGTGGTTTTGTGTTAGACAAGATTACAAGATTGGCAAGATTGGCT